>NZ_ANPE02000184.1 GCF_000328305.2 Arthrobacter crystallopoietes BAB-32 | reverse complement strand
TCGTCGTAATCCAAGGCCACGTCGATGCCCGCGGATACCTCCCGGGCGATCGCGGCCTCGAACTCGGAGGCGATCACCATCACCTTCTGCGCGCCGAACCGCTCAACCTCGGCGGCCAGGTTCTCCGGGGCCTTCCCGGTGCCGAACAGCACCCGCTGCCCCAACGTCACATGCTCAAAAGTCAGGCTCATTCTCAGTTCTCCCGGTCCAGGATGGCGGTCAGCGCGGTCTTCAGGGCGGCTTCCGGATCTGCCGGCAGCCGCTCGGAACGCCATCCGATGTGCTTGTCCGGGCGGACCAGGACGGCGCCGTCTTCCGCGACTTCGCGCAGTTTTGCCCAGTCGAAATACAGGTCGGTGATCTCCTGGCCGGGGCCGATGACGACCGTCTTGACCGTGAGGCCGAGCTGGTCGCCGGCCTTCTGCGCGGCCGTGGTCCAGTCCTCGCCTGTGATGCCGGTGAAGAGGGTGAACTGGCCGTACGGCGCCAGGTCGTGGGTGGAGTACTTGTTCACGTTGTCTCCGACCCAGGCGTGCGGGAGGCGGACGCCGGGGTAGGTGGAGGGCTGGTAGTAGAGCTCGGGGTCCCGGGCGGGTTCCGGTTTGGAGGTGCCGTCACTGACGACGGCGGTGGAGACGTAGTGCTGTCCGAGTTCCACGCCGTGGGCGTTGAATTCGTAGTTCTTGATCTCCATGGCTTCCTGGACGGCCTGTCGCTTGGCCGCGCCCTCCGGAGTGTTGTCCTTGCGGGACTCGATCAGCGCGTGCATCTCCTCGGGCGATTCCGCTTTGTCGATGCCCAGGGCCTCGAACAGCTTCACGAACTCGCGTCCCGACTGGTTCGCCCGGGTGACGATCTGCTTGGCCACCGGGGCGCGTTCCGCCGAGTAGGTTTCCAGCAGGTCCTCGCCGGCCTGGCCTTTGAGCACGGCGGCGAGCTTCCACGCCAGGTTGTAGGAATCCTGGATCGAGGTGTTGGAGCCCAGGCCGTTGCTTGGCGGATGCTTGTGCACGGCGTCGCCGGCGCAGAAGACGCGGTCCTTCTGCAGGTGCGTGGCATACTGCTCGTTGTTGCCCCAGAGCGAGATGCCGGTGATCTCCACGTCCAGGTCCGGCACGCCGATCAGGTTGCGGACCACCTGCCGGGCGTCCTCCTCGCTGACCTCCGGGGTGCCTTCGTTGATGTCGAAGCCCCAGACGATCAGCCATTCGTTCCACGGCCGGACCATGCGGACCAGACCGGCGCCGATACCGCCGATGTTCGAACCGGGCTGGACCACCCAGTACAGCACCGACGGGCGGTGGCCCACGAGCTCGGCGATGTCCGCCTTGAACGTGATGTTCATGGAGCCGGCGATGTCCATCTGGCCCTCGTATGGCAGGGCGATGTCGGCAGCGACCTTGGAGCGGGCGCCGTCGGCGCCGATCAGGTACTTGGCCCGGATGGTGTATTCCGTCCCGGTCAGGCGGTTGAGCACCCGCACGTTCACACCGTCCGCGTCCTGGGTGTGCGAGAGATACTCGGTGCTGAACTGCGTCTGCGTGCCGCGCGCAGTGGCGTTCCTGACCAGGATCGGTTCCAGGTAGGTCTGCGGGATATCGCAGTTCAGCGAGGGGGAGGCCAGCTCGTAGTCGGCATGCCGGGCCGGGTGGTTGCCCCAGGTCAGGATGCGGCCGATTTCCTCCCCGGCAATCGAGGTGCAGAAGACCGTATCGCCGATCATGTGATGCGGGGTGGCATCGGCGAGCACCTGCTCTTCGACGCCCAGATCGCGGAAGATCTCCATGGTCCGCTGGTTGGTAATGTGCGCGCGCGGCGTGTTCGCGGTCCAGCGGTACTTGGTGATCATGATGTTCGGGACCCCAAGCGAGGACAGGAACAGCGCGGCCGACGAACCGGCAGGACCGGAACCGACAATCAGGACATCCGTCTCAACGACTGCGGAATCAGGGGTTTCGGTCTCAGCGACCCCGTCATTGAAAATCACCATGGCAACTACTCCACTTCGATGGCCGGGCTTTCCGGGCAACTGCCATCGAGTGTTCCAGTTCACAGTGCTGCCTTGGTTCTGCGATGTGCATCACGGCGGAAAGCGGCAAGGTGATGGCGGAAATAGGCAAAACGCCCCGGCTGAGCGTCAGGGTCAGTGTTCGCCGGGCCCTTCGTACGTTCCGTACTCGGGACGGCCGGTGGTCTCGTAGACGTGGATCGCCAGGCCGCCGGGGGTGGACTCATTGCGGACCAGCTTGAGACCGGTGGGAGCGCTGCCGTCGGGAAACAGCCGCCGCCCGCTGCCGACGATGACGGGTGCGACGACCAGCCGGAGTTCGTCCACGAGCCCCGCGGCGAGCATCGACTGGCCGAGCCGTGCGCTGCCGTGGATCTGCAGGTCCCGGCCGGGCTGGCGCTTGAGCTCCGCAACCTTGGACGGGACGTCGCCGGACAGGATCGTTGCCGGATTCCAGCCGGCTTCCGACAGGCTGTTGGAAGCGACATACTTCTGGAGGCCATTCATCGTCCGGGCGAAGGGCTCGTCCGGGTCCGGCATGTTGGGCCAGGCCTGGGCGAACTCCTCATAGGTGCGCCGGCCCAGCAGCAGCGCATCTGCCTCGGCCAGCCAGTCTGCCGCCTGCTGCATGAACACGTCGTCCATGTGCGGGACAAACCATCCGCCCTGGGTGAAGCCGCCGCTGGTGTCCTCATCCGGTGATCCGGGCCCTTGGCATACGCCGTCCAGCGACAGGAACTCGGTCAGGGTCAGTTTCATGGACTGCCTTCCTGTCGGGAGGGAGGGGCGGTAACGGGGGAGCTGTGCTGCGAACCTTTGCGGCTGTTTCAGCGCTGGGCCATGCGGTCCTGTAGTGGGGTGAGGCCGAATCTCTCCTTGTAGCTGCGGGAGAAGTGCGGCTGCGACGTGAAGCCGAACTGCGCAGCCACGGCCGCCAGCGGCTGCCGGGCAGCTGCGGGGGAGCGGAGCTGATCACGGGCTGCTTCCAGCCGCGCGTCCAGAATGGCACGCGGCACGCTGCAGCCGGCTTCGGCGAAGATCCGGGAGAGCTGGCGCTCGGAGATGCCGACAGCGGCGGCGATCCTGCCAGCCGACAGGCTGGCGTCGGCGAGATGCGAGGCGATGAATGCCCGCGCTGCCTCCAGATGCCCAAGGGGAGTTCCGCCGTCGTCCATGATGTGGGCCAGCAGGCCCAGCGTTGTGGTTTCCAGCCGGTCCCAATCCTTCGCGCGGCCGGACAGAGCGTCGGCGAGGGAAGCCGCCAGGGCCTGCGCGTGCACGGTGCCGGCCTCCGGAGTGCGGAAGCCGAAGACCTGCGGGCGGTTCAACCCGGAGCGGCCGGTGAATTCGCTCAGGGTCCGGCGCGGGATCTTCAATGCCAGCTCGTTCAAGCCATGCGAGAAGCCGCGCATGAACGGCTGGTCCGCGTCGTAGAGGATGGCTTGGCCCGGCTTGAGGATTTCGCAGCCGTCGCGGTGGTAGAAGAAGCCCTCGCCCTCCAGCGCGAAGTAGGCCACCACGGCTTCGGCAGGGTAGGCGGCGATCTCGCGGGCGGACCGCTCCACCACGTGCGGGGTCCCGGCCACCCTGGCGAACTGCAGCCTCGGCAGATTCAGGTTCAGCTCGGTGGCCTCGAGCGAGGTGCCGTTGAGCGTCCTGGCCTGCAGCCCGACCAGGGCCCGGGCGTTGTGCTCCTCCCAGAGCGCGATCCGCCGGTCGCCGGGCAGCCCGACGGTGGAGAACCGGGTGAGTCCGTGCGGGCGCGCTCCGCTTGTGGCCTGCATCATAGTTCACCAGTGTACGTGCGCTGTGCAACCCCCAGGAATAGTTCCAAAACGGGGGACGGCGGGAGCTGCCGGGACCACACCATCACGGCGTGGAGCGGTGCCACCGGCTGCAGGGAGTTGCGGACTTCGACGCGGGTGCCTGCGATGTCCGTGATCGAGCGGGGCATCAGGCTGATCCCCATGCCGGCAGCAATCAGCGGGACAGCCGTCTGCAGCGTGGAGACACTGCGAATGGAGGCGGGGCGCGCGCCCGCGCTGCGCCACAGCTGTTCAGCCAGCTCGAGCAGGCCCGGAAAGCCGGAGATCTGGGTGGGCAGGATCCAGGCTTCATCCGCCAGATCCGTCAGGTCCACGGGGTCGGGCAGGGCGGAAAGGCGCGGCGGCAGGACCAGCACCAGCGGCATGGCCTTGACTGCGGCCAGCTCCAACTCGGGGTGGGACGTGGCCAGCGAAGCCGGGTCGCTGTCGCCACGAACCCCGCATCGGCCTGTCCGCCTGCCACTTGGCGCAGCACCTCGGCCGGTTCCGGGTCGGAGAGTTCGACGGCGACCGCTGGTGCCTGCGCGGCGTAGGCCTTCAGCAGCGGCGGCAGGTGCGTCCAGGCGAATGTCGGTACGGAAGCGATATGCAGCCGGCCTGCCAGGCCCTGGCCCAGCATCCTGACCTGCTCCTCGATCCGCTCGCTCCAGCGCAGCAGCTGACGTCCCTGGCTTGCAAGCAGCTCCCCGGCAGGGTGGTGGACACCCCTTGGGGATGGCGGTGAAGCAGCTGGACGCCCAACTGCTTCTCGAGCTGGATGACGGACTGGCTCAGAGGCGGCTGGGTCATGTGCAATGCCGCGGCCGCGCGCGAGAAGGATCCTTCTGCCACGACTGTCAGGAAGTATTCGAGCTGGCGGAGGTTCATAGTCGCACATTGTATGGGGTTGTCTGGAAATTGATATTTGTCCTCTGGCTCGCGGTCCGGAAACCTAAATAGTGATCTGCAGCACAGTGCCTGCTTCCCGTTCCCAATCCAAGGAGGAGCCATGACTTCTGCCGCGATCCGCACCTTGCAATGGAGCGAGGTGCCATGAGGGTCCGCAAGTGCGTCGCCGCGGCGGCCTCACTGCTCGTGCTCTTGCTGACAGCCGGCTGTGGCGTGGGCCGCGGCAGTGCCGTCGAACTGGGGCCCGACGACCCGATCAAGGTCGGCGTCATCCCCGTCGCCGATTTCGCCCCGGTCTACATCGCCGCGGAGGAAGGCTACTTCGCCGATGAAGGCCTCAACGTCGAGACCCAGGTCATGCAGAACGCGGCAGCGATTGCTCCGTCGGTGATCAACGGGCAGTTGCAGTTCGGAACGGCGGCAGTGCCGCCGTTCCTCGGCGCGGTGCAGAAGGGCCTGCCGCTCAAGGCCGTGGCGAACGGCACGTCCATCGCTGCCGACCCGGAGCAGGATCCTTCGGCCCTGGTGGCCGCGCCGGGCAGCGGCATCGAACGGCCCAAGGATCTGGAGGGCCGGACGGTAGCGGTGAACGCTCTGAGCTCCATCGTGCACGTCACGGCGGCGGCAGCCATCAAGGCCGATGGCGGGGATCCGTCCCAGGTCACGTTTGTGGCGATGCCGTTTCCCGACATGCTGCCGGCTTTGGCGCGCGGGGCGGTGGATGCCGCGTCGTTGGTCGAACCCTTCTACGCACAGTCCGTGGCCCAGGGCGCTGAGCTGCTCGGCAACCCGTACTCGCAGACGCTGAAGCCGGATGGCACGTTCACGGTGATCTTCACCGCGCAGCCGTTCATCGAGACCAACCCGGAGATTGTGGAGAAGTTCGCCCGCGCTGTCGACCGGGGCAGCGCCGCAGCAGCCCGGGACCCGCAGAAGGTTGGAGCCGTGCTGGCGAAGTATGGCAAGCTGCCGCCGGAAGTGTTCGCCAAGATCCGCGTGCCGATGTACACCGACCGGCTGGATACCGACGCATTGGCCAGCACCGGGCAGCTGATGCAGAGGCTGGGTTTCCTGCCCGGCGCCGTGGACGTGGAAAGCGCGGTGTGGAAATGACGACGACGCAATTTCGTGAACTTCCGGCGCCGACCCGGCCACGCGCACCTCGCCGCAGCGCTGGCCGGACCTCTTTCGCCGCCGGCTCGTTGGGAAAGGGCGTCCTGGGCGCCGGTACGGTCCTGGCTGTGCTCGCGGCGTGGGAAGTCCTGGCCCGTGCGGGCGCCTTCCCGCCCGGCTCGATTCCGCCCGCGTCGGCCGTGCTGGCCGAGTTCGTCCGGCAACTGGGGGTACCGCTGTTCTGGGCGGCAGTGTGGAACACCGTCTCGGTGGCGCTGCTGGGTCTGCTGCTGATCGCTGTGATCGCAGCTCCGCTGGCGCTGCTGATCGGGCTGGTGCGCCCGGTGCAGGAATCGACCTGGTTCCTGATGGAGTTCCTGAAGCCGATTCCGCCGGTAGCGCTGATTCCGCTGGGCCTGCTGCTCTGGGGGCCGTCCCCGGGGATGAAGCTGTTCCTGATCGTGATGGGCGCAATCTGGCCGCTCTTGACCCAGCTGATCTACGGGATCAAGGAGATCAACGGGGTCGGTGCGGACATGGCACGCAGCTACCGGCTGGGCTGGTGGCTGACTACCAGCCGCCTGGTTTTCCCCTCGGTGCTGCCCTTTGCGCTGACCGGCCTGCGCATCTCGGCCTCCATCGCCATTGTCATCGCCGTCGTCACCGAGATGATCGGCGGCGCCGCCGGCCTCGGCCAGAACATCGTCGTCGCGCAGTCCGCTGGTGCGTTGGCGGAGATGTACGCGCTGGTCATCGCGGCCGGCTTGCTCGGCCTGCTGATCAATGCTGCCTTCCGCGCAGTGCAGAAGCCGCTGCTGTTCTGGCATCCGTCCGTCCGACAGGAGGGAAACCTGTGAGCACTCCCGGAACAACCCGCCGGAGCACGGAACGCGGCGCAGGGACCAGGCTGTTCCTGCTGCGGGCCTGGCTGCCCGCCGGCCTGCTGGCAGCTTGGTGGCTCGCTTCCGCCGCCAGCACTTCGCTGTATTTCCCGCCGCTTCAGACGATCCTGGAAACGCTGCGGCAAGACTGGCTCGGTCCGGGCTTCGCCGAACACCTGCTGCCCAGCATCGGCAAGTTCCTGGCCGGCTTCCTCATCGCCTCATTGGCAGGCATCGGCCTGGGCCTGATCATCGGCATGTACCCGGCGCTGCGGGCTGCCGCCGAACCCATCATCCAGTTCCTGCGCTCGCTGCCGCCCCCGGTCCTGCTGCCGCTCGGACTGCTGCTGTTCGGCATCGGCCCGTCCATGAACATCGCGATCATCGTCTTCGGCGCCGTCTGGCCGACCTTGCTGAACACGATCGACGGCGTCCGTTCACTGGACCCACAGCTGACGGAAATGACGCGGTCCTACCGGCTGACTCGGGCCCAGAAGATCCGCTACGTGATCCTGCCCAACGCCGGACCGCAGATCTTCGCCGGCCTGCGCACCACCTTGCAGATGTCCATCATCCTGATCGTCGTCTCGGAAATGGTGGCCTCGACCAACGGCATCGGCTACTACGTGCTCAACTCGCAGCAGACGTTCGCCGTCCCGCAGACCTGGGCCGGCACCTTGGTGCTGGGCCTGCTCGGCTACCTCGCCAACCTGATCTTCATCCGTCTGGAGCGGTACGTCCTGCGCTGGCAGGCCGGGCTGCTCGCCACTACAGGAAGCGGTGCATGAAAATGACCGAAACGTACCCCCAGGACAAAGCGCGCACCGCGCCCGAGGCGGGCGCCGCCGTCGTCAATGCCGAAGTCCTGCTCCAGTTGCAGGAGCTGCAGAAGAACTACGGACACGTGCAGATCCTGGCCGGCGTGGACTTCGAGATCTGCAGGGGCGAGTTCGTCTGCGTGGTCGGCCCGTCCGGCTCTGGCAAGACCACGCTGCTCAAGTGCATGGCCGGGCTGCTCGAGCCCTCCGGCGGGCAGACCGTGTTCGAGGGCCAGCAGGTGACCGAGCCGCCGGCGAAACTCGCGGTCGTGTTCCAGGACTACAGCCGCTCGCTGCTGCCGTGGATGACCGTGTGGCAGAACGTGGAACTGCCGATGAAGAACAAGTTCGCCAAAGCGGAGCGGCCCGCGCGGATCGAATCCGTGCTGGAGGCCGTGGGCCTGGGCGGCAAGGGCAGCCTGTATCCGTGGCAGATGTCCGGCGGGATGCAGCAGCGCGCCGCCATCGCCCGCGGCCTGGCCTACCAGCCGGACGTGTTGCTGATGGATGAACCGTTCGCGGCCGTCGACGCGCAGACGCGGATCGAACTCGAGGACCTGGTCCTCCGGGTACGGCAGGAGTTCGACATGACGGTGGTGTTCGTGACCCACGACATCGACGAGGCCGTCTACCTAGCCGACCGGGTGGTTGTGCTGTCCGGCGCGCCGACCACGGTGAGCCGGAACATCGCCGTCGACCTGCCGCAGCCCCGCAACCAGCGCGACACCAAGCTGCTGCCCGAGTACGCCCGGCTGCGCGCTGAGGTGTTCGAGCTGATCCAGTCCGCCAAGTCCCACGCCACCATCCGCTGACGGCACCACGAGAAAGACACGAGCATGACGAAGACATACCTGCCCCTGGAGGCGGCCGAAGCCGCCAAGTACCGCACCCGGGTGACCCTGCTGGGCACTGCCGGCGGCCCGCCGTGGTGGGACGGCTCGGACCGTACCGGCATCTCCACCGCGATCACGGTCAACGGCGCGGTCTACCTGATCGACTGCGGCGAGGGCTGGGGCCCGCAGTTCCGCAAGTCAGGGCTGGGCCCGGCCGGCTTCCAGAAAGGCCTGGACAACATGCGGGCCGTGTTCATCACGCACCACCACTCCGACCATATGGTGGACTACCCGAACCTGCTGCTGCTGGCCTGGCACAACGGCTCCGACGGACTGAGACAGCCCATCCAGATCCACGGCCCGGGCGACCGCGGAATCCTGCCGCCCATCTTCGCCGAGGAGAAACGGGAGCACCTGCCCGAGGTCTTCCACCCCGAGTCGCCGACTCCGGGGCTGGTTGAGTCGTCGGAGAAGCTGCTGCAGGCCTACGCCCTGGACATCAACGACCGGATGCGCGATAACGCCAAGCAGGACCTGCGCGAAGTCTTCGAGTTCCACGACATCGAACTGCCTGTCGGCAGCGGGGATGATCCCAACGGCAATCCCACCCCGGCCATGGAGCCGTTCGAGATCTACCGGGACGAAAACGTGCGCGTGACCGCCATCCTCGTGGACCACCGGCCGATCTTCCCGGCTTTCGCCTTCCGCTTCGACACGCCGGACGGCTCCATCGTCATCTCCGGCGATACCGGCGTCTGCGACAACCTCGTCACCATCTCGGCAGGGGCGGACCTCCTGCTGCACGAATGCATCGATATGGACTGGGTGGACGGACTGATGGGCCCGGATTCGCCCAAGCCGGACCCCAACCTGATGCAGCACATGCTCGCAGCACACACCGCGATCGAGGAAGTTGGCCCGCAGGCGGAGAAGGCAGGCGTCAACACACTGGTCCTCACGCATCTGGTGCCCGGCAACACTCCGATGGAGAAATGGCAGAAGGCCCAGGTCGGATTCAGCGGCAATCTCGTGGTCGGCGAGGACCTGATGCACTTCGGCCTCGGCGAGCCGCAGGACTGAACCCGCAATAACGACGGCGGTGCCTCCTTCCGCGAGGAGGGGCACCGCGGTCGGCGCCAAGGGGCCTGTTCCCGCCGCCGCTTTCGGGCATAGTCTGGACATATCGGCGCTGGCGCCGAGGCTCCGGCGTCGATATCCCCATCGATGAAGGAGGAGTGATGAGCGCCGTACGTGAATTCATGACGACGGATTGCCAGTGTATACGCGAACATCAGACCCTTGAAGACGCTGCCCGGATGATGAAAGACCTGGACTGCGGATCGCTGCCGATCTGCGGCGACGACGGCATGCTGAAGGGCGTCATTACCGACCGCGACATCGTGGTGAAGTGCCTCGCCGAGGGCAAGGACGCCAAGGCAATGCAGGCGGCCGACCTTGCGCAGGGCAAGCCGCACTGGATCGACGCGGATGCCAATATCGACGAAGCCATCCAGATGATGGAGCGCTACCAGGTCCGGAGGCTGCCGGTCATCACCGACCACAAGCTGGTGGGCATCGTCAGCCAGGGCGACATCGCGCGCAATTACACGGAACAAAAGGTGGGCGAGATGGTGGAACACGTTTCCGCCCGGAAGCCCATGCAGATGTCCTGACCCACCAACAGGCCCTGCCGCCCGATGCTGGGCGGCAGGGCTCATTTGTGGACTGTCAACCCGTGGAAGAAGCCCTGCTGAAGCACTCCTGCGTCCTCGAATGCGCGGGCGGCCAGCATGAAGACGAGGAACCACAGCGCAGCGAGCAGGCCGAGCTTCATAGTCTCCAAAGGGGCCCTCCCTGGTGCCGGATGCTCCTGCAGTCGGGTATGGCGGCCACGCTAGCCGGCTCGACTTGAATTTTCGCTAGGTCTGCGGCACATCCCGGGCTCAGTCTGCCCATGCACCACCGGCGGGTGCGCTGCAGCTTGGCGGCCCTTAGGCTTGGGCCATGCAGCTGGCGATAGCCCTCATCGTGGTCGGCTTTTTGCTGGGTCTTCCGACGATTATGTACAACTTCTCGCGTCCAAGGCGGGCCGGGGAGTCCTTCGGCACCATGCGGACGGTCCTGCTGAGCCTGAGCCTTGCCGGCTTGCTGTTCCTCCTCACTGGAACCGCCTTGATTTTCAGCCCCCGCTGAGCAGCGGGCAGCGGAACGCCGCCACGTCCGGCGTGTCGTCCCGCCGGCGGTTATGGTCGAAGCGGCGGGTTTCCCGGCTGCTGGACAGTAGCGGGACAGCTGGCGGGATGGAGGGGACATGGACGACGGCGGATCGCGGCTGATCTTCGGCTGCATGGGTTTGGGCGGGGGCTGGGGGACCGGCCCATTGGAAGCAGCGCATGTCCAGGCAGCGCACGAGGCGATGGATGCTGCACTCGAGGCAGGAATCCGGGATTTCGACCATGCCGACATTTACGCCCACGGGAAGGCCGAAGCCGTCTTCGGGCGGGTCTTGGCCGAGCGCCCGGGGCTGCGGGAGGACATCCGGCTGCAAACGAAATGCGGCATCCGGCTGCCCGCCCCGGAGAAGGTCGGCCAGTACGATTCCTCCCGCGAATGGATCCGGGCCCAGGTTGACGCGAGCCTGCTGCGGCTGGGCGTTGAACAGCTTGACACGCTGCTGATCCACCGCCCCGATCCGCTGGCCCGGCCCGAAGAGATCGCCGAGGCATTCACCCAGCTGAAGGAAGCCGGCAAGGTCCTCCGGCTGGGGGTGTCCAATATGTCCGCGGAGCAGATGCGCTGGCTGCAGACGGCGCTCCCGGAGCCACTGGCAGCCAACCAGCTGGAAATGAGCCTGCACCGCAGCGGTTGGCTGGAATCGGGTGTCCTGGTCAACCATGACGAGGCAGCCGACATCGGTTTTCCGCACGGCACGGTGGAGTATTGCCAGGTCAACGGAATCGAATTGCAGGCTTGGGGTGCCCTCGCGCAAGGCCGCTACAGCGGCGCCGCCGGCACCGCGGAGACCGGGCCGGACGCGGCTGCCGCAGCGCTGGTGGCCGCGCTGGCTGAGGAGAAAAGCACTGCGCCCGAGGCTGTTGTGCTCGGCTGGCTGCTGCGGCACCCCGCGCGGATCCGGCCGGTCCTCGGAACCAGCAACCCCGGGCGGATCAGGGCCTGCGCCGGCGCCGGGCGGGTGGCGGAGGCCATGAGCCGGCACGAATGGTATTCGCTCTGGGTCGCCGCCCGCGGACGAGCGCTCCCGTAACTTCCCGCGCGGTCTCCTGCACCGCCGTCGAAAACGGATGTAGCGGCGGAGGTTCCGCGCCCGTCCCGGACGCAGTAGGTTGGAGCCACCCGACCACCGCGTGCGGAAGGAGCACCATGACGGACGCACCATCGGCTGGAAAACAGGACGGCGCCCGGGTCTGCCCGATGTGCGGCCAGGCGCTGCGGGAGCTCGGGGAGAGCCAATGGGTGGCCGAGGGCCCGGTCCCGGAGGGCACGCTCGCGGTGTATCTCTGCGAGGGGCAGCACCGCGTGCTCGTGGCGCCGCCGGCCGTGCAGGGCTAGGACTGCCCGGCGGGATGCCGGTCCCGGATGATGTGGTCTATTTCGTTCCGCAACCGCACGGCTTCATCCAGCGTCAAATTCAGCGTCTCGCCGGTTTCGACCCAGCTGAGGCTGAGCACCTCGTTCCCGGTGATGCCGGTGATGCCGATGCTCAGTGCGCGGCCGCCGGGCTTGCTCACGTCGCCGATGATCAGGTCGCCGGCGTCGTCTTGGGCGAACTCCATGGTGTTCTTCCTCCTGTAGGTGCAGTCGGATGCGCAGGTGGTGGGCCTGTTGTCGCCCACTATTCCCTGTTCCGGAGCGCTCCGCCACCATTGACGACGGCGGTGGCTGCATCCGGCGGGTAAGGGGACTAGTGTTCACAGTGGGACGGTTTTCCCGGCCCGGCGCAACGCCAGGAACGATCGCGAAGGCGGGATTGGTCATGGGAGTCGACGACAAGTTCGAGGCTGCGAAAGACAAGGTCAAGGGCAAGGTCAACGAGGCGGTCGGCAAGGCCACCGACGACAGGTCGCGGGAAGCCAAGGGCCACGCCCAGCAGGCCGAAGGCGAAATCAAGGACAAGGTTGCCGACGCCAAGGCGCATCTGAAGGACGATGCGAACCGGGTGGACGACACCGAAGGCGGCGGCCGCGTGTAACCCGAGCCGCGAAGTGCCCCACTGGTTCAATCCGGCGGGGCACCGTCGGTTAAACGGATCAGCTCCTCTGGCTTATGCTTGTCCTCAGGTTGGGGATTTCCGTCTATTTTCGTGCGCCGCCGGCGCTGTTCCCCGCTGCGTAGGGGGACGAATGTCATCGGGTTCTCAGCTGGGCCGCTTCCGCTCTGCGGCCGCTCTGTCCACGGTTGCCGCAATGGCAGCATTTGGCGTCGGAACGGCTCCCGTGGCGCTCGCCGCGGAACTGCCGGAAACGCCCACGGAGTCCGTCACCTCTGCTGCGCAGGAGAGCCCCGAACGGTCCCTCATGCGGGATGCCCTCGAATCAGCCCTGCCCGGATCCGAGCAGGAGGACGGCGAGGCGATAGAGCCCCCTGGGCAAGACGAAACTGGTGGCGGGGACGAGACCGCCACAGAACCGGCGGTGGACGAAGCGGCGCCGGAAGCGGCCGTCGATACCGATCCGGAGACCCGGGTAGAAGCTACGGTGGAGCAGCCCGTCGAGAGCGCTCCAGTGCAACGGGTAGACGACCAGGCTGTGGCCGCTAGCTACACGGTGAGCGGCTCGGTCTGGGGCGATTACTATGGCGACGGCGAGTTCAGCCCCGAAATGGGCGATGAATGGGCCGAAGGCATTGAAGTCCAGTTGGTGGCCGAAAACGGCAGCGTCCTCCAAACCGTCGTCACCGATGGATTTGGCCGCTACGCTTTTGAAAACTTGGAAGCGGGAACCTACCGGCTGCGATTCCAATGGACCGAATGGGTTTGGATCACCGAAGACCTTGATGATGAGGGCTACTCGGAGTTTTTCGAGCTCGGCCCCGACCAGCCCTCAGTCACATTCGATCTTCCCTTCATGGTGGCCGAGGACTGGCCCAACATCTTCGTCGGCACTTACTACGATGCTGATCGCGATGGAATAGCCGATGACAACGAACCCGGAGCACCGGGCGTTGATATTGAGATCCTGGCCGAAGACGGCACGTTGATCGCTACTACTACGTCGGACGAAATCGGCGTGTCCTACGGGCAGCTTCACTCGGGCAACTACCGGCTTCGTGTCGCCGTCCCCGATGGGTATGTGATCACCGGCGCCGAGCGGTTCGTAGTCTATGACTTCACGCTCGAGAACGCGGTGCTTGAGTCGCTGGCCATCGATGCGGACGGATTGACAGAAGTCTTTGAGTTTGACGCCGAACAGCCGCTTGGCATCATCATCGGGATCGCCGAGGAGACGGTTGCGGAACCGGCGCCGGTTGAGCCGAGCGTCGAGCCGGCGGCTCTGAATCCCGAGCCTGTTGTTGAAGCTGCCGCACAGCAGCCTGTCCGGCAGCTGGCCGCCACGGGCAGCAGTGCCACCGTGCTGCTTCCGCTGGCCGGCGTTGTGCTGGCTGCCGGCGCCGTCCTGCTCCGGCTGACGCGCCGGAAGCCGGCCGCTTAGGAGGCGGAAGCCGCCGGGCGGCGGGAGCGGATGAGCTGCTCCAGCTGCCCGGCCACCGCAGCGCGCGGAAGGGAAGCATCGATGACGGCGAAGCTGCTGAACTCCGGCAGGGAGCGGTAGCCGGCGTCGAAAGAGCGCAGTCCGGCGAGGGTTTCTGAATCCTCGCCGCGGGTTGCCACCCGGTCCAGTGCCTGTTCCGGCGGGAGCTCGAAGTAGACGACCAGGTCCGGCCGGGGCAGCAGCGCCAGCAACCGCGCGGCCAGGCC
>NZ_ANPE02000185.1 GCF_000328305.2 Arthrobacter crystallopoietes BAB-32 | reverse complement strand
GACGCCCGGGATCCGGCGCAAGGCCTCGGCATCCGCGGCCATGAGCCCGGCCGGGCCGCCGGTCTTCTTCAGGATCAGCTGGCCCAGCTCCAGGCTGCTTGCCTCGCGCGTCCCGGAGCCGATGACCAGCGCCAGGCATTCGGCGTCCCTGAGCCGGCGGACACCGACCCTCGACATCTTCTCCCGCGGGCGGTCCCTGGCCTCCAGCTGGGCAATGGGGGTATGGGTTCTCATGGGCCCAAGCTACGGCCGACTGACCGGGCACGGTCTCTCCCGGCGCGCACTTGTGCACACCGGGAGACCTAGCCGCCCTGTGGAGGGGGAGTATCCGCAGCCTGTGCTGCCGCCCAGGCCGCGGACCCTTGGCCTGCCGCGACCGGGCTAGCGGATCATCTCCCCATCGGGGGCGACCACGTACCAAACGTCATTGACGCCTTGGCCGTCCACATCGCCGGGCTCCTTGTCGTTCTGCCAGTAGTAGATGGGCATACCGTCGATGGTGATCTGCTTCTCTCCCTCGGGCGTATCAATGGTGCCGATCTCGGCCGTGACGCCCTCCACCGTGGGAGTGTCGCTTTCGGTCAGCACCGGCGGCCAGGCCACGAGGCAGTCTCCGGTGCAGTTGCTCACGCCGGAACCCTTTTCATCCTTTGTGAAGTAGTACACCGTCATGCCCTGTCCATCGACCACGATCTCGCCGAGGGAACTGTCGGCGGTCATGAGCTCCACCGCACCGGCCGGTGCGCTGCTCTCCGGAGTCGTAGGCATCGGGCTCGCTTCCGGCGCTGCCGGAGTTTCGGCCGCCGGGGGAGCGGCTCCTTCCTCGTCGCCGCCGCCGGCACAGCCGGCCAATCCCAGGAGAGCGGCCGCCATCAGGGCCGCAGCGCCTCTGCTTCTGATTTTCATGATGGGAGTCCTATCGGTCCAACCGGGCTGGTTCGGTGCAGCGCCGCCGGGTGCGGGCCACTATTGGCAAAGACGCGCGCCGGGGCCAAAATGGTTCAACTGTGTTGGCCGCGGCGCAGTTGAACCATGGGGCCGTCCAACTGCGTCTTTGCAGGTATGGGCGTCATTTCGGAGGCGCGGAAGGAACGGCCATGGCGATGGAAGACGAAGCGGTAGCCCAGCTCTACCGCGAACACGGGGCAGCGCTGCGGCGGTTCGTGCTCGCGGCAACCTCGGATCCCGGCCAGGCCGAAGACGTGGTCCAGGAGACCATCCTGCGGGTCTGGAAACTCGGCCCCGATGTGCAGAATATGCGCGGCTACCTGTACCGCACCGCCCGCCACGTCATTATCGACAGCTACCGGCGGCGCAGCCGGAGGGCCGCTGAGACCGCAATGCCGGAAGAGGATCCGCCCGTCGCGGACCATGTCGACACGCTCCTGCTCAAAGTCGTGATGGAAGAAGCCCTGTCCCGGCTCAGCGTCGACCACCGGAATGTGATCCTCGCGCTGCACTACCAGCGGCTCACCGCAGCGGATGCGGCCAAGGAACTGTCGCTGCCGTTGGGAACCGTCAAATCGCGGGCTTTCTATGCAGCCAGGGCGCTTCGCTCCGTGCTTGAGGAGATGGGGGTCAAGCCATGAAACCCGATCATGACCAGCTGCGCCAGCTGATCGGGCTCTATGTCTTGGGCGGACTCGATCCCGGTGAGCGCCGCGCGTTTGACGACCACCTGCGCAGCTGTCCGGCGTGCGAAGCCGAACTCGCCGAGCTGGAGGGCCTGCCGGCCCTGCTCGATGCCGTACCGCGCGACGTTGCCCTGGAACTGGCCGAGGACACCGAGGCGGTCCTGGCGCATAACACCAAGCAGCTGATGGCCGAACTGCACGTGCGGCGGCGGAAACAACGACGGCGGGTGGCGGGTTTGGTCGCACTGGTAGCCGCGGCGTCACTCGTGGTGGGAGCCGTGGCCGGACCGGTGGTGACCAGGCCGCAGCAGACGGTGGACAGCTATACGATGACCGCCTCCAGCGGGCTGGAGGTCGAACTGGACCTCGTATACAAGGCGTGGGGGACCGAACTGGCCATGGATGGCGAGCGGTTGCCTGACAGCGGGATCCTGTCGCTCTGGGTAACCGATTCCACCGGCGAGGCGCGCGAAGTCGCCAGCTGGAAGGCTACGCCGGCCGGGCGCGCCAGGCTGTCCGCGGCCACCGCGGTGGACACCGAGGAGATCGTCCGTGTCGAGATCAAGGACGCGGACAAGGTCCCCGTGGCTTCCGTCGTCACCCGGGACTAACCCGGCTGGGCGCTGCCCTGCGGCAACCGCGCGCCGGGACCATGACGGAGGCCGGTCTTCGGGTCCGCCGTTCAGCCGCCCGTGCGGCGGAAGGTCAGGTCGAAGATTTCCCGGCCGGCTTCGTGCGCCTTTTGCTCGAAGCTGGTCAGGGCGCGGCCTTCGAAGCGCGGTGCCCAGCCGCCGAGTTCGTCCATCCCTTCGCCTTGGCTGGCATTGCCGGTGCTCACTGGAAGGCGGCCCTCTCGAACAGGGGCGCCGCCGACTTCCTGCTCCACGCCGCTGTCCCACACCTTGGTGAGGGGAGAAGCCGGACCGGTGCGTTCGCCGTCGTGCACGTTGACGAAGTCCTTCGCCGCGTTCCCGACCTCACGCATCTGGATGGCATAGGAGGACCAGTCCGTGGCCAGCCGCCAGAGACCGCCGGGTTGCAGGACGCGGGCCGCGAGCGGCGCGAAGCTGTCCTTGACCAGGCGGCGCTTGTGGTGGCGCGTCTTGTGCCACGGATCGGGAAAAAAGACCCAGAGTTCGGCAACCGAGCCGGCCGGCAGCATCGTCGCCAGGACCTCGGGGGCGTTGGCCTGGACCACACGGACGTTGTCCAGCTGGTTCTGGCCGATGCGCAGCAGGGTCTGGGCCAGGCCGGGCTTGTAGACCTCGACCGCGAGGAAATTCCGCTCCGGGTGTTCCTTGGCGGCATGGCAAACGGCCTCGCCCAGGCCGGAACCGATCTCCACGACGAGCGGGGCGCTGCGCCCGAAAGCGGCGGCGGCATCGAAGACGTAGCCGGGGTCCACGGAGGTGTCGCCTGCAACCCGGGGCACATCGATGACGAAGGCTTCGGCGTGCTCATCCCAGGCCTGCTGGCGGCGGCCCTGCAGCCGGGAGCCGCGGCGGACGTAGCTGACCGGCTCGGTGTGGAACGATCCCGGCGGCCGGTCCTGGCTGGCATCGCGGGCGGCGGGGAATTCCGGGGTGGAAGGCTGGTGCATCATCCCTTTCAGGATAGCCGCGGTCAGCCGGCGGCCCGGCCGCTGGTAGACTGGTGCTACTTGGAGCGCGCCCTGCGGTGCGCTCCCTGCGTCGATGAACGCTTCACACTTCTCCCGCAGTTCCAGCGCGTGGCGTCAGACCTGCAGCCAGCAGGCAGCCAACGCGGGCGGTTGACTCTGATCTTTTCTTCGGCGAACCCCGCGCCACACCGGTGCCGGGGCCACTGACCGAAAGTACTTGTCTTTCCCATGACCTTGAATACTTCTGTGCGCTCTTTTAAGCAGCTCGGCGTGCCGGCGCCGCTCGTAGCCGCGCTGTCCGCGAAGGGCATCGCCGAGCCGTTTCCGATCCAGGCCGAGACCCTGCCCGACACGTTGGCGGGCCGGGACGTCCTGGGCCGGGGCCGCACCGGGTCCGGCAAAACGCTGGCCTTCGCGCTGCCGCTTGTGGCCCGGCTGGCCGAACGCGAAGCCGCCTATCGCCGCCGCCCCGGCCGTCCCCTTGGGCTGGTGCTGGCCCCTACCCGCGAGCTGGCCACGCAGATCAATGCCACGGTCGAGCCGCTGGCCAACGAGCTCGGACTGAACACCACAGTCATCTACGGCGGTGTCTCCCAGGCGCGCCAGGAGAAGGCGCTGGCCTCCGGCGTCGACATCGTGGTGGCCTGCCCGGGCCGGCTCGAGGACCTGATGAAGCAGCGCATCCTCACCCTGGAAGCCGTGGAGATCACCGTGCTGGACGAGGCCGACCACATGGCCGACCTGGGCTTCCTTCCGGTGGTCCGCCGACTGCTGGACGCGACCGGCACCGACGGACAGCGCCTGCTGTTTTCCGCAACCTTGGACAACGGCGTGGACAAGCTGGTCCAGCGGTACCTGTCCAACCCGCTGACCCACTCCGTGGACGAGCCGCAGGCGGCCGTGAGCACGATGGAACACCACGTGCTCGTCGCCTCGGACCTGACCGCCAAGAAGCAGTTGGTCCAGCAGTTGGCTTCCGGCGTTGGCCGCCGCGTGCTGTTCACCCGGACCAAGCACCATGCCCGCAAACTGGCCAAGAGCCTGACTTCTGCCGGGATCCCCGCCGTCGACCTGCACGGCAACCTCTCGCAGAACGCCCGCGACCGCAACCTGGCTGAGTTCTCCTCCGGCGACGTGCGCGTCCTGGTGGCGACGGACGTGGCGGCCCGCGGCGTCCACGTGGACGAGGTGGAGCTGGTGGTCCACGTCGATCCGCCGACGGAGCACAAAGCGTACCTGCACCGTTCCGGCCGCACCGCGCGTGCCGGTTCGGACGGCAGCGTCGTCACGCTGGCGCTGCCCGAGCAGAAGCTGGAAGTCGGCAAGCTGATGAAGGCGGCCGGCGTCGACGTGGCGTTCGAGGGCGTGGCGCCAGGTTCACCGCTTGTGATGAAGCTGGTCGGCGAAGTCGCTGACGCCGTGGATCCGAAGGTCCGCCAGGCTGCTGTGGAGGCCAAGGCCGCGCACCGCGGTCCGGCATACAAGCAGGGCACGTCTACCGGAGCCAACGCGCGACGCAAGCGCGCAGCCCGCCAGAACGGACGGCCGAAGAGCGCTGCAACCACCGCCGGCCAGACGGCAGGCAGCCGGGGGACGGGCCAGACGGCAGGCAGCCGGGGGACCGGCCAGGCCCAGCCAGGGCGCCGGGGCAGGAAACGGCCGCCGG
>NZ_ANPE02000186.1 GCF_000328305.2 Arthrobacter crystallopoietes BAB-32 | reverse complement strand
CAACATCTTCGTCGACCGCACCCAGCGCCGGCTGGCGATCGCGGTCTGGGCGGCCGGGTTCTCCGCCGGCGCCGCCCTGGGGCCGCTGCTCGGCGGCGTGCTGCTGGAGCACTTCCACTGGGGCTCGGTCTTCCTGCTCGCCGTGCCGGTGCTCGTGCTCATGCTGGCCCTGACTCCGCTCTGCGTGCCGGAATCCCGGGATCCGTCGCCCGGCGCCGTCGACATCGCCAGCATCGTGCTGTCGATCGCGACGATGCTGCCCGTGGTCTACGCGATCAAAAACCTGGCCAACGACGGCGCCTGGCTTAGCACCGTGGCGGGCGCCGCCGTCGGAATTGCCGCCGGCTGGCTGTTCACGCGGCGGCAGCTGTCCCGCAGCAACCCCATGCTGGACGTCCGGCTGTTCGCGGTGCGGCCGTTCACCGGGGCGGTGCTGGTCAACCTGCTGGCCATCTTCTCGCTGGTGGGCTTCCTCTACTTCGTCTCGCAGCATCTGCAGCTGGTGCTCGGCCTGAGCCCGCTGCAGGCCGGACTGGTGCTGCTGCCGGGCCTGGCAGTGACGACCATTGCCGGATTGCTCGCCGTGCCGCTGGTCCGGCGGATCCAGCCGCATCTGGTGGTGTCCGTCGCGCTGCTGCTCTCCGCGACGGCCTACTGGATGGTCGCCTCCTCGGCGGACGGCTCGGCCGGCTGGCTGATGCTCGCGTTCGCAGTGCTGGGCGCCGGCGTGGGCGCGTCCGAGACGCTCTCGAACGACCTGATCCTCTCGAGCGTGCCAGCGGCGAAGGCCGGTGCCGCGTCGGCGGTTTCCGAAACCGCCTACGAGGTCGGATCGGTGTTCGGCACGGCCCTGCTGGGCAGCATTCTGGTGGCCTCCTACCGGAACAGCGTTGAACTGCCGGCCGGACTCTCCCCCGAGCAGATTGCGGCAGCCGGCGAGACCTTGGGCGGGGCCATCAACACCGCCGCGGAGCTGCCCTCGCGCACCGCGGACGCCCTGCTGGCCTCGGCTTTCCACGCTTTCGACAGCGGGGTGTCCGTCACGGCCGGAATTGCCGCCGTGCTGATGCTGGCGGCGGCCTGGCTGGCCTTCCGCACCCTGCGTCGCGGGTAGCGGACGTCGCCCGCTTCGCGATGCGGCCCCGGCTCCACCGCAGATGGAGCCGGGGCCGCTCTGCGTTCGCTGGCTTTGCCCTGCCGTGTTAGTGAAGCGTCCCACTTCCCCTTGCGTGATACCCCTTAGGGGTATAGTTTCGATAGTGAGCACCACGAAAGGAGGGCCACATGGCCGCCGAACCAACCGCCGTCGTTAGCGAAACCGGCACCGCCGCGCCTTTGGAGGCGTCCGCCGTCGACCCCCACGTGGGCCACGCCTACACCACGGACAAGGCCGCCTACCTGCGCCGGCTGAAGCGCATTGAAGGCCAGGTCCGCGGCATCGCGCGCATGGTCGACGAGGACAAGTACTGCATCGACATCCTGACCCAGGTCGCGGCGATCAATAAGGCGCTGCACGCAGTCAGCATCGGTTTGCTCGAGGACCACATCGCGCACTGCGTGGTCGACGCGGCGAAGGAATCCGAGGCCGCCGACGATCCCGCCATCGTGCAGGACAAGGTCAAGGAAGCCACGGACGCCATCGGCCGGCTGCTGCGCTGAGCCACCCCCACCATTCCCCCAAGGAGAACACCATGAGCACCATTACCAAAGTCAGCATCGACGGCATGACCTGCGGCCACTGCGTCGCGGCAGTCACCGAGGAACTGAGCGCGATCGACGGCGTGCAGGACGTCGCCGTGGAACTGAACAAGGGCGGCATTTCCACCGCCACCGTGCAGTCCGAGGGCGAGCTGGACCCGGAGCAGATCGGCGAGGCGGTGGCCGAGGCCGGCTACCTCGTGGTCGCCGAGGACGCGTAGGCAACGCGGGATTTTCGAAGGGATGATGTGACGATGGCCCACGGCACCGGGGTCTCCGACGCTGCCGAGGCGGCGCCCACCCGTTTGGTCGAGCTGGAGATCGAGGGGATGACCTGCGCGTCCTGCGTGAACCGCGTGGAGCGCAAGCTCGGCAAGATCGACGGCGTCCAGGCGAGCGTGAACCTGCCGCTGGAATCGGCCCAGGTGACCGTGCCCGAGGGCGTGACGGACCAACAGCTGGTCGACACGGTCAACGCGACCGGCTACCGGGCGCGGGTCAAGGCGGGTCCGGGGGCGCAGCCGGCCGCGCCGGGCCACCAGGGCCATAACGACGCCGGTCC
>NZ_ANPE02000187.1 GCF_000328305.2 Arthrobacter crystallopoietes BAB-32 | reverse complement strand
GCAGCTGCCAGGCATCATCTGTGCCTACGACGAGGATCCGTCGCCCGCCGAAGTATTATCGGCGGCCGTTGCCGCGGGGCTGGACCCTGAGGGCACTGTCGACGTTCATCTGGAGGATGTGCTGGAGGTCGACGACATCCAGTTCTTTGTGCGGTTCCGCCATGATTCTCGGACTGCCGAACGTTTTGATGTCGCTCAGCGGGTGATGGCAGCTGTCCATTCGGATCCCGCACTACGGGAGAACACGGATGCAGATCGTTTTGGGGATGTCGTGCTGATTGCAGCACTTCCCGACGACACGATCGAATCTTCACTTGCTACTGCAGGCGGTGGCGAGCCGGTCACTGTTGCCTCTGTAACCGCAGATGGTCAACATGTGAGCTGCATCGGAGTCATCCTGGGTGCTGAATCCGCGCACGGCCCGTCGCTTGGCTCACTAGGCCTGACGACGCATTCGACAGTGGCAGAGCTTCTCACAATGCGGGTTCGGCTTCAGAACCTTTCCACAGACCACGAACTCGTTCAGGTATAGCCGCAGGTGGCGGGCACCGCCGTCGTTATTTGCTTTGGCGGTTGCGGTAGCGGTGGACGGCGTCGGCGTTGCCGCACTTGGCCGAGCAGTAGGCGCGGCGGCCGCCGCGGCTGGTGTCGGCGAAGACCTTTCGGCACCCTGACCGGGCGCAGGTTCCGAGGCGGCCGCCTCCTGCCTCGACGACGAAGACGGCCAGGCCGCCGGCCGTCATGCCGCGCAGGCGCTCGATGACGGTGTCGCCCCAATCGGCGAAGTGCATGTGCGGGAGCAGGCCGTCGTGGGTGGCCAGGAAGACCCGCCGCACGCCCTGGTCGAGCAGTGCGTTGACCGCGGTGCACCGCGTGTCCGCATCCGGAGAGTCGAAGACCGAGCGCAGGTGGAGCGCCCATTCGCGCACCTCCGGGCCGACCTCAGGATCGAGCCCGCTGTGCCGGAAATGGTGGTTGGTCAGGAGGTTCTCCAGGACGGGAATTTCCCACGCGTCCTCATCCAGCATGTTGACCAGCTCCTCGGCCAGCCATACTCCGGGCATCTTGTCATGGTTGAACTGCACAAAAACATGACAATACAGTGAATTGCTGTGAACACCGCCTTGTCCGTGCCCCGGACCACCCAGTCCCGCATTGTGCGGACCCTGTCCATCGCCCAGGTCTTCTCCGGCCTGGGCAACGGCTCCACCCTGGCCCTGGGCTCGATCCTGGCCGTCGAGCTGTCCGGGTCCGAGGCGTGGGCGGGGTCGGTGAACACCGCGCTGACCCTGGGCACGGCTGCGACGGCGATCCCGCTGTCCCAGCTGGCCCTGGCCCGCGGGCGTCGCGTCGCACTGGCCACCGGTCTTGCTGCGGCCATCGCCGGCACGGCCCTGATGGTCGGCGCCGTGGTCACGGAACTGTTCATCCTGCTGCTGGCGGGAGCGTTCCTGGTGGGCCTGGCGTCGGCGGTGAACCTGCAGGCGCGCTTCGCCGTCACCGACCTGGCCGAGCCGGCCCGCCGTGGACGGGACCTGTCCCTGGTGGTCTGGGCGATCACCGTCGGTGCCGTCGCCGGGCCGAATATGGTCGCTCCGGGAGCCGTGCTCGCAGGCTGGCTGGGGATTCCCGCGCAGGCCGGGCCGTTCCTGATCTCCGCGGCCGGCATGGTAGTCGGCGCCTTGATCGTGGGGCTGTTCCTGCGGCCGGATCCGCTGCTGACCCGCCGTGCGCTCGACGGGGACGAGCCGGGTAAGGCTGCGAAGAATGCCAGCTCCTGGCGGGCCGGCTGGCAGATCGTGCGCGAGCATCCGACTGCCCGCGGGGCGGTGATCGCCGTGGTCGCCGCCCACGCCGTGATGGTTGCGGTCATGTCGATGACCCCGCTGCATATGCAGCATCACGCCGGCGACGCGGCCGGCCACCAGGACACGATCGCGCTGATCGGCTTCACCATCTCGCTGCACATCGCCGGCATGTACGCCCTCTCCCCGCTGATGGGCTGGCTCACCGACCGGCTCGGGGCCGCGCGCACCGTGTTGGTGGGAATGGGAATCCTGCTCGCCGCGATGGCGCTGACCGGACTGCTGCCCGGGTACATGCCAGCGGTCACCGCCGGACTGATCCTGCTGGGGCTCGGCTGGTCCGCGGCGACCGTCGCAGGCTCCACGCTGCTGGTCTCTTCGCTGAGCCCGTCCGAACGGGTCCCTGCCCAGGGCTTCTCCGATGCCACCATGTCCCTGGCCGGCGCAGTGGGCAGCGCCGCAGTCGGACCGGTCATGGGCCTCATCGACTACCCGGGCGTCAGCGCCGTAGCAGCCGTGCTGGTTGCCGGCGCCACCGTTGCGGTGCTGCGCCTGCCTGCCGCCCGCCGCTGACGGGGGATCGCCTTGGCGCCCGGCCGGGCCTGATCAGGTGACCAGAATCTGGGTGGCGCTTTCCTTGAGCTTCGCGTTGGCCCAGCGCATCTGGCGCAGGGTGTCCGGATGGCAGCGCTTCGTCACGTCCAGCAGATCGGTGTGCTTGATGCCCTGCGCGGCCTGCGCCAGCAGCTCCCAGTCCACCGAGACGCCCGAGGCCTTCATGTAGATTTCGCGCAGGTCCCGCAGCAGCAGGAGCGCCGGATTGCCGCGGCGGCCGATCAGCTCCGCGCCCTTCTCGCGCAGGCGTTCGGCCAGGCCGGCCTCGTCCTCCGGCTCCGGGTCCAGGTCCAGCCCGTAGTTTTTGCCAACGTCGGCGATCTCCCGCACGTGCCGCTGCGACCAGCGGGCCAGGTCGCGGCCGAGGTGGTAGATCTCGTGGTCCACCTTGTGCCGCTCGGAGACCTGCAGCAGTTCGTGCGCCAGGTCGTTCTCGGAGCGGTGCAGTTCCTCCAGCGCCAGATCAATCTTCATCGCGTTCCTCCCCCGCTCGTTGTGCGCACGTCCTCGTCGACCCCGGCGTTGTGGCTCCCTGCCGTTTCATATCCAATGGGTGCCACGGGCGCGGAGCCGGTGGTGGTGGGGGCCGACGACGGACGGTCGCCGGAGGCGATCTTCTTCAGCCTCGCGGCGGCGGTCTTGAAGATCGGCTGCTTGGATGCCGCGTCCCAGTCCGTGATGGTCAGCTCGTTGGCCGCGCGCCCGGCACCGTCCGGCGCATGGCCGCCGTCGTTGTCCCAATACCCGTAGTGGAAAGGCAGGAACAGCACGCCGTCGCGGATGCCGCTGATCCGCACCTGCGCGCGGACCGAGCCCCTCGGCGTCGTTATTTCCGCCAGGTCCCCTTCGGCGATGCCGTAGGCTTCGGCGTCCGCGGCGGACATTTCGACCCACACTTCGGGTGCCGCGGCCTGCAGCTCGGGCGCGCGGGCCGTCTTGGTCCTGGTGTGGAAGTGGTAGAGGGTGCGGCCGGTGGTGAGCTGCAGCGGATAGTCCCGGCTGGGCACTTCGTGCGGCGGGAGATAGCCGGCGGCCTTGATCACCGCCTTGCCCTCCGGGTTCAGCGCCTTGTACTCCGCCGGTTCCAGCGGGGCGCCGGTGACCAGGTCGCGGCCGTAGCTTTCGCAGTACTCCGGCCGGCTCCAGAACTTGCCGTCCACGTAGATCCGCTCGGTCCCCTCGGGGTTCTCCTCGTTGCAGGGCCACTGGATGCCGGAGCCGCCGCGGAGCTTGCCGTAGCTCAGGCCGGTGTAGTCGCAGGGCCGGCCGCGCGTGCATTCCTTCCAGGCCTCGAACGCGGACTCCGGATCATGCCACTTGACCAGCGGCCCGCCGTCCTTGTCCTTCAGGTCCAGCCGCCGGGCATAGTCGATGAAGATGTCCAGGTCCGGCTTCGCTTCCCCCGGCGGGTCCACGGCCTTCTCCGACAGGTGCACGGTGCGGTCCACGTTGGTGAAGGTGCCGGTCTTCTCGCCCCAGGTCGCCGCCGGCAGCACCACGTCGGCCAGCTGCGCGGTCTCCGAGAGGAAGATGTCCTGCACCACCAGGAACAGCCTGTCCTGTTCGAGGATCGAGCGGACCCGTGCGAGCTCCGGCAACGACACCGCCGGGTTCGTCCCGCTGACCCACAGCATCCGGATGGAGCCGTCCTCCACGTAGCGCATCATCTGCATGACGTGGGTCGGCGGCGAATAGTGCGGGATCTCCATCGGATCCACGTTCCAGACCCGCGCGAGGTCCTTCACATGCTCGTCGTTGGACCAGTTGCGGAAGCCCGGCAGATCGCCGTCGCCCCCGCATTCCCGCGTGTTCTGCGCGGTGGGCTGGCCGTTCATCTGCAGGATGCCGCAGCCGGGTTTGCCGAGCATGCCGCGGATGATGTTGATGTTGTTCACCTGGACCGACGCCGCAGTGGCCTGGTTGGACTGGTAGAAACCCTGCAGCACCGTCGACAGCAGCCGCTCGGCCTGCCCGATGATCCGGGCCGCGTCGCGGATCTTCTCCTCCGGCACATCGCAGATCCGCGCGACGACGTCCGGCGGATACTCCTGCACCCGCATCGTGAGCTCGTCATAGCCCACCGTGTGGGCCTCGATGTAGTCGCTGTCCACCCAGCCGTTGGCAATGATCTCGTGCAGCAGGCCGTTCATTAGGGCCACGTTGGTGCCCGGCCGCGGCGCCAGATGCACGGTCGCGGCCCTGGCCACCGGTGTGGAACGCGGGTCGACGCAGACGATCTTGGGCGGGTTCGCTCCGGCGAGCCGGTCCAGCACGCGGGCCCACAGCACGGTCTGCGTCTCCGCCATGTTGTGCCCGTAGAGCGCGATCACGTCCGCATGGTCGACGTCGGTATAGGAGCCTGGCTGCCCGTCGCACCCAAAGGACTCCTTCAGGGCGGCGGCAGCGGTCGCCGTGCACAGCCGGGTGTTCCCGTCCACATGGTTGGTGCCCAGGCCACCGTGCGCCACGACGCCCAGGGTGTAGTACTCTTCGGCGAAAAGCTGGCCCGTAGTGTAGAAGCCGATGGCACTGGAACCCTGCTCCGCCAGCAGCTCGTTGGTCCGCTTCACGATCCGGCTCATGGCTGTGTCCCAGTCCGTCTCGACCAGCTTCCCGCCCTCCCGGACCAGCGGCTTCGTCAGCCGGTCCGCGGAGTTGTTGGCCTGCCACCCGTACAGATCCTTCGGGCCCAGCCGGCCGTGGTTCACCCGATCCCCCGCGCGGCCCCGCACCCCGGCGATCCGCCCGTCCTTCACGGCGATGTCCAGGGCGTCGCCGTTCGAGTGGAGAATGGACGCGGTCTGCACCCACCGGTCCACGCCCTCCGGAGCCAGGCCCTCGTCGAGGTGGGTGTCCACCCGGACCGGCCACTCCTCCCCCGGCCCGTAGGGAGTCCGGGTTCCCCATGGTTCGGCAATGCGGTCCTTGCGCGTCATGTCTCGCCTCCGGTCCGTGGGCTGGCATCGGCGGGCTGCGCCGCCGGTGACGGTCACGTCAGACTCTACGGACGACGTCGTGAGGCAACAAGGCACCTGGTCCGATTGCTGGGGCGTCCAGTGGCAAGCACGGGCCCAAAATGTGCCGGGTGCGCTTCCGTTGAATAGCCGAGGTTTCGGCCCCGCCATTGGAAACAATGCCGTCGGAGCGTAGCGAGCACCAGATAGTAAGGCTACTGTGCTTAAGTGGCGGCCGGAGCCCGCCGGACCGCAACCCAACGAACAGGAGCCGGATCATGACGCACATCAGCTCGATGCTCGACACCTACCCCAAGGACCTGGGCGGGGTGGACCGCCAGAAGCTGGCCGACTGCATTGCCGCCTGTTTCGAGTGCGCCCAGACCTGTACCGCCTGCGCCGATGCCTGCCTGTCCGAGGACATGGTCGCGGAGCTCACCAAATGCATCCGCACCAACCTGGACTGCGCCGACATCTGCGCCACGACCGGGAACGTGCTCTCCCGCCACACCGGCTACGACGCCAACATCACCAAAGCCATCCTCGAAGCCTGTCGGACGGCCTGCAAGGCCTGCGCCGACGAATGCGAGCAGCACGCCCAGATGCACGAACACTGCAAAGTCTGCGCCGAGGCCTGCCGCCGGTGCGAAAAGGCCTGCGACGAACTGCTCTCCTCGCTGGGGCGGGGAGCCTCCGAATAGGCGCTAAAGCCAAAGGCGACACACCGGCTTAAGGCCGGGCGCCGCCGTCGTTAGGTCCCGTCGATGCCAACCGTGACGTCATGTCCGACGGCGGTGCCCAGCTCCACGGTCCGGGAGACTGTGCAGTACTTGTCGTGCGAAAGGGCGACGAGCCGCTCGACCATCCCGGCGGCCTTGCGGCCGCCCTCGTCATCGGGGAACGCGAGCTTGAACGACAGGTTCAGGTCCTCCATCCGGTTTGCGCCGTTCTCGACGATCTTGCGCCCCGTGGCCTCGATGCGGAACTCGGACGGCTCGGCGCTGCGGGAGGTCGCGACGTCCACGTCGATGGCCGAACAGCCGGCGATGGCGGCCAGCAGCAGCTCGACGGGCGACAGGACGTCCTCGCCCTGGCCGAATTCGACCTCGGCGCCCGCCGCATTGCGGGCGGTATAGCGGCCGGTGGCGGTGCGGGACAGCTCGATGGCCCGCAGTGCGGGATCCTGGTTTTCAGTCATCAGCCCATGATGCCACCGCCACTCCCCTCGGCCGGCCATTGAACCGCATGTAAGGACCGGACGTGCGAAGGCGGCGCACCGGCACAAGGCCGGGCGCCGCCGTCGTTCCTGTGGCTGGCCTCGACGTGAGGAGCCGGCCAGTTCGGGGTCAGAGGAGCACGTCGCCTTCCTGCTCTCGTATCAGCTTCATGAACGCCGGCAACGTCAGAAGGGCCACTACTCCCGCAAGAACCACGTACAGGCCGGTGGCGTAGCTGGTGTACTGGATGGCCCAGGTCATCAGCGCCGGGGTGAAGCCTGCGAAGAAGATGGCTGCAATGTTGTAGGAGAAGGACGTTCCGGTCGAACGGACGGCAGGCGGGAAAACACGGGCGAGGGCCGAGGGAACGACGCCCGCAAAGCTGGAGACAGCCAGGCACATGACGATGTGGACTCCGATCAGCACCGGTAACGAGGGCGAAAGGTGAAGGATCACGAGCATCGGGAGAGGAACCGCAATGAGGATCCATATCGACGCCACCAGCATCCGCCGGGTGCCGAACCGGTCCGCGAGGCGGCCGGCATACACACAGGCGAAGATCATGAACAGGTTCCCGATCAGCGAGGCGAGGAAGGCGTCATTGGCGCTGAAGCCCAATCCAACCTGCTCCGAGGCGTAAAACGTCGGGGCATAGATCACGAGGGCATACACGCTGACCTGCCAGAGAATGGCTACCAACGCGCCAATCACCATGTGCTTGGGGTACTGCCTGAAAAGGTCCTTAATCGGTGAACGCTGTTTTGTGCCGACAGTTTCTTCCTTGAGCTGGAGGAACTCCTCGGTCTCGTCCAGCTTGCGGCGAATGTAGATGGCAACGGGAATGATCGCCAGGCCGACCACGAACGGGATGCGCCACGCCCAAGCGGTAATCTCTTCATCGCTGAAGAGTCCTGTGATGGTCACGCCGATGAGCGCCGACATTGCGTTGGCAATGCCCATTGAGCCTTGAAGCCACCCAGTCAGACCAGCGCGGCGCTCCATCGGCGCCTTCTCAACGAGGTACGCCGTGGCCCCGCCGATTTCGCCGCCGGCCGAGAATCCTTGGAAGAGCCGTCCGACGAGCAGCAGGATGGGTGCGCCAATTCCGATGACCCAGACGGGAGGAGCGAAGCCGATGATGAAGGTACCTACCGCCATCAGGGCAACGGTCAGCGTCAGAGTGGCTTTGCGCCCGTGTGTGTCGCCGTAGGAACCGAGGATGACCGCGCCGAGGGGCCGTGCGATGAACCCGACGGCGAAGACCAGGAATGTGCTGATCAACCCGGAGGTGTTATCGCCCTGCATGAAGAAGTTGGCACTGATGTAGGCCGCAAAGAAGGCATAGCTGGAAAAGTCGAACCATTCCAAAGCGTTTCCCGCCGCGGCGGCGGCAACGGCCTTCCGCAGCGGGTCCTTTTGGCGCTGGCCGGTGGGGATCTTGTGATCGATCATTGTCTCTACCGTGTCTTTCCGAGTCATGCTGCGATCTTGTCTGTGCGGTCCAGGCGAACCAGGGTAGCGGCGAGCACGCGAACGCCCTCGACGATGTCGCGCGTATCAGTGAATTCCTCCGGACAATGGCTTCGGCCGCCAACGGACGGGATAAAAATCATCCCCATCGGACCCATATGGACCATGTGTGCGGCGTCGTGGCCGGCTCCCGACGGAACGGCCATCCAGCTCAGGCCAAGGTCGCCGCTGGCAGCCGCGATGTGGTCGCGCAGCGCCGGGGTCGTCGGAACCGGGTCCTGGTCGGTCAGCCATTCGACCATTTGAGCAACACCGCGCCGCTCCGCCTCTGCCGCGATTTCGTCGGCAACGCGCCGCTTGGCTCCATTGAGCCAAGCTGCGTCGGTGGACCGCAGTTCTGCGTAAATCCGCGCTTCCTGCGGCACGACATTGAAGGAACCGGGGAAGGCTTCGATCCGGCCTGTTGTGGCTACGCCGTGCACTGGCGCTCCGCAACCTTCACGTTCGACTGCCAGGACGGCCGCTGCAGCACACGTAAGGGCGTCCTGCCGGGCATCCATGGGCGTGGCTCCGGCATGGTCGGCACGGCCGGTGAACCTTGCCAGGAGCCGGTCGATCCCTGCGATGGCGGTGACGACACCGATCTGGGTTCCGGCGCGTTCCAGCATCGGCCCCTGTTCGATATGCAGCTCAATGTAGGCATGCACCGAATCGGGTCCCCAGGAGTTTTTCAGGGCGCGGTTGGGGTCGACGCCGTAGCGTTCGAGCGCCTTGCCCAAGGTGATGCCGCTGGTGCCGGGGAGTTCGAGGTGCTCGGGTGTCAGGACGCCTGCCATCGAACGAGAGCCCATGCAGGAAATTCCGAACTCGTTCGGTTCCTCGCCCAGGAAGTCGACGACAACAAGGTCCCGCTCCAGCTCGATGCCCGCACGGCGGAGGGCCTCCACGGCCTCAATGGCACCGAGCACTCCTACAATTCCGTCAAAACGTCCCCCGTTTCGGACTGTGTCGGTGTGTGAGCCCGTCATGAGTGGCTTGAGGTTGACCCCTGAGGCAGCAGCCCGCCCGGGGAGCCGTCCGACAACGTTGCCACCGGCGTCGATATGGACTTCCATGCCGGCTTGCCGCATGCGGTTGGCTACGACTTCACGGGAGGCACGGTACGGGTCACTCAGGACCTCACGCGTCCAGCCATCGAAGGAATCGTCGGTATAGGTCGCCAGGTCTGCGAGGGCAGAGTCGAGAAATGATGCATCAGGATCGATGGTGACAGTCATGAATGGTCTTCCGTGGATAGGTCGGTGGGGTTCCAAAGGTGGGGGCGGTCTCCCCCGGGCAGGCTGGCTGCCAGCTCAGCGGCAGCTTCCCGCAGCAGTGCAAGGTATGGTTCTGTTTCCCGGATTCCGGAGGACGGTCCGACAAGCGAGAGACAGCAGATAGGTTCGTTGTTCTGGAGGACGGGCAGGCCGATTCCAGTCCAAAGGGGCTGGACCTCACCACGAGTGATGTCGTACCCAACAGCCCGGACCCGCTCCAGCTTCTCCCGGAGAGTGGCCTCGTCCGGCGTCTGCGCCGTGTAGCGCTTCAGGCTCCCTGCCAACACGCGGTTGATGACATCTGGTTTGGCAAAGGCGAGCAGAGGAGTGGCGCTGGCACCCGCATAGAGGGGACGTGTCTCGCCGATCCGGAAGGAGGCCGATTGGGCGCCCCGTGAAGCAGCCACATCCAAACAAAGCGCCAGGGTGTGGACCCGCACAGTGAGCACGGCTGTGAGGCCTGATTTCATCGCAGCCATGTGCAGCGACGGACGGGCAAACTCGACCAGGTGTGGAGTTTCGTTGGTCCCCGCCGGAGCCATCCGGGTACCGGCGTGGATCAGTCCCTCGTGCTCAACGACGAAGCCCGCCGCCACGAGCTGGCCCACAACACGGTACGTCGTAGCGAGAGGGATCCCGGACTGCTCCGAAAGCTCGCGCATGGAGATTCCGCTGGCAAAAGAGACCAGATGCAATAACGCAAGTCCGCGGGAGAGAATAGCCGAACCCTCCTCCCCCGTTTCCAGGATGCGCTGCAGTTGTGGGTCCACAGGATCAGCTCCGCGTGACAAGCTCGCCTGAGGGCTGAGCAACGACTCCGGTAGAGGCATCCCAGATCAGGCGGCCGCGCAGGAAAGTCTTCTCCATGTAGCCGCCGGGGTTCATGCCCGCGTACGGCGTCCAGCCAGCGTTCGAGAACTGCTCCTCATCGCTGACGGTGTAGCCGGCATCCGGCCGGAAGACCATGATGTCCGCGTCATAGCCGGGCTCAAGCCGGCCCTTGCGGTCGGCAAAACCGAACCGTTCCGCGGGGCCCGCCGTCAGGGCGGACACGGTGCGGTCAAACAGGCCTGAAGGTTCAGGGTCGCGGGCCAAAGCCTGTCCGAGCGTGACCACGGCAAGCGTCTGCACGCCCGGAGCCCCGGAAGCGTTCTTCAGAATCTCGGGATCGTCCTTCAACGACAGAGGCCAGGGTGCATGGTCGGAGGAGAGAACCGGAACGAGCCCGTCGCCAATCCCCTGCCAGAGTCCCTCGACGTGCTCCCGTTCACGCAGCGGCGGGTTGATCTTCAGCCGGCCGTGCTGCTCCTTCATGTCGGCCGCAGTGAACGTCAGGTAGTGCGGGCAGGTTTCCAGGGAGATGTCCGCCCCGTCCTCCCGCCAGAACGCGGCCAGCTGGACCGCCCGCGGAATCGACATGTGGCACAGGTGCAGGCGCGTCCCGCGGTCGTGGGCGATCTCCATGGCCGTCAGTACGCCGAGCGACTCCGATACCGGAGGGCGGGTCCGAACGTGGGTGAGCGGGTCGTACGGATTCGATTCCTGCTCGATCCGAGACAGGTTCTGCACAATTTCATTATTCTCGGCATGGACACACAATGTGAGATCCACGTCGGTCACGGCAGCCATCACGTTCAGGAGTTCTGCATCGTCGACGCGCGGGAAACGCTCCGTGTCGGTGTGGAACAGCGATACTTTGAAGCCAACCGCACCGGCTTCAGCCAGTGCCTGCGCTTCCCGCCATCCCCCGCCGGGCCATAGCGTTCCGAGCAGAGCGACGTCGGTAACAGCCTCACGGCTGACGATCTCCCGCTTGCGCAGAAGCTTGCTGGCATCTTTGACCGGGCCCACCCGGTCAAAGGGCATCTCGACGATAGTCGTCACGCCGCCCGCGGCCGCTGCCCTTGTAGCCGCCAGCATTCCTTCCCCGTCGTGGGAGTAGCAGTGCACATGGGCATCGATGGCCCCCGGAAGCACATAGGCTCCTTGCACATCGGTTACATGCGCCGAGCCGGTCGCGTCCGGTCCCGGTACCCCCGGCGTGATCTGGAGGACCTTGCCATCGGCAATCCAAACGGCTCCCAGTCCATACTTGCCGTCCGGCAGTTTTACGGTGCCCACTATCACGTGGTCCGCAGCACAAATCGTTTTCATGAACGACAACTAAACGCGAGACCGGAAAGCGACAGCAATCACTTTCCCGCAGATTGAGAATTGAAACGATTGGCTGAACGGGGCTAGAGGGAAGTTCAGAGTGCCTGGACGGAGCCCTTATGACCTGCTGAGGACACGACCAAGGCGACGCACCGGCACAAGGCCGGGCGCCGCCGTCGTTCTTGGTTACATCAAGCTCTCGGCGATGGCCACGCTCTCCTGCTGCACCGGGACCAGCCGGCTGAGCTGGGTGACGTGGCGCGGTTCGAGTTCGTCGAGCGAGGAGACGCCGAGCAGGGCCATGGTGCGCTCGATTTCGCTGCGGAGGATCTCGATCATGCGGTCGACGCCCTCGCGGCCGCCGGCCATGAGGCCGTAGAGGTAGGCGCGGCCGACCAGCGTGAACTTGGCGCCGAGGGCAACGGCGGCGACGATGTCCGCGCCGTTCATGATGCCGGTGTCGACCATGACGGTGGCGTCGCGGCCCACTTCGCGGACGACCTTCGGCAGGAGGTGGAACGGCACGGGGGCGCGGTCGAGCTGGCGGCCGCCGTGGTTGGAGAGGATGATGCCGTCGACGCCGCGCTCGATGAGCTTGACCGCGTCCGGCACGTTCTGCACGCCCTTGACCACGAGCTTGCCCGGCCACATGGCGCGGATGATCTCGAGGTCCTCGTAGGAGATCGTCGGGTCCATCGCGGAGTTCAGCAGGTCCCCGACGGTGCCGCCGGTGGTCGACAGCGAGGCGAACTCGAGCTTGGGCGTGGTGAGGAAATCGATCCACCACCACGGGCGCGGGATGGCGTTCAGGACCGTGCCGGCGGTGAGCTGCGGCGGGATGGAGAAGCCGTTGCGCTTGTCGCGCAGCCGGTGGCCGGCGACGGGCGTGTCGACGGTGAACATGAGCGTGTCGAAGCCGGCGCGGGCGGCGCGTTCCACCAGGCCGTAGGAGATTTCGCGCTCGCGCATGACGTAGAGCTGGAACCAGTTGCGGCCGGCGGGGTTGGCGGCCTTGACGTTCTCGATCGACGTGGTGCCGAGCGTGGACAGGGTGAAGGGGATGCCCGCGGCGCCGGCGGCACCGGCTCCAGCAACCTCGCCCTCGGTCTGCATCAGGCGGGTGAACCCGGTGGGGGCGATGCCGAAGGGCAGGGCCGAGAGGCCGCCGAGCACCTCGGTCGAGGTGTCGACGTGCGGTGCGGGCCGGAGGATGTCGGGGTGGAACTCGACGTCCTCGAAAGCCTGGCGGGCGCGCTGCATCGAAATCTCGCCCTCGGCACCGCCGTCGGTGTAGTCGAAGGCCGCGGCGGGAGTGCGCCGCTTGGCGATGCTCCGCAGGTCGTAGGTGGTGAGCGCGGCGTCGAGGCGGCGCTTCTTGCCGTTGAACTCGGGCTTCTTGAACTGGAGGAGTTCGAAGAGCTCGGCGGGCTTGGGGAGCTGGCGGTTCAAAATTGCGGATCCTTTCTGCGAACCGGTTCTGCCGGGAAACATGTCTGCGGGGCGCACGGGCTAGCCTTCCTGGTGCGCGACGCGCTTGATGAAGAAGGACGCGACGATGGAGACCGAGGCGCAGCCGGCGACGTAGACGGCGATGGGCCACCACTGTCCGCCGCTGATCTCGAAGAGCCAGGCGGCGATGATCGGGGCGGTGCCGCCGAAGATCGCGGCGCCAAGCTGGTAGCCGAGGGAGGCGCCGGTGTAGCGAACCTCGGGAGCGAAGTTCTCGGCGATCAGCGTGCCCAGGATCGCGTTGACGCTCCCCCACAGCAGGCCAAATCCGACGACGGTGGCAGCGAACAGTGCCCAGGTCGCCCCGGTGTTGAGCACAAAGTAATAGGGCAGCACGAGCACGATGGTTGCGGTGGCCGACCAGCGGTAGAGTGCGGCGCGCGAAACGCTGTCGGAGATGCGGCCGAAGATGGGCATCCAGATCGTGGCCACGAACGCGGCAGCGGCGACGGCGAGGAGGACAGTGTTCTCGCGCGCTCCCAGGATGTTGGTGGCGTAGGCGATGACGTAGGTGCCGAAGATGTAGAACGGGCCGGTCTCGGCGGCCTTCGCGCCGATCGACACGAGCACTGCACCCCAGTGCTTGGTGACGACCTCCTTGATCGGCAGGCGCAGCTGGGCGCCGGTCTCGCGGATGCGCTTGAACTCGGGGGTCTCGTCGAGGCCGTTGCGGATCCAGAGGCCGATGAAGACGAGCACGACGCTGGCCACGAACGGGACGCGCCAGCCCCAGGTCAGGAACTGTCCCTCCGGCAGGAGGGTGAGCAGGGCGACGACGCCGGCCGCGAGCAGCATGCCCAGGCTGATGCCCATCTGCGGCACGGCACCGTAGAGGCCCCGGCGGTTCTTGGGGGCGTATTCATAGGCGAGCAGGAGTGCGCCGCCCCATTCGCCGCCGATGCCGAGGCCCTGGAGGATGCGGAACGCGATCAGCAGGATCGGGGCGGCGATGCCGATGGCGGCGTAGTCCGGCAGCAGGCCGATGGCCACCGTGCCGCCGCCCATGAGCATGAGGGTGATGAAGAGCGTCTTCTTCCGGCCGATGCGGTCGCCGATGTGGGCGAAGATGATGCCGCCGAGGGGACGGAAGAAGAAGGTCAGCGAGAACGAGATGTAGGCCAGCAGGGTCGACACGAACTCGTTGTCGCTCGGGAAGAAGAGCTTGTTGAAGACCAGGGCGGCCACGGTGCCGTAGACGAGGAAGTCGAACCACTCGATGACGCTGCCGCTCAGGCTGCCCAGCAGCACCCGATAGTTCAGCTTGTCCGTGCTCTTTGCCGCTTGTGGGGATGTAGTGAGCGTCAAGGATGTCTCCTTTGAAAGAACTTGTGTGGTCCTACCATGTGGTCCGACCACAAGAAACTGTAGAGAGTGACGCGCGCCACGTCAAGGGGCAGGAAGAATGCAAGTGGATTTGCAGCGCCCGGCGCCGCGCAGGGATACGGCGCGCGGCCGGCGCCGCGAGGGGAAAAGAACCGCGGGACGGGCGGTCAGCGCAGGCTAGCTTGCCGTCTCCAGGTAGTAGCCGCGGATGTGCTGGCGCACGAGTTCTGCGGCCCGGGTGCGCTCGCCGCCGCGCAGGGCTTCGAAGATCCCTCGGTGTTCGGAACGCAGCCGCGAGGCGGTCGCCGTCCAGTCGGGAAGCGCCTGGGCGCGGGCCAAAGTGTGGTCCGCGATGGACGTACGCATGGCGTCCATGAGCGTGCTGATCAGCGGATTCCCGGCGGCGCGCGAGAGCAGCACGTGGAACTCGGCGTCGAGGTGGAGGAAATCGGCGACCGCGGTCTGCTCGTCATCCATCAGCTTCAGGAGCCGCTCGGCGGAGTCCCAGTCCCCCCTGTCCGGGTCGGAGTGTTCGGCGGCCCAGGTTTCCAGCAGAAGGCGCACTTCGTACACGTGCGAATGTTCGACATGGCTCGTCGCCAGCTGCAGGTTGAGCGCGAGCGTCAGCGCCTGCTCGGGCGCCGCGGTGAGGATGGTTCCCGAGCGCGGCCCGGAGCCCGTGGCGGCCTGGATGGTTCCCAGCGCCTCGAGCACGCGCAGCGCCTCCCGCAGAGAGTTGCGGGACACGTTCAGCGTCTCGGCGAGCGCCCGCTCGCTCGGAAGGTGGTCCCCAATGTGCAGGCGGCCGCTTGAGAGTTCATCGGTCACCCAGTTCATCACTACCTCGTGCGCTTTCATCGCCACCGATTATCGCAGGTCCGGGCAGGATTCATTGGGCTGTGCCGGCCACTCCCCCAGCAGGTTCCCAGGCCGCCGCCGGAGAAACGATCCCCCGGTTCCCTGCCATGGTCGGTCAGGACAAGAGCCGGAAATCCCCCGGCTTCAGCTGCACATAGATCGGCAGCGCCAGCTGGATGTGGGCAACGCCGACCGGGTCGTCGAGCAGCTCGTTGATCGAAGTCTGCCCTTCCAGCTCGCGCGTTTGTTCCCTCTCCACCAATTGACCATAAATGCGCCGCAGCATCCTTCGCCCGATAGACACGATTCGAAGGGAGACCTCCGAAACAAGGAGAAGCTGCGAACGCTGCGAACCACCCTCAACCTGCCTCCGAGTTGCGTGGTTCCCCTGATGCATCCGGGCTGCCGAACGCGTCATCGAGATCCACAAGGTTTTTCCAAGAAGGCGGAACTATCAGTTAACCCACCTTGGGGGCGCAACTTCTCAATCGAACAAATTCTTGACCGGTATGCCAGCAAAGATGCTGGCGTAGCCGATGAGCCAGGAGAAATCCGGCCCCTGCCCGCCGTGAAGAAGCACACGGCTCACTGCCATTCCGAAAGCGCGTTGCCGCGCAACTTTGCCATGCCCTGCGGCCAAATGCCGCCCTTAAACTGGAGATTTCCCATGTTCCGCACGACCATTTCCCGCATTGCACCCGTCCTGTTTGCTGCTGCGCTGCTCACTGCAGCACCGTCAGCCACTGCCGCACCTGAAAGGGATAAGCCCGATGACATCAACTTCCTAGTCCCCGCGGGGGAAGGATGCGATTTCCCATTGCAAATCGAGGGAACGGCATCGAATGCCAACATCCTGACATTCCGTGACGAGGATGGTGAAATCGTTCGAACCATCACAGCAGGAAGAGGATACACGCTCACATACAGCCGGC
>NZ_ANPE02000188.1 GCF_000328305.2 Arthrobacter crystallopoietes BAB-32 | reverse complement strand
TCACCGTCGCGGCCCGCCCGCGGCCGCGGTCACGCCGGTCGCGGCGTTCGCCCTGGCCGTCCTGGCTCTCCTTCTGCGCCTCTGCAGGGGCAGTTTCGGCCTGGTCAGCGCCTTCGGCGGTTCCTTGGGTCTGCTGCTCGCCCTGGTCGTCCGACCGGCGGCTGCGGCTGCGGCTCCGGCTACGGGCACCGTCACGGCCGGCTTCGGCGTCGGCCTGCTTGGTTTCGGCCTGCTTGGTTTCGGCCTGGTCCGGGGCAGCTTCGGCGGCGGGAGCTGCTGCGGGCTGGGCTGCGGCTTCGGGTGCAGCCGGCGCCTTCGGCGCAGCTGCCTCGGTGGCGGCAGGAGTTTCAGTGGCGACGGTGCCGTCGCTGGTGGCGCGGCGGCTCCGGCCACGGGAGCGGCTGACGCGCTCGGCGGCCTTGTTCAGGTCGCCGCCGGTCTTGGACGCGGCCTGGGCACCGGTCTGTCCATTGGCCTCAGCGGCCGTTTCGGTGGGTGCCGCAGTCTCGGCCGCGGCCGGGGTTTCGGCTGCAGCGGCGCGGGCTTTCGCCTTGGCCGGGCGATCGGCGACGGCGGAACCGCGCTGGTGGTCGGAGATGGCCGCGACCAGGTCGCTCTTGCGCATGCGCGAGCCGCCCGTGATACCGAGCTGGGTGGCAAGGGCCTGCAGCTGGGCAAGCTTGAGGCCGGCAAGTCCTGCGCTCTTCGGCGCAGCGGAGTCTGATGTTGTCGCCACACCTGCTGTCAGGTCAGTGGTTTCTGTCACGAAGGATCCTTCCCCCTCGTCGGGCGGCCGCATCGGAAGCGGACCGCGTTGTTTGCATCCCGGCTGATGCATGAGAAACATAGCCGGGTCGGGTTTGCCGAAGTGCGCACCAGGCAAAGCCGAGTGATTGTGGAAAACCTCGAACGGCGTCCGTTCTTTCGGTCTTAGGATGCGCCGCCGCACAGTGGCTGCGCTGGCACGGCACTTAGTAATTCCTCGACGGATCCTCAGGAGGCTGCACCGGATCATGGGTCCGCTGCCGATTGTTCGCGGCCGGTGTTGCCGGCGGCCTTCGCGGCAGGTTGCCAAGCCGGTTAATTCCGGCGGTGCACCTCCACTTTAGCACCATCTGTGTCAACTGCCAGTTCCAAAACACGCCAACCGTCCGGCATCGCCGAGGCGGACACGGTGCTGTGGATCTGTTCGAGGACTTGGTCCGCCTGCCGGCGTCCGTCTGCCAAGGTCATCACGGTCGGACCGGCACCCGAAACCACTGAGGCGAATCCGTTGGCGCGCAGGGCTTGCATCAGGTCCGCACTGGGCGCCATGGCCGGAGCCCGATGGCTCTGATGCAACGCATCCACCGTCGCGGGCAGCAGCAGGGCCGGATCCCGCGTGAGCGCCTGCACCAGGAGCGCGGCGCGGCCGGCGTTGGCCGCAGCTACGTGGTGCGGGACGGAAACCGGCAGCAGGTTGCGGGCCGTTTCCGTCGACAGTTCGTAGGACGGGATGGCCACGATCGGCACAATGTCGGGATGGACGTCGACGGCCGTGCTGAAAAAGGATCCTCCGGTCTCCCAGGAGATGGCCAGTCTTCCGGCCAGTGCCGGGGCGACATTGTCGGGGTGGCCCTCCTGCGCCGAGCACAATTGCAGGACCTCCTGGTCCGACAACCGGTCCCCGGCCGGCAGCAGAGCGTTCGCCAAAAGCACAGCGCTGACAATCGCGGCGGCGGAGGAGCCCAGCCCGCGGCCATGCGGAATGACGTTCTCGGCCTGCAGCCGGAGCCCGGTGCTCTCATAGCCAACCCGGCCGAGGGTGTCCCTGATCGTCGCGAGGATCAGGTGGCTGCCGTCGCGGGGCAGCTCTGCCGAGCCCTCGCCTGCCACCTCGGCACTGAAGACGCCGTCATCGGTGGATTCGACCTGCACGTGGTCGTACAGCGTGACGGCCAGCCCCAGGCTGTCGAAGCCCGGGCCAAGGTTGGCGCTCGTCGCCGGAACGCGCACACTGACGCGCTGGCCGGCGGCGATCGCGGTACGCTCCGACGTCCTCACGGGGGCGCTACTCAAGGCCAAGGGCTGCAGCCACGCTGACAACGTCGAAATCCACCTTGACCGGCGTCACTTCGCCGCCGTCTTCGGTGCGCAGTGCCCACTGCGGATCCTTCAGGCCGTGGCCCGTAACGGTGATGACGATGGTCTTGCCCTCCGGCACCTCACCGGCCGCGTGCTTCTTGATGACGCCGGCGACACCGGCGGCGGAACCGGGTTCCACGAAAACGCCTTCGCGCGAGGAGAGCCAGCGGTGCGCGGCGAGGATCTCGTCGTCAGTGACGGCGTCGATCAGCCCGCCCGATTCGTCGCGGGCGGCGATAGCGGTGTCCCAGGAGGCCGGGTTGCCGATCCGGATGGCGGTAGCCACGGTTTCCGGCTCGGTGACCGGGTGTCCCAGCACCAGCGGGGCCGCGCCGGCGGCCTGGAAGCCCCAGAGCTGCGGTGTCCTGGTCGCCACGGCCGGCAGCGTGCCGGCAGCCGCGGATTCGTACTCGGCGGCATACTCCTGGTAGCCCTTCCAGTACGCGGTGATGTTCCCGGCGTTGCCCACCGGCATCACATGGATGTCCGGTGCGTCGCCGAGGAAGTCGACGGTCTCGAAGGCTGCCGTCTTCTGGCCCTGGATCCGGGCGGGGTTCACGGAGTTGACCAGGAACACCGGGTAGGCCTCGGAGAGTTTACGGGCCACTTCGAGGCAAGCGTCGAAGTTCCCGTTGATCTGGATGATCTCGGCCCCGTGGGCAATCGCCTGGCTCATCTTGCCCATCGCGATCTTCCCGGCCGGCACCAGGACGGCGCACTTCAGTCCCGCCTGGGTGGCATAGGCCGCAGCGGAGGCCGAGGTGTTGCCGGTCGAGGCGCAGACCACGGCCTTGGCGCCGGCCTCCACCGCAGCAGTGATGGCCATCGTCATCCCGCGGTCCTTGAAGGAGCCGGTGGGGTTCATGCCTTCGACCTTCAGGTACACAGTGGAACCGGTCAGTTCGGAGAGCGCTTTGGCATGGACCAGCGGCGTGCCGCCTTCGCCGAGGGTGATGATCTCGGTGTGTTCGGTAACCGGCAGACGGTCGGCGTACTCGCGGATTACGCCGCGCCATTGGTGAGCCACTTAGACTCCTTCTACTCGCAGGACGGAAGTTACTGAGTTCACGACATCCAGGTCCTTGATCGCCTCCACTGTCGCGGCGAGCGAAGCTCGGTGCCACGATGGGTCACAATGCGCAGTTCCGCGGTGGCGGAGCCGTCGGCGAGACTGAGCGGATCCTCGGTGTGCATCGTCTGGCGCATCACCTCGATGGAGACACCGTGGTCGGCGAAGACGTGGGCGATCTGGGCCAGCACGCCAGGCTGGTCCGCCGCATCGATGCCGATGTAGTAGCTGGTCAGGATGCTGTCCTCGCCCAGCACGGCCAAAGGCTCACCGGTGGTTTCGGTCCGGCCCCGTCCGCCGCTGACGATCCGGCGGGCAGCGGTCACCGCGTCGCCCAGAACGGCCGAGGCGGTGGGCCGTCCGCCGGCTCCCTGCCCGTAGAACATGAGCTCACCGGCATTCTCGGCCTCGACGAAGACGGCGTTGAAGGCCCCGTGCACGGCGGCCAGCGGATGGGTCCGCGGCAGCATGGTCGGATGCACGCGCACCGAGACACCCTCAGTGCCGTCCTTCGCGGTCTGCTTTTCCGCGATGGCCAGCAGTTTGATGACGAAGCCGGTGTCCCGCGCAGCCTCGATGTCCCCCGCGGTGATGCCGGTAATGCCCTGGCACTTCACTGCCTCGAGCGGAAACACGGTGTGGAAGGCCAACGACGCCAGCAAGGTGCCCTTGGCAGCCGCATCCAGGCCCTCGACGTCGGCAGTCGGGTCCGCTTCCGCGTATCCGAGCGCCTGCGCAGCCTTGAGCGCATCGGCGAAGTCGGCCCCGGTGGTGTCCATCTGGTCGAGGATGTAGTTGGTTGTGCCGTTGACAATCCCGAGGACGCGCGTGATCCGGTCGCCGGCCAGGCTTTCCTGGATCGGCCGCAGGATCGGAATGGCGCCGGCCACGGCGGCCTCATAGTAGAGCTCGACGTTGGCCGCCGCCGCCTTCTCGTACAGGCCCGGGCCGTCGGCCGCCAGCAGCGCCTTGTTGCCGGAGACCACGGACGCGCCGTGCTCGATCGCGCGCAGGATCAGCGACCGGGCAGGCTCGATGCCGCCCATCAGTTCGATGACGATGTCGGCATCCTTGACCAGCGTCTCGGCGTCATCGGTGAACAGTGCGCGGGGCAGCTCGACGTCGCGGGGCGCGTCCACATTGCGCACCGCAATGCCGGTCAGTTCCAGGCGCGCTCCGGCGCGCCGGGCCAGGCTCTCGGCGTCGTCCAGGAGTATCCGCGCCACCTGGGATCCGACATTTCCGCACCCCAACAGTGCCACTTTCAGCGTGTTCATTGCTGCCTTAAACTCCCAAGCCATCTAGGTCAAAACTGGACTGCGTACCCGGCTACCGTCTTCGGTCAGCCCAGGTCGCGTGCCAGCAGGTCTTCTTCGGTTTCGCCGCGCACGATCAGGCGGGCCTGGCCGTCGGCCACGGCGACCACGCCCGGACGGGCGACATAGTTGTAGTTGCTGGCCAGCGCCCAGCAGTACGCCCCGGTGCCCGGCACCGCCAGCAGGTCGCCGGCGGCAATGTCCGCAGGCAGATACGCGTCCCTGACTACAATGTCACCGCTCTCGCAGTGTTTGCCAACCACGCGGGAAATAATTGCCGGCTCCTGCGTCACACGGGAAGCCAGCGCCACCGAATAGTCCGCGTCGTACAGGACGGGACGGGCGTTGTCGCTCATCCCCCCGTCAACGGAAACATAGCGCCTCGGGTAGGTTCCGCCGTCGGGCGTGTCCACGTTGACCGTCTTCAGCGTACCGGTTTCATACAGTGTGAAGGTGGTCGGTCCCACGATCGCCCGGCCGGGCTCAATGGAGATCCTCGGCACCGCGATGCCCAGCCTCGCACAGGTGGAACTGACGACGGCGGCCATCGCCTGGGCCAGTTCCGCCGGGGGCCGCGGGGTGTCAGCTTCCGTATAGGCGATGCCATAGCCGCCGCCAAGGTCCAGTTCGGGCAGCTCGGCTCCGTGTTCCTTGCGCATCCTGGCCACGAATTCCAGCAGCCGTTCGGCCGCCAGCGCGAACCCCTCCGGCTCGAAGATCTGGGAGCCGATGTGGCAGTGCAGGCCGAGCAGGTTGATGGAGTCGTAGCCCAGGGCCGAGCGGACCGCTTCCTCTGCCGGCGAGCCCGCCGTAGTCCCGTCGGGGCCGGCCATCGAGAGGCCGAACTTCTGGTCCTCGTGGGCGGTGGCGATGAACTCATGGGTGTGCGCATGCACGCCCGGGGTCAGCCGGAACATCACGTTGGCCCGCTCGTTCCGCTCCGCGGCGATGGCTGCCAGCCGGTGCAGCTCGTCCAGGCTGTCCACGACGATCCGGCCGAGGCCCATATCGAGGGCGCGGTTGAGCTCGGCGTCGGACTTGTTGTTGCCGTGCAGGCCCAGCTTGCTGCCGGGGATGCCGGCGCGGGCGGCCACGGCCAGCTCGCCGCCGCTGCAGGTATCGAGGCGCAGGCCTTCCTGGTCCACCCAGCGCGCTACCTCTGTGCAGAGGAAGGACTTGCCGGCGTAGTAGACGTCCACTCCCCCGCAGAGCTCAGCGAAGGCGGCGTCGAAGGACTCCTTGAAGTCCCGGGCACGGGTACGGAAGTCCATTTCGGACATGACGAACAGCGGCGACCCGAAGCGGGCCTTGAGCTCGCTGACCGGGATGCCGGAGATCTCCAGCTCGCCGGCGGCGCCGCGGGCAACATCGCGGGCCCACATCTTCGGCAGCAGCTCGTTGGCGTCCTCGGGGTAGGCCAGCCAGTCCGGAGCGAGCGGGGAGGCGGCAGAAGTTTCGGCGGTCATAGGGCTACATCCTTTCCGGAGCGGTGACGCCCAGCAGCCCCAGCCCGTTGGCCAGGACCTGCGTGGTCGCATCGTTGAGCCAGAGCCGGGTGCGGTTGAGGTCCGTCACCTCCGCATCCCCGAGCGGGGTGACACGGCAGGAGTCATACCAGCGGTGGTAGGCCCCGGCAATGACCTCAAGGTGGCGGGCCACCCGGTGCGGCTCGCGGAACTTGGCGGCCGTCGCGACAACGGAGGGGTAGGCGCCCAAATGGGCCAGCAGTTCGTTCTCCGTGGCGTGTTCGAGCAGCGACGCATCGAAGGCGCTGCGGTCCACGCCGGCGGCCACCGCGTTGCGGGCCACCGCGCAGGTGCGGGCGTGGGCGTACTGGACGTAGAAGACCGGGTTCTCGTTGCTGCGGCGGGTCAGGAGGTCCAGATCGATGTCGATGTTCGAATCCGCGTGCGAACGGGTCAGCGAGTACCGCGCGGCGTCGACACCCACGGCGTCCACCAGGTCTTCCATCGTGACGACGGTGCCGGCGCGCTTGGACATGCGCACGGGCACGCCGTCCTTGACCAGGTTGACCATCTGGCCGATCAGGACTTCCACCCGGTCAGCGCTGTCGCCCAGGGCGGCGGCAGCAGCCTTGAGCCGTGCGACGTAACCATGGTGATCGGCGCCGAGCATGTAGATGCACAGGTCGAAGCCGCGGTCGCGCTTGTCCTTGAAGTAGGCAATGTCCCCGGCGATGTAGGCCGCGTCGCCGTCGGACTTGATGACCACGCGGTCCTTGTCGTCGCCGAAGTCGGTGGACTTCAGCCACCAGGCACCGTCGGCGAAGTAGAGGCTGCCGGAGGCTTTCAGCTGCTCGAGCAGGCCGGCCACCGCGCCGGAATCGAACAGGTCGTTCTCATGGAAGTAGACATCGAAGTCCACGCCGAATTCGTGCAGGGACTTCTTGATGGCCGCGAACATCAGTTCGACGCCGAGGCTGCGGAATTCCTCCTGCGGATCGTCGGCCGCGAGCGCATCCGGATTCCGCGCCAGGACCGCGTTGGCAATGTCCGAAATATACTCTCCGCCGTAGCCGTCCTCGGGGGCCGGTTCGCCCTTGGCGCTGGCCAGCAGCGACCGGGCGAAGCGGTCGATCTGCGTGCCGTGGTCGTTGAAGTAGTACTCACGTGTGACATCCGCTCCCTGGGCCTCAAGGATGCGGGCGAGCGAATCGCCCAGCGCTGCCCAGCGGGTGCCGCCGAGGTGGATCGGGCCGGTGGGGTTGGCCGATACGAACTCGAGGTTGATCCGGGTGCCGGCGTAGTCCTCGCCGGTGCCGTAGGAGGTGCCGGCTTCCACGATGGCGCGGGCCAGCGAACCGGCTGCTGCCGCGTCCACGGTGATGTTCAGGAAGCCCGGACCCGCGATGTCGACCTTCGCCACGCCGTCAATCTTGGCCAGGCGTGCGCTCAGGATCTCCGCGAACTGGCGCGGGTTCATCCCGGCCTTCTTGGCCAGCTGCATGGCCACATTGGTGGCCCAGTCGCCGTGCTCGCGGTTCTTCGGCCGCTCCACGCGGACTTCAGCCGGAATTTCGACGGCGAAATCGCCTGCCTCGACAGCGTCGCGCAGGCAGGCGGCAATGGCAGCGGAAAGTTCTTCAGGAGTCACCCGTTAAGCATAAAGGCCCGGCGCCGGCCAACCGTCCCGCACCGAACCGCTGTGAGGACGGGCACAGTGCGCGCAGGGCCGCCCGGAGCTGGCGCCGACCAGGACCGGCTTCGTCGGCTACTGACCGGTTTGCGCCATGGGGCCCTGTTACTGATAAGCTCTATGAGTCCCAAACGCACCGGCCAACACCGCGGTGCAGCGCCCTCGTAGCTCAGGGGATAGAGCGTCTGCCTCCGGAGCAGAAGGCCGTAGGTTCGAATCCTATCGAGGGCACCGGCGAAGCCCGCTGCTGAACTGACGGCAGCGGGCTTTTTCGTTCATCCGACCGGCACGGGGACCGTGCCGCGGAAGGTCCGCCGGTAGCTCGCCGGGGAAACATTGAGCGCCTTGGCGAAATGGTGCCGGAGCAGCACAGCCTGGCCAAATCCGGTGGCACGGGCGATCTCGTCGATATTCAGGTCCGAGCTTTCCAGCAGTTCCTGCGCGAGCAGTACGCGTTGTGCGTTGACCCAGGCCGCCGGTGTGGTGCCGGTTTCCGCCCGGAAGCGGCGTGCGAAGGTGCGCTCCGACATATTCACGCGCCGGGCGAGCTCGGCCACGGACACTTCATGGTCCAGGTTCTCCCCGAGCCAGATGACCAGGTCCTTCAGGGTGTTGCAGCCCTCCAGCGACATCGGCCGGGCGATGTACTGGGCCTGGCCGCCTTCACGGTGCGGCGGTACCACCATATCCCGGGCGATCGCAGCCGCCACCCCTGCGCCGAGTTCCCTCCTGACCAAGTGCAGGCAGGCGTCAATCCCCGCCGCCGTACCTGCGCTCGTGATGATCCGGTCATCCTCGACGTACAGCACGTTCTCGTCGACCTTGACGAGCGGATACTGGCTGGCGAGCTGCTGCGAGTAGTGCCAGTGCGTTGTCGCCCGGCGTCCGTCCAGCAGTCCGGCTTCCGCGAGGACGAAGGCCCCCGAGCAGAGGGAGAGGACCCAAGCCCCGCGGGCGTGGGCCCGCTGCAGCACGTGCTGGACCTCTTCCGGCACCGGGTCCTCGTTCTGGTAAGGCGCCACCACGACCAGGTCCGCCGAGTCCGCGGCTTCCAATCCGTAGGGCACCTCGATAGAGAATCCGGTCTTGGTGTCCACCCCTCCAGGCCGGACCGAGCACACCTTGAAATTGAAGGCGGGAACACCCGTTCCGCGATCGGAGCGATCGATCCCGAAGACCTCGCAGGCGATGGCGAATTCGAACGGCGCAGCGCCCGGAAGGACGATGGCTGCTACGTTTTTCAGCATGCTTCCAGTATGGCAGTTTTTTGTCGATTAGCGTCGTTTCTGCCACTCTTTTTTCGGCCGCTCCGGGCGGAGCATGGAGGCATGGAAATCTTCCTGGTCCTCATCTTCATTGCGATCCTCGTGGCCACCTTCGCCCTCATTCCCGGCGACGGCCGCGGCCACACCCCGGAGGAACGGTCCCTGCAGGACTGGTCCGACGGCGCCTTCCCCAGCCTCCCCTTCTGGCAGCAACCGCACCGTTAGGCGGTCCACCGGTGGCCAGCGGAAGGCCCGCTGGCCACCGAAGCCGGCCGCTCGCCGTCGTTAGTGCCGGTGGGCGAACAGATCCCTTAATAACGCCACCTCTGCCAAATGGTGGATCATCTCGCGGTTGATGTGCAGCACCAGAGCCGCCATCGTCCGTTCCGCATAGGGGCCTTCGGCGGGACCGCAGGGCTTTGACAGCCCCTCCTCCCCCAGGCCGCGCACTCCCTCGACCCACTGCCAGTAGGCGGCATCCAGCAACGCGAGCGCCTTGTCCGCCGCCCCCGGATAGTCATAGCTTTGGTAGTCGACGGCGGGGCCGCCGAAGTGCGACGCATTCCGGGCACCCAGCACGCCCACCAGAATGTGCCCCAGCCGCCACGCGATCGTCGTCACCGGAGCCGGCACGGGTTCAGGATAGGCGAAATCGATGGTGAACTCCCCGGAGCCGCCGGCCAACTGCGCCTGGCTGGTGCCGCGGGGCCGCACGTTCCAGCAGCCTCTGGCCGGTTCCCAGAAGTACTCCTCGTCCGTCAGGCCCTCCAGCCGGGGCCTGGCCTGGTTCTCCCAATGCCAGGCGAGCTGGTCCACCAGTTCGTCCGCTGCCTTGAACACCATCATCATGTCCTTTCCATGTTTGCGCCGCATGAGCCTGCACTGCCGGTTCCATCTTGGCCTGCCCAACCGCGCTTCAGGGCCCATTCAGGACAGCTTTTGACCGCAAGGGGCAGTAGATTGGCCGCATGCTTGAAACATCGGCACGGCTGCTCCACTTGCTGTCACTGCTCCAGCTGCGCCGGGAGTGGACCGGCCAGGCGTTGGCGGAGCGGATGGGCGTGACCGAGCGGACTGTCCGTCGTGACATCGGCAAGCTGCGCGGCCTCGGCTATCCCATTAATGCGTCTCCGGGAGTAGCCGGCGGCTACCAGCTGGGGGCCGGCGCCCAGCTGCCGCCGCTGCTGCTGGACGATGACGAAGCCCTCGCCGTCGCCCTGGGCCTGAGCGCCGTGGCGGCGAGCCCGGTTGCCGGCGTCGCGGAGGCGTCCGTCCGGGCGCTGACCAAGCTGGAGCAGGTCCTGCCGGCACGGCTCCGGCCGAAGTTCTCCATGCTCAGGAACGCCGTCACGACCCTCTCCGGCCCTCGGACGGTCGTGGACCCGGAGATCCTGACCGCGGTCTCGGCCGCCGTTTCGGACCGACGGGTGGTGGGCTTCCGCTATGCCAAGGCGGACGGCGAGAGTTCCCGGCGCGTGGTCGAACCGTATGGGCTGGTGGACGCCGGGCACCGGTGGTACCTGGTGGCGTGGGACCTGGGCCGCGAAGACTGGCGCACCTTCCGCGTGGACCGGTTCGAGAGCGTCCCCGCGCCGCGCGCCCGCTTCCTGCCCCGCCCTTTGCCACGGCAGGACCTGGCCGGATACGTCCAGGAATCGATCGTCCGTTCGCCCTACCGGTACGACCTGGTGGTCCGGATCCACGCACCGGTGGAGCAGGTCGCGGAGAAGGTTCCGCCGCAAGTGGCGGAATTGGAGGACGACGGCGGATCCACCCTCCTGCGTGCGGGTTCCGATTCGCTGGACTACCCGTTGGTGCAGCTGGCAGCCATGGACTTCGCTTTCGACATCCTCGAGCCCCCGGAGCTCCGGACCGGGCCCTGGACCTCGGCACGAAGCTGCGTGAGGCCGGACGCTTGGAGCGTCCGGCCTCACGGTGAAGCAGGGCTGGGGTGGCCGAAACCGCTATTGCAGCATGGTGCGGTCGTCCAGCGCTCCGCCCTTGATCTTCTCGAACTCATGCAGCAGGTCCGCAACGGTGGTCTTCTGCTTCTGCTGCTGGTCCAGGTCCAGGATGATGCGGCCTTCATGCATCATGATCAGCCGGGTGCCCAGCCGCAGCGCCTGCTCCATGTTGTGCGTGACCATCAGGGTGGTCAGGCGGTGCCGTTCGACCACTTCCGCAGTCAAGCGGCTGACCAGGTCCGCGCGCTGCGGATCCAGCGCCGCGGTGTGCTCGTCCAGCAGCAGGATCTTTGGGCTGGAGAACGTGGCCATCAGCAGTGACAGGGCCTGCCGCTGGCCGCCCGAGAGCAAGCCGACCTTGGCCTTCAGCCTGTTCTCCAAGCCGAGTTCGAGGGACTTTAGCTCCTCCTGGAAGAACCCGCGCTTCTTGCCCGTCACGCCGGGACGCAGGCCGCGTCCCTTGCCGCGTTCGTAGGCGATCGCCATGTTCTGCTCGATCGTCATGTCCGGCGAGGTGCCGGCCATTGGGTCCTGGAACACACGGCCGATGTACCGCGCGCGCTGGTGGTCCGCCAGCTTGGTGACGTCGGTGCCGTCGATCGTGACCGTCCCGGTGTCCGGGCGCAGTTTGCCCGACGTGATGTTAAGGATGGTCGATTTGCCCGCGCCGTTGCTGCCGATGACGGTCACGAATTCGCCGGCGGCGAGGGAAAGGTTGATCTCCCGCAGCGCCGCGCGTTCGTTGACCGTGCCCGCGAAGAACGTCTTGTTCACATTGGTGATATCCAGCATGGTCAGCTCCTGGCTCCTGTCGCCGACAGTGCTTTCTTCATGTTACTGAGCCCGCCGACGCGTTTGAAGAGCTTCCATTGCGGCAGCACCAGGGCGATCACGACCAGCACGGCTGAAATGAGCTTCATGTCGTTCGGGTTCAGTCCGGCCTGCAGGGCCAGCTGGATCACCACGCGGTAGAGCGCCGAGCCCAGGACCACCGCGAGCGAAGCCACGATGATCACCCGCGAGCCGAAGATGGCCTGGCCGATGATCACCGAGGCCAGGCCGGCGAGGATGAGGCCAATGCCCATGCCGATATCGGCGAAGCCCTGGTACTGGGCGATAAGTGCACCGCACAGAGCCACCAGGCCGTTGGACAGCGCCAGGCCGAGGATCTTCATCCGGTCCGTGCTGACGCCGAAGCTGCGGATCATCTCTTCGTTGTCGCCCGTGGCCTGCATGGCCAGGCCCAGGTCCGTGTGCAGGAACCAGTCAAGGACGAACTTCACGGCCAGGGCAAGCAGGCCGAAGACCGCGATCGCGGCGACGGTGCCCAGCAACCCGGCATCGCGCAGCGGAGTGATCAGGGTATCCTCACGCAGCAGCGGCAGGTTGGCCTTGCCCATGATGCGCAGGTTGATGGAGTACAGGGCGATCATCGTGAGGATACCGGCGAGCAGCCCGTTGATCTTGCCCTTGGTGTGCAGCAGTCCGGTGATCCAGCCTGCCACCAGGCCGGCTGCGAAAGCAGCCAGCGTCGAGAGCACGGGCGGAGCACCGTTGATGATCATGATCGAGGCGACAGCAGCGCCGGTGGTGAAGCTGCCATCCACGGTCAGGTCGGGGAAATTCAGGATCCGGAAGGTCAGGTAGACCCCCAGGGCCATGATCGCGTAGATCAGGCCGAGTTCAACCGCAACAATCATGCGAGGTTAGCCTTCAGTCCTTACTCGATGACCCGGTCAGCGGAATCCAGCACGGACTGCGGGATTTCGATGCCCATCCGCTCGGCGGCCGCCGGGTTCACCACGACCTCCAGCTCGGAGGCGGTTTCGATCGGCATTGAGGCCGGATCCTCGCCATTGAGCACCTTTACGGCCATCAGTCCGGTCTGGTAACCCAGGTCCTCGTAGTTGATGCCTTCGGTCGCCACTGCGCCGCCTTCGACACTGGCGGCGTCGGAGGCGATGACCGGGATCTTCTTGGACTCCGCCACACCGATGAGCGAGGCCAGCGACGAGACGACGTTGTTGTCTGTCGGGACGTAGAACGCGTCGACATCGAGGGACTGGGCTGCCTGCTGCACTTCGCTGGAGTTGCTCACCGTGGCTTCGCGGAGTTCAAGGCCCAGCTTTTCGGCGGCTTCCTTGGCCAAGTCCACCTGTACTTGGGAGTTCACTTCACCGGAGCTGTAGACGATGCCGACCGTCTTGGCCTCCGGAGCGATTTCCTTCAGCAGCCCCAGCTGCTCCTCGACCGGGTTCAGGTCGCTTGTTCCCGTGACGTTGCCGCCGGGTGCTTCCAGGGAATCCACCAAGCCGGCGGCGACCGGATCGGTGACGGCGGTGATGAGGATCGGGCTGTTGGTGATCGCCTGGGCGGCGGCCTGCGCCGTGGGGGTGGCGATGGCCAAAACCAGGTCTTTCTGGTCCGTGTTGAACTTGCCCGCGATCGAGGTGGCGGTGGCCTGGTCGCCCTGCGCGTTCTGCTCGTCGTAGGTGACGTTCTCCCCTTCGGTGTAGCCGTTTTCGGCCAGCGCCTTCTTGAAGCCTTCCCGGGCAGCATCCAGTGACGGGTGGGAAACGATCTGGGTAATGCCGATCTCGACGGCCTCGCCGCCGGTACTTCCGGCATCGTTGCCGCCGCCGTTTCCGCAGGCCGTTGCCAGCAGCGCCGTGGCGAACAGGGTGGCACCCAGAGCTGAGTAGCGCGAGCGTTTCATGTGGTGTTCTTTCCTTTCAGGTCCCAACACGCGCCGGCAGCTGTCCGGCGCGCACGCCCTCCACGGCGGGCCATTGGCGCGCGTACCCGCCGGGGATAACCGGCTGTGGCAGGCGGTGCAGTTTCGCTTAGGCACTGCAATGGACCGTTCAACTGGAGAAGTCTCCTTCGATAGTACCTGTGAACAGCGTCACATTGTCTAATCCTGCCGTTCGGTTCAGGACAAGACTCTGCATTTGCCCCCGGCACTGCGGACAGATTGTCCGGCCGGCCGGCGCTTCCTCCTGATCTGTCTATTCGGGCGCTGGTGCCGCGAATGGATAGACTGTTGCGCAATCATGGCACTGAACATCTCTTATCCTGCTGCCCTGCCCGTTTCCGGACGGCGGGATGAAATCATGGCAGCCATTAGCGCGCACCAGGTCGTGGTGATCGCCGGCGAAACGGGTTCGGGCAAGACCACGCAGATTCCGAAAATGTGCCTCGAACTCGGCCTGGCCGACAAGGGCCTGATCGGGCACACGCAGCCACGGCGGCTGGCGGCGCGTACAGTCGCCGAACGGATCGCGGAAGAGCTGGACGCCAAGCTCGGCGAGGAAGTGGGCTTCCAGGTCCGCTTCACCGGGCAAACGGGACCGCAGACCAAGGTCAAGCTGATGACGGACGGCATCCTGCTGGCCGAGATCCAGCACGACAAGCTGCTGAAGAAGTACAGCACCATCATTATTGACGAAGCCCACGAGCGAAGCCTGAATATCGACTTCATCCTGGGCTACCTGCGGCGCATCCTGCCGCAGCGTCCGGACCTGAAGGTCATCATCACCTCCGCCACCATCGACCCGGAACGGTTCGCCCGCCACTTCGGCACCGCCGCCGAACCTGCTCCGATTATCGAAGTCTCCGGCCGGACCTACCCGGTCGAAATCCGCTACCGGCCGCTGAACCTGCCGCCGGGAACGATCGACTCCGACGACGAGCTCGAAGAGGACCGGGACCCGCTGGACGCGGTCTGCGACGCGGTGGACGAACTCTCCGCAGAAGCACCGGGCGACATCCTCATCTTCTTCTCGGGCGAACGCGAGATCCGCGACGCTGCGGACGCCCTCGCTCCCCGCATCCAGGCCAACCGCCGGCTCGCCGGCGCCGAAATACTACCGCTCTACGCGCGGCTCTCCCTGGCGGAACAGCACCGCGTCTTCTCCCCCGGCGGCAAGCGGCGGATCGTACTGGCCACCAACGTGGCCGAAACCTCGCTGACCGTCCCCGGCATCAAGTACGTCATCGATACCGGAACCGCCAGGATCTCCCGCTATTCGCACCGGACCAAGGTCCAGCGCCTGCCGATCGAGCGGATCTCGCAGGCGTCGGCCAACCAGCGCTCCGGACGCTGCGGCCGCGTCAGCGACGGCATCGCCATCCGCCTCTACTCCGAGGAAGACTTCGAGAGCCGGCGCGAATTCACCGATCCCGAGATCCTTCGGACCAACCTCGCCGCCGTCATCCTGCAGATGATGGCGATGGGCGTAGCGCGAGGCCCCAAGGATATCGAGGACTTCCCGTTCGTCGAACCTCCGGAGACCAAGGCCATTAACGACGGCGTATCCCTGCTGCGCGAGCTTGGTGCCTTGAGCGAGCCCGCCGGCCGCACAACCCGCAAAGCACCCGCTGCACAAGCTGCCGCCGGAAGCAGAGGCGGCCTGACCGCCGTCGGACATCAGTTGGCCCAGCTGCCGGTGGATCCACGCCTGGGCAGGATGATCGTGGAAGCCGGCCGGCGCGGCTGTGTCCGGGAAGTCATGGTGCTGGCCGCTGCCTTGACCATCCAGGACCCGCGGGAGCGCCCCGGACGGGACGATGCAGTCAAGCAGCAGCAGGCGACGGAAAAGCACAAGCGGTTCGTCGATGAAAAGTCCGATTTCACCGGCATCCTGAACCTCTGGCGCTACGTGCAGGAGAAACAGAAAGAGCTCTCCTCAAGCCAGTTCCGCAAGCTCTGCCGCAACGAATTCATCAACTACCTCCGCATTCGCGAATGGCAGGACCTCTTCGTCCAGCTGCGCCAGCTCGCCAAGCCGCTGGGCATCACCCTCTCTCCCGGCCCCGAGGTGGATCCGGTGGGAAACCACGACGCAGTGCATCAGAGCCTGCTGGCCGGACTGCTCAGCCATATCGGCCTCTATGACGAGCGCAAGCGCGAATACGCCGGGGCGCGCGGCACCCGGTTCGCCATCTTCCCCGGCTCCGCACTGTTCAAGAAGTCGCCCGAGTGGGTGATGGCTGCGGAGCTGGTGGAAACCTCCAGGCTGTGGGCACGCGTCGCGGCAGCATTCGATCCGCGGTGGGCCGAGGAGATCGCACCGCAGCTGGTCAAGCGGACGTACTCCGAGCCGCACTGGTCCAAGCGCCAGGGTTCCGTGATGGCCTACGAGAAGGTCACCCTGTACGGTGTGCCGATCGTGCCGCAGCGGCGCATCCAGTACGGCCGCATCGACCGCGAGCTGAGCCGGGAGCTGTTCATCCGGCATGCCCTGGTCGAGGGTGACTGGCGCACGCACCACAAGTTCTTCCATCGCAACCGGAAGCTGCTGGCCGAGGTCGAAGAGCTGGAGACGCGGATGCGGCGGCGCGACCTGCGCGTCGATGACGAGTCGCTCTTCGAGTTCTACGACCAGCGGATCGGCCCCGACGTCGTGTCCGAACGGCACTTCGACAAATGGTGGAAGGCCGCCCGGCACCAGGACCCGAACCTGCTGGACTTCGACCCCGAGGCCCTGCTGACGCAGGACACGGACGCGCTGGACACCGCCGCCTTCCCGCAGCACTGGCGGTATGGTTCCTTCGAGCTGCCGCTGACCTATGAATTTTCACCGGTGGCACCGGGTGGCGTACCCGATCCGTCCGACGGCGTGACGGCGGAGGTTCCGGTGCTGTTCCTGAACCAGCTTGCCGAGGCCCCGTTCCGCTGGCAGATTCCGGGCCTGCGCGCGGACCTGCTGACAGCGCTGATCAAATCGCTGCCGAAGCAGGTCCGCAAGAACTTCGTGCCCGCGCCGGATGTCGCCCGGGCAGCGGCAGCGGCCCTGGCCGAGGATTTCGACCCGCAGCAGGACGAGCTCGAACCGTCGCTGGAACTGGTGCTGCGCCGGCTCAAAGGCCACATCATCCCGCCCGGTTCGTGGAACTGGGAGGCTGTGCCCCCGCACCTGCGCATGACCTTCCGGATCGTCGACGCGCGCGGAAAGGTCCTCGGCGAGGGCAAAGACCTATCCGTCCTGCAGGAAGAACTCGCACCGGCCACCCGGCGGGCGATCGCCGACTCCCTCGGCGCCACGCCCGGGACCGTGAAGCCGGCGGCGAAGTCCGCTCCCCGTGGCGTCCGCGCCACCGAACAGGCCAGCGGCGTGGGAACCAAGACGCGGTTGTCCGCGGCAACCGGCGAGCGCGCCGAGGCCATGCTGCTGGCCAACGGCGACGTGCTGGCCGAACGTTCGGGCCTCAAGGGCTTTGCCCCTTCGGTCGTGCCGCAGCAGGTCTCCCGCATGGTCGCCGGGCACACAGTCACCGGCTACCCTGCCTTCGTCGACGAGGGCGAGACCGTCGGGCTGCGGATCTTCCAGAGCCGGGCGGAGCAGGAATCGGCGATGCGCTCGGGCGTCATCCGGCTGCTCGCCCTGAAGATTCCCTCGCCTCAGCGCTATGTGCTGGACCATTTGAACAACACGGAAAAGCTGACTTTCAGCCAGAATCCGCACGGTTCGGTGGCCTCGCTGATCGACGACTGCACGCTCGCGGCCATCGACAAGCTCGTCCCGCCGCAGCTGCCCTGGACGCGGGAGGAATTCGACGCCCTCTACGAACTGGTCCGCGCGGAACTGATTGACACCGTCTTCAGCGTGACCGCCGTCGTCGAAAAAATCCTCGCCAGCACGCGGCGGATCCAGAAGGCCCTCAAAGGGAGCACCAGCCTGGCCCTGGTCAGCGCCTTCAACGACATCAAGAGCCAGCTGGAGCAGCTGGTCTACCCGGGCTTCGTGGCGCGTACCGGCTACGCGCAGCTCAGCCAGCTGCCGCGCTACCTGTCGGCGATCGAGCGCCGGCTGGAGAAACTGCCCACCACCGTGTCCCGGGACGCGCTGCAGATGGCCGCAGTCCAAAAACTGGAAGACGATTACGACGACGCCGTGTCCGCCTTGCGTCCCGGGTCCCGTACCCCCGGGGTGCTGGAGCACGTTAGGTGGATGATCGAGGAGCTGCGGGTCAGCTTCTTCGCCCAGGAGCTCGGCACCGCCTACACCGTCTCCGAGAAGCGGATCCGGACAGCCCTGAACGAAGCATTGAGCCGGTAAGCGCTAGCCCGCGGGGACGAAGCTGCCGTAGCCGGCCGCGCGGAGGCCCTCCCGCAGTTTTTGCGCATTGTCCTCCAGCCGGTCCGGATCCGGGTTCTGTTGTGCCTTCTTGAAGTCGAACTCCGCCTCCGAACTGGCGGGCCAGACGTGCAGGTGCAGATGGTCCACCTCGAACCCGGCGATGATCATGCCGGCGCGCGGCGTCCCGAAGGTCTCGACCTGCACTTTGCCGATGGTCTGGGCAACGCCGGTCAGCTTCTGCCACAGCTCCGCCGGAGCGTCGGTCCAGCGATCCACCTCCTGCCGCGGGACCACGAGGGTGTGGCCGTCCGCCAGCGGTCCGATGCTGAGGAAGGCCACAACGTCGTCGTCCTTCCACACGAACTTGCCGGGGATGTCGCCGTTGATGATCTTGGTGAACAGCGTGCTCATGCACTCTCCTTCAGTGATGCGGTATCCAGCACAAAGCGGTATTTGACGTCGCCGGCGACCATCCGGTCGAAGGCTGCGTTGAGCTGCTGGGCGGTGACGGGTTCGATCTCGGCGGTGATGCCTTGTTCGGCGCAGAAATCCAGCATCTCCTGCGTCTCGGCGATGCCGCCGATCAACGAGCTGGCGTAGGTGATGCGCCGCCGCATCAGCGCACTGACCGGGATCGGTGGCATGTCTTCGCCCGGCAGGCCCAGCTGGACCAGTGCGCCGTCGCGGCGGATCGTCCGCAGATAAGGAACGAGGTCGTGGCGGGCCGCCACGGTATCGATGACCAGGTCGATGCTGTCCGCGGCAGCTGCCATCGCGGCCTGGTCGGCCGAAACGACCACCCGGTCCGCGCCCAGGGCACGGGCCGCCCCGGATTTCTCCGGCGAGGTCGTGAACACCGTAACCTCGGCCCCCATGGCCTTGGCAAGCTTGACAGCCATATGCCCCAGCCCGCCCAAACCGACGACGCCCACGCTGTCGCCGGTCTGCGCCCCGAAGTAGCGCAGGGGCGAATAAGTGGTAATGCCCGCGCACAGCAGGGGCGCTGCCGCGGCGGGATCCAGGTTGTCCGGGATCCGCAGGCAGAAGTCCTCATCGACGACGATCGAGGTGGCATACCCGCCTTGGGTCACCTCTCCGCCATGCTCCCGGTCCACCGACCCGTACGTTCCTACCGAGCCGGATTCGCAGTACTGTTCCAGGCCGTCCTCGCAGCTCGGGCAGTTACGGCAGGAATCCACCATGCAGCCGACGCCGACCAGGTCCCCGACGTCGAAGAGCGTCACATCATCACCGACCCCGGTTACGCGGCCCACGATCTCGTGTCCGGGAACGAGCGGGTACTTCGGCGGGCGCCATTCGCTGCGCGTGGAGTGCACGTCGGAATGGCAGACGCCGCAATAATCGATGCTGATTTCGACGTCGTGGGCTCCTATGGTGCGGCGCTGGATCCGCAGCGGAACCAGTCCGGACTCCGCCGAGGTGGCGCCGTACGCGGCCACGCCGGTACCGGGGCTGGCCGGCAGCCGCTCGGGCAGGTGCTGGTCCAGCGGGGGCGGTTTCGGTCGGCCAAGAGTCATACTGCGACGCTACCGGCTGGCACGCTCAGCCTCCACTTTGGCACTGCCGTGTGTCTTGGCCGCGGGCTGAGGCCGGCCTGCGCGCAGGGGTGCTTCCCCGTAGCTCGGGGCCGACAGCCACGGGCAAATCCAGCTGCGACCATTGGGACCAGGAACCGGGGAACAGCGCTGCTTCCAACCCGGCATGGGCCAAGGCTGCGATCTCGTGTGCTGCGCTGATACCGGAGCCGCAGTAGACCGCGATGGGCTTGCCATGAGCCACGCCAAGGCTGCGGAACCTGGCACGCAGCTCCGCGGCGGGCAGGAAGCGGGCACCCGTGCCGAGATTCTCCGTCGTCGGCGCGCTGAGGGCACCGGGGATGTGGCCGGCTTTGGGATCAACCGGTTCCTTCTCGCCGCGGTAGCGTTCTCCGGCGCGGGCGTCGAGCAACACCCCGGTGCCGGGGAACGCCTCCATCTCGTCCAGCCGCAGCAGCGGCATGTGCCCCGGCTCCAGTCGCACATCGCCCAGGGACGGGCATTCCTCGCCGGTCTCCAGCTCGAAGCCTGCCTGCCGCCACGCGGCCAGTCCCCCGTCGAGCAGGAAGACGTCGTCGAACCCGCCGTCGCGCAGCAGCCACCACAAGCGTGCCGCGGAAACTCCCCCCACGTCGTCGTACGCCACTACGGTGTCGTACGTGTTAATGCCCCACTCCCGGGCAGCTTCCTCGAAGGCAGCCGGTTCCGGGAGTGGATGGCGGCCCAGCCCCTGCGCCGGCGGCGCTGCCAGCCCGGTTTCCAGGTCCACGAAAACGGCGCCGGGGATATGGCCCGCCAGGTAATGCTTGTGCCCGTCCGGGTCTCCCAGGGCCCAGCGCACATCGAGTACCACCGTGCGTTGTCCGGAGGTCATCCGCTCCCGCAGGGTAGGTACGTCCATCAGAGTCTTCATGGGATCTCCTTCTGAACTGCTTGCCGGCGCCTTTGCCGGCGGAGTGCCGCCGTTCGGGTCGAACGGCAGGTCAGTCACACTGTAACGCTCTGGCCCGGCTCCAGGTGCTCATAGCGCGTGCCGTACAGCTCCCCGAACCGGCTCAGGTGCTTCTCCACCAGTCCCTGCCCCATGGTGTTGAGCAACCCGTCGTGGATGGGGTACGCGCGATCGGGCCGCACCGACGTAATGAAATCGATGACCTCGGAGGTCTTGGACCAGGGGGCGTGGACCGGCACCAGGAGGGTCGGCACATGCTGCCGGTGCGGGACGACCAGGGCGTCTCCGGGGTGGTAGACCTCGTCGTCCACCAGGTAGCCGATGTTGTCCACCATGGGTATGTGCGGGTGGATCAGGGCGTGCTGGCCGCCATAGGTGCGGATCTCGAACCCGGGCACGGAAAACCTGGTCTGCGGCGCAGCGGCGTGGATCCGGGCGGCTGCTTCCGGAGCGAGCTCCCGCAGTTCATCGGCGAGGGCCTCCGGGGCGTACACCTGCATCCCGGCAGCGGAAGTAATCATCCCGGGCAGCCGCTCGCGGTCGACATGGTCGTCATGTTCATGCGTAATCAGTACCGTCGAGGCGTCGCGGAGCGCGGAATCCAATTCGGAGAAGCCGCCTGGGTCGATGACCAGCACGTGGCTGTCTTTTTCAAGCCGGACGCAAGCATGGGTGAACTTGGTGAGCAGCATGGTCCAAGACTACCCAGCCCTTCACCGTCGGCAACCGGCTGATAGGCTGGACGCCAAGGTTTTAGTGCCCGGAACAAGGAGACTCGAGCCCCCATGCCATCCACCTCTGCCGATCCCAAGGCCCGCCGTCGCGGTTCCGAGCCACGGGTGACCCGGCAGCGGCTAGCGGTCAGCCAGGCGTTGGACAGCCTGGATGACTTCATCAGCACGCAGGAACTGCACCGGTTGCTCCATGACCGCGGTGAATCCGTCTCGCTGGCGACGACCTACCGTATCCTGCAGTCCATGGCGGACGACGGACTGGTCGACGTGCTGCGCAAGGACGACAACGAAGCTGTCTACCGCCGGTGCGAGGCCGAACATCACCACCACCACCTGCTGTGCCGGAAGTGCGGCAGGGCCGAGGAGATCGAAGCCCCCGCCGTCGAAAAGTGGGCCGCCGGTGTAGCCCGCGAGCACGGCTACACCCAGGTTGCGCACACCGTGGAGATGTACGGGCTGTGTCCCGACTGCAGCGCTAAGGGGCAGTAGCCGGGACAGGCAACGCCGTCCTGCCGACCCGCCCATGCTTGGTCCGCCAGGCCCCGACCAAACGGCACACCACGTAGATCAGGAACGATAGCGTCGTCACGTAGGGACTGATCGGTATCCGGCCGCCCAGCGCGAGCAGGATACCGCCCACCATTGCGGTGGTGGCGAACACGACGCTGAGCAGCACCACCAGCCGCGGCGAGGCCGTGACCCGCATCGCCGCCGCGGCGGGCGTGATCACCAAGGCCAGCACGAGCAGGGCGCCGACGATCTGGATCGACAGCGCCACGGCCAGCCCCAGCAGGACCATGAAGGCCACGGACAGCTTGCCCACCGGGACGCCGCGGGCCACGGCCAAATCCGGATCGGCACTGGCGAAGGTCAGCGGGCGCCAAATGGCCAGCAGCGCGATAATCACGACGGCGGAGCAGACCAGCATCAGGTTCACCTGGACGGTGTCCACCGAGACGATCTGCCCGGTCAGGAGCCCGAATTTGTTGGCGGACCGGCCCTCATAGAGGGACAGGAAAAGGATGCCCAGTCCCAGCCCGAACGGCATCATGACACCGATGCTGGAGTTCCGGTCCCGTGCGCGCTTGCCCATGAGACCGAGGATCACGGCGGCAACGACGGACCCGACCAGCGAACCGAAGACGACGTTGGTACCGATCAGCAGGGCAAACGCCGCACCGGCAAAAGACAGCTCGGCAATGCCATGCACGGCAAAGGCCAGGTCGCGCAGCATCACGAAGGTGCCAATCAGGCCCCCGACCAAGCCCAGGGCCACTCCCGCGATGAGCGAGTTGGTCACCAGCGGCAGCAGCTGCCCGTAGTCCTCGAAGTTGAAGATCGCAACGAATACTTCGTTCAGGTCCATGGCTCAGTCCTCACCATCCTCGTGGCCCCCGTGCTCATGCGTGGTGGCATCCGGCAGGCCTACAACAACCAGCCGTCCCTCGTTCCGGATGACCTTCACCTGGGTGCCGTACATGTCCGAGAGCACGGCCGTGGTCATGACCTCTTCCGGCGTGCCAACCCGGAACTGGCCGCCCGCCAGGTACAGGACGCGGTCCACGTAGTCGATAATGGGGTTGATCTCGTGCGTGACGAACACCACCGCCGTGTTTTTCCGGCGGCGCTGGCCGTCGATCAAGGAGCTCACCGCCTGCTGGTGGTGCAGGTCCAGCGACAGCAGCGGTTCATCGCACAACAGCACCTTGGGATCGGTTGCCAGCGCCTGTGCCGCGCGCAGCCGCTGCTGCTCTCCGCCCGACAGCAGCCCCACCGGCACATCGGCGTAGGCGGAAGCTCCGACCAGGTCCAGCAGCTCGTCCACCCGCTTCCGGAAGGGCCGTCCGCTGAGCCGGAATCCCCAGCGGTGCCCGTCCAGCCCCAGCCCGACGAGATCGCGCGCCCGCAGTGGGCTGCCGGCGCGGAAGGCTTTCTGCTGGGGGATGTAGCCAATGTCCCGGCTGCCGCGCCGCACGGCATGGCCGGCAATCCGGGCCGTTCCGCTGTTCAGCGCCTGCAGGCCCAGCAGCACGCGCAGGAGGCTCGTCTTGCCCGAACCGTTGGGGCCCAGCACGGCGAGGAACTCCCCTGGCCTGACCTGCAGGTCAAGGTCCCGCCACAGCACCCGGTCGCCGTAGGCAAGCGTGGCGTCCGTGAGCGCGATGGCGGAGCCGGCAGCGGCCGCTGCGGCCTGCCGGTTTGGCGGTTCAGTCGCCGGCATGGTCGGCAATGCTCTGGATATTGTTGGCCATCCAAGTCAGGTAGTCCTGGTCCTCGGGCAGGGTTTCGGTGAAAACGACGACGGCGAGTCCTGCGTTTTCCGCCGCCTCCCGGAGCTGCCGGGTCTGGCTCGACTCGGTCTGCTCGTTGTAAGCCAGGAACTCCACGTCGCCCGACGCGACCAGGTCCATGGCCGCACGCAGCGCTGTCGGCGGCACGTCCGCACCTTCTTCGACCGCCTCGATGAACTCCACGGGGGTACGGTTCTCCAGGCCGGCGGCGTTGAACAGATGCGCCGGAACCGGATCCGAGGCGGCCACTGCCTTGCCGTCGACCTTGCCGGCTACCTCGTCCAGCTGGACCTGCAGGCCATCCAGTTGTTCCTGGAACTCCTCGGCGTTCGCCGTGAACTCCGCGGCGTGCTCCGGCTCGATCTCGCCAAGCTTGGCCGCGATCGAGCCGGCGACCTCGCTGACAGTGGCCAGGTCATACCAGACATGTTCGTTGAACTCGCCATGCTGGTGCCCTTCGTGGCCTGCCTCGGCCGGCTCTTCGCCGTGTTCGGAATTCTCAGGCGCTCCTTCGACCCCGGAGAGCTCGACTGCCGTAATGACAAACTCGTGGTCCTTGCCGGTGTCGTCGGCCAGCTTGTGGATGAAGCTGTCATAGCCGCCGCCGTTCTCCACCAGGAGGTCGGCCTCGGAAACGGCGAGTTTGTCGCGCGCGGTCGCTTCGTAGGAGTGCGGATCCTGCGACATCCGGTCGATGATGGACGTCACCGAGACATGGCTGCCGCCAATGGTGCGAACCAGGTCCCCGTAGACATTGGTGGAGGTGACCACTTCGATCCCGCTGCCGCTGCCGCCGTCGTTATTGGCCTGCTCAGCGGAACCGCAGCCGGACAGCAGCAGTCCGGCCCCGGCCAGGGCGGCGACGGCGGCAAGGTTTGAACGGCGCATGGGATCCTTACTGTGGCGGAACGGGTCGGCATTATGGCCTCAACCAGTCTACCTGTGAACGCGAATCATTCGCATTACGGGCACTGTGCCGTCAGGCACCCATTCGGCGGAGGCCCTGGTTCTGGGTAGTGTCCCGGATTTCGCCCACCAGTTCCTCCAGCACGTCCTCGAGGAAAAGCACGCCTCGGGTCGTTCCGTCCGGGCCGATGACGCGCGCCAGATGCGACCCGGTCCGCTGCATGACGGCCAGGGCGTCCTCGATCTCCTCGTGCAGGCCCAGGTTCGCCAGCGTCCGGACCTTCGTGACCGGAATGGTGGTCGCGTAGCGGTCCTCGGGGATGGTCATGACGTCCTTCAGGTGAAGGTACCCGGTGAGGTTGTCGTCGTCGTCGGCAATCGCGAAACGGGAGAAGCCGGTCCGGCCCACCACGCGCTCGAACTCAGCCGGCGTCGTGTCCACCCCGATGGTGACCAGGTCCTTCAGCGGGACCATGATCGACTCGGCCGTCTGTCCGGAAAACTCAAGGGAGCTGGAAATCAGGCCCGCCTCGTCCTCCACCAGGCCATGGCGGGTGGATTCCTGCACGATTGACTGGACTTCCTCCAACGTGAAGGTGGATGTCACCTCGTCCTTGGGTTCGATCCGCAGGGCTCGCAGGATATGGTTCGCCGACCAGTTCAGCGTGGCGATAACGGGCTTCACGATCCGCGAGATGAACACCAGTGGCGGCGCCAGCAGGAGCGCGGCCTTGTCCGCCATCGAGACGGACATGTTCTTCGGGACCATCTCGCCGAACGTCACATGCAGGAAGGTCACCAGCAGCAGCGCAATGACGAAGGAGATCCCGTAGGAGACTTCATGCGGAATGCCGATCCATTCCTCCAGCGGCACCAGCAGCAGTTCCTTGATGGCCGGCTCGGCCACGTTCAGGATCAGCAGCGAACAGACGGTGATGCCCAACTGCGCACATGCCAGCATGAGCGAGACGTTCTCCATTGCCCACAACGTGGTCTTCGCGCGTTTGGACCCCTGCTCCGCCAGCGGTTCGATCTGGCTCCGCCTGGCGGACATGACGGCGAACTCCGCGCCGACGAAGAAGGCGTTGCCCAGCAGCAGGACAATCAGCACACGATGCCCAGGCCCGAACTCATCGTCGGCCTCCTTCGGCCGCCGCGGCGCCGTGCGCGACAGCAGACGGCGCCAGCGTCGCGGAGGGCCCAGGCGCCGGTATGAACCGGACCCGGTCGATGCGGCGGCCATCCAGCCGCTCGACCTCCAGCCAGCCCCCGCTGACCTCGACGCGGTCGCCAACGGCGGCAATCCTGCCCAGCTCGCTCATGATGAAGCCGCCCACGGTTTCATAGCTGGCCTCGTCGGGAACCGTGAGCTGCGGGATTTGCTCGGTCACTTCGTCCGGCCGCATCAGGCCCGGGAAGTACCAGTCCCCTTGGGCGCTTTGCAGCACGCCGGGCTTGACCCGGTCATGTTCATCCGAGACCTCGCCGACGATTTCCTCCACCAGGTCCTCCAGGGTGACTACGCCGGCGGTGCCGCCGTACTCGTCCAGCACGATGGCGAACTGCAGGTTGGACGCCCGCAGTTCGGCGAGCAGGGAGTCCAGGTGGACAGTCTCGGGCACGCGCAGGACCTCCGACATGATGGTCGCGGCATCCAAGTCCTGCCGCTTCTGCCGAGGCACCGCAATGGCCTTCTTGATATGGGCCACGCCGCGGACGTCGTCCGGAGAGTCGCCCAGGATGGGGAAGCGTGAGTAGCCGGTGCGCCGGGCGGCGGCTACCAGGTCCTCGACCGATTGGTCCGCCTCGATGAATTCGACCCGGATTCTCGGGGTCATGACATCCGCCGCCGTCCGCCCGGAGAACGCGAGCGTCCGGGACAGGAAGTTCGCGGTTCCTGCGTCCAGCGTGCCCATCTCGGCCGAGCGCCTTACCAGGGAGGCCAATTCGGACGGCGTGCGCGCACCGGTCAGTTCCTCTTTGGCCTCGAGCCCGAAGAGATGCAGCACCTTGTTGGAGAAGCCGTTGAGCAGGACGATCGCCGGCTTGAAAACGGCAGTGAAGACCAGCTGCGGCCTCGCCACCGCCTTGCCGACGGCCATTGGCAGCGCAATCGACGCGTTCTTGGGCACAAGCTCGCCGATCAGCATCGACAGCAGGGTCGCCAGGGTCATGGCAATCACCGCCCCCGCGGGCCGGATCACGGCTTCGGGCACAGCCAGGGCCGCCAGCGGCGCCCGCAGCAGCGAGCTGATCGCAGGCTCGAGCAGGAAACCGGTCAGCAAGGTGGTCAACGTAATGCCCAGCTGGCAGCTGGAGAGCTGGGTGGAGAGCGACTTCAGGCACTTCATCAGCGGGACAGCGCCCTTGTCGCCCTGGTCGATGGCGCGTTGCACCGCGGGCTGGTCAAGCGCAACGAGGGAAAACTCGACGGCGACGAAGAAGCCGGTGCCGAGGATCAGCAGCAGTCCAGCAATGATCTGGAACCATTCCATTAGCGCACCACCGCCCGCAGGACGGAGTGGACTTTCCCGGGATAGGCCCCCGGAGGCCGGTCGTCAGAGCCCGGACTAGAGGGCTCCTGTCCGGCCGCGGAAGCAGCGGGGAGGCAATGGCGGGTACGGGAGCGGG
>NZ_ANPE02000189.1 GCF_000328305.2 Arthrobacter crystallopoietes BAB-32 | reverse complement strand
GGGCGCTGCTCCGGCGGGTCCGGCGGGCGCTGCTCCGGCGGCCAAGGTCCGGGACATCAGCGTGGGCACAGATGCGGCTTTTGCCCCGGCGGCTGCCTACCCGACGAGGCATCCGCTGCGCAATATTTCCGAGGTACGGCATTTCTTCCGCACGAACGATGTGCCGATCTTCTTCGTCGGGGCCACTTCGTTCAACCTGCTCGGCCTGGACCGGTGGGTCCGGAACTTCTCCTACATTTCCTACTACGACAGCTGGGACGGCGCGCACCCGCGGATGTTCTCGCCGACGCGCAAGGCCGCCGGGGAGTTCGAGAGTGGCGAGGCGATCAACAACTGGCTGCTGACCAATCCCGAGGTCCGGGCCTTTATGCGCCGGCGCACGCCCAAGGGCGTCAGGCCCAAGGTGGCCATGGTCTTCTTCGACGAGGAAACCGAGAGCATCTGCGCCGAACTCGGGTACGACCTCATCCTGCCGCCGGCAGCTCTGCGGGAGCATCTGGATTCGAAGATCGTGACCACCAAGCTCGGCAATGAAGCCGGCGCGCCGAGCGTGCCGAACGTGCTGACGGCAGTGGAGGACTGGGACGGCTTGCGCGCCGCCGCGGACCAGGCCGGGCTGGGCAATGAGCTGGTGGTGCAGACTCCCTACGGTGATTCGGGCAAGACCACGTTCTTCATCTCGTCGGAGTCGGACTGGGAAGAGCACAAGGACCAGATCATCGGACAGGATGCCAAGGTGATGCGGCGGATCAACAACCGCCCCGTGGCGGTGGAAGCCGTGCTCACCCGCTGTGGCACCGTCGTCGGGCCCTTTATGACTGAGCTGACCGGCTACGCCGAACTGACGCCGTACCGCGGGGGCTGGTGCGGCAACGAGATGCACTCCACGGTACTGGCCGGCGAGCAGCGCGAGCGCGCCCAGGATCTGGTGCGGCGGTTGGGCGACCGGCTCGGCCAGGAGGGCTACCGCGGCTTCTTCGAGGTCGACCTGCTGATCGACCTCGACACCGACGAGGTCTACCTCGGCGAGCTGAACCCGCGCATCAGCGGCGCTTCGGCCATCACCAACGTCACGGCCGGCGCCTACGCGGACGTGCCGCTGTTCCTGTTCCACCTGCTCGAGTTCATGGATGTGGAGTTCGAGCTGGACGTGGACGAGATCAACCAGCGCTGGGAAGAGCTGTGCACGGCGGATGTCTGGAGCCAGATGATCATCAAAGAGACGAATCCCGCCGTCGAACATATCGTCGCTTCACCCGCGACCGGGCAGTACGCCCTCGGTGACAACGGCGACCTGGTCTTCAGGCGCGCTGCGCTGGACTGGCACCAGCTGCAGGACGAAACCGAGGCGTTCTTCCTGCGGATCTACGGCCCGGGCGACTACCGCTGGAAGGGCGCGGATCTGGGCGTGCTGGTGACCAAGGGCCGGCTTCAGGTGGACGCGGCCAACGGCAGCACCGTGCTGAGCATCCGCGCCAAGCACTTGATCGACTCGCTGCGTGCGCAGTATGCCGGCATCCCGCTGCGGCCGGCCGATTACCCAAATCCGCCCCAAGAGGCAAAAATTCAATAATGGACTTGAGCGCACAGACAGGTGCACATGAAGCAGCGGCGGCCCCCGCGGATGGATTCCCCGGCGGCGTGGACCTGCAGAACTGGCAGACTTCGCCGCACCTCCGCTGGACCTTCCAGCACTTCGCCGAGTTCCTGCCGACGGCCCGCATCTCACGCGGCACCGGCCCGGTGGCGGAACTGCCGCCGGCCGGCGCCGCGGTCCGCGACCTGACGGTTGCACTGCCGGCGCTCGGCGGCCCGCGGACGGTCGGCCAGGTCATCGACGGCACGGACACGGACGGCTGGATCGTCACCCGGAACGGCGAAGTCCTCGCGGAGGAGTATTTCGCCGGGATGACTGCGGAGACCCCGCACCTGCTCATGTCCGTCAGCAAGTCGCTGGTGGCGATGGTGGCCGGGGCGCTCAGCCATGCGGGCAGCCTCGATGTCGAAGCGCCGGTCACCGCGTACGTCCCCGCGCTCGCCCGGTCCGGCTATGCCGGCGCCACGGTGCGGCACCTGCTGGACATGCGCTCGGGCATTGCCTTCTCCGAGAACTACCTTGATCCCAACGCGGAAGTACGGCTGCTGGAACAGGCGATCGGCTGGGCTCCGCGGTCCCGGCCGGACCTGCCGCGCACGATGTACGACTTCCTGCTCACCCTGGAACGCAAGTCCGCGCACGGCGGCGCGTTCGAGTACCGTTCCTGCGAGACGGATGTGCTCGGCTGGGTCTGCGAGGCAGCCGGAGCCAGCACTATGCCCGAGCTGATGTCGGAGTTGCTCTGGAGCAAACTCGGCGCACACGCAGATGCCACCATCGGCGTCGACTCCGTGGGCACCGGCATGTTCGACGGCGGGATCAACGCCACGCTGCGGGACATGGTCCGCTTCGGCTCGCTCATCCTGCGCGACGGAGCCAGCCTTACCGGCGAACAGGTGGTCCCGGCCGCGTGGATCCACGACACCCTGGCCGGCGGCCCCGACTCCCGCGAGGCGTTCGCCGCCAGCCCGGACGACAACCGGATGCCCGGCGGCATGTACCGCAACCAGTTCTGGTTCCCGTACCCGGGAAACGACGTCGTCCTCTGCCTCGGCATCCACGGCCAGATGATCTACATCAACCGGCCCGCCGGCATCGTTGCGGCCAAACTCTCCAGCTGGCCCTACCCGCAGGACGCGCACAAGATCTTCTCCACCGTGCAGGCCTTCGACGCCATCGCCGCGTCCCTCGCCTGAACCCTCCCGCCCGCTGAGGGGAAGTACGACGGCGGTGCTCCCCGGCGGCGTTCAGCTCGCGGGCGTACGGTGGAAGGGTGGAGGAGATCGTCGAGTTCCTGCTCGCCCGGATCGCCGAAGACGAAGCCAACGTCCGCTCCTGGGGCCAGGCCGCATCGGTGCCCGTGCTGGACCGCGCGCTCGCCGAGTGCGAGGCCAAGCGCCGCCTGATCAGCCGCGTCCAGTGGCTGGGGCGCCGGGGCAACGGGGACTCCGAGGTCCTCGCGCTGCTGCAGATCATGGCGCTGCCGTACGTCGGACACCCGGCGTACCGCGAGCGCTGGCGTCCGGCCGGCCGTCCCTAGCGCGTGAGAAGATCACCTACGTGACCGATCGCCTGATGCTCCTCGACACTGCGTCGCTGTATTTCCGTGCCTTCCACGGCGTGCCGGACTCCCTGAAGGCGCCCGACGGCACTCCGGTGAACGCCGTCCGCGGCCTCCTCGACATCATTGCCCGCCTCGTCACCGACTTCCAGCCCACCCAGCTCGTGGCGTGCTGGGACGACGACTGGCGCCCCGGCTGGCGGGTCGATCTGCTCCCGAGCTACAAGGCCCACCGGGTGGCGGAGGCCGTCCCGGGCGGTATCGATGTGGAGGAGACCCCGCCCGGCCTGGTCGCCCAGCTGCCGCTGATCCGCGAGGTCCTGGACGTGCTCGGGATCGCGGTGGTCGGCGCGCCGGAGCACGAGGCCGACGACGTCATCGGCAGCCTCGCGGCGCAGGCTGACCTCCCGGTCGACGTCGTCACCGGGGACCGCGACCTGTTCCAGCTCGTTGATGATTCCCGCAACGTGCGGGTCATCTACACCGCACGCGGCATGAGCAAGCTGGAGACGGTGACCGATGCGACCGTCGTCGGCAAGTACGGCGTGCTGCCGGTGCAGTACGCCGACTACGCCGTGCTGCGCGGCGACGCCTCCGACGGACTGCCCGGCGTCTCCGGGATCGGCGAGAAGACGGCAGCCAAGCTCCTGCAGGAATTCGTCGACCTCGACGGGATTATTGCTGCAGCCGGGGATCATACGACGGCGATGGGAGCTCCCATGCGGGCGAAGATTTCCGCTGCGGCGGACTACCTCGCTGCGGCTCCGCGGGTCGTCAATGTGGTCCGCGACCTCAGCTTCGGCGGCTTCGACGCAAGCCTTCGTCCGCTCGACGCCGGACGGCTCAGCCGCATGGACGGCCTGAAGACCGAGCACAACCTGGGCGGGTCGGTGCAGCGGGTGCTCAAGGCGCTCGGCAACGATCCGCAGGCCGCAGGTTCCTGAGCGCCTGCGCTACGACGCTTCCGCCACAAGTCAAGGGTGCCGGGCCGCATTCGCCGCGTCCTGCTCCAATTGCAATGCTGAATTCGGGTTATACCTTTCAGCCGGCATGCTCCCGGTCCTACACTGACGGCGTCCGGACCGTTCCCGGCCAAGCCATCACCGGGCTTCCCCGCCGGGCCGTACCGTGCCGACTTGGAGGATCACCATGCCGTCCCGCCCGCTACGCAGGATTTCCACCGCAACCCTTGGCATCGCCGTCGTACTAGGTTCCCTGCTGGCCGCGCCTGCCGCTGCCCAGGAGGATCCGCCGGGCCCGGCGAACAACCGCGGCACGCCCGCTCCCGCAGGCAGGAACGGGGCCACGACCGGTTCGTCGTGAAATTCCGCGACACGGCGCAGATCAAAAGCGGCGGCCGGGCCAAGGCGTACGGGCAGGCCGCCAAGGAGCTCGGCGTGTCCGTGAAGGAGGTGCGGACCACCGCTGGCGGCGCCCGGGTGCTCGCAACGGACGAGGAACTCAGCGCCGCCGAGAGCCAGGAACTGGTCCGCGGGCTGCAGTCGCAGCGGGCAGTCGAGTACGCGGAGCCGGATGTCCTCATGCGGCCGCTGGCCACGTCCAACGACACGTTCTACGAGCTGCAATGGGACCTGCACGAGGAGCGGGCCGGCATCCGCGTCCCGGCCGCGTGGGACTCCAGCACGGGCGGCGGGGCGATCGTGGCAGTGGTCGATACCGGCATCACGCAGCACACCGACCTGATGCCGAACGTGCTGCCCGGGTACGACATGATGTCGGACCCGGCCCGGGCCCGCGACGGGAACGGCCGGGATCCGAACCCGCAGGATGAGGGCGACTGGTACGACGACGCCGAATGCGGCTTCACGACGGCGTCCGCGCTCTCTTCCTGGCACGGCACGCACGTCGCCGGCACGGTGGCGGCGGTCGGCAACAACGGCCAGGGCGTCACCGGCGTGGCCCCCGGCGCCAAGATCCTCCCCATCCGCGCGCTCGGGGCATGCGGTGGCTACATGTCGGACATCTCCGACGGCATCACATGGGCCACCGGCGGAGCCGTGCCGGGCCTGCCGGCCAACAGCAATCCCGCGGACGTGGTCAACCTCAGCGTGGGCGGTCCGGGCTACTGTTCCACGACCATGCAACGGGCCATCAACGACGGCGTGGGCCGCGGCGCGGCCATGGTCGTGGCGGCCGGCAATGAGAACCAGTCGGCAGGCAACAGCAGCCCGGCCAACTGCCAGAACGTCATCACCGTGGCGGCCAGCGACCGGCAGGGCAACCGGGCCCCGTATTCCAATTACGGCAGTGCCGTGGATGTGACGGCGCCGGGCGGCTCCATGGAGATCGAAGTCAGCGGCGGCATCGCCTCGACGTACAACACCGGAAGCACGGTGCCGGACCAGGAGACGTATGCCTACTCGGTGGGCACATCCATGGCGGCGCCGCACGTAGCGGGCCTCGCGGCACTGATGCTGTCCACCAATGAGCAGCTCACCCCGCAGCAGGTCGAGGAGCAGCTGAAGAATTCCGCGCGGCCGCTGCCCGGCACGTGCACGGAAGGCTGCGGCGCCGGCCTCGTCGATGCCGCAGCGGCAGTGGCGGCCGTGCTCCCGGGACCGCGCCTACCCCCGCCCCGACGCCGACCCCGATTCCCGAACCGAGCCCGACGCCCACGCCCGCCCCTGAGCCGGACAACTCCTTCCTGACCGCCGCGGCGCAGGACCTGGACCTGGATTCGCACGCCGACCTGCTCTCCCGGCGCAGTGACGGCACCCTCTGGTTCCACTCCGGCAACGGTGCCGGAGGCTACGCCGCGGCCACGCAGATCGGCTCCGGCTGGGACATCTTCGACCAGCTGGCCGGTGCCGGCACTTTCGACGGCGACGGCTACCCGGACCTGCTGGCACGGCGCACCGACGGATCACTCTGGCTCTATCCGGGTGCCGAGGGTGCCGCCTACGCCCCTGCCGTCCAGCTGGCCGACAGCGGTTGGGACAGCTTCGACACCATTCTCGGGCCCGGCGACCTCGACGGTGACGGCGCCCATGACCTTCTCGCCCGGCAGCCCGACGGCAGCGTCTACCTCTACCCCGGCGACGGCACCGGCAACCTGGCCCCGCGCGTCCTGGTTGCCACGGGCTGGCAGGAGTTCGACCACCTCACGTCGGCCGGCGACTTCAGCGGCGACGGCAAGGCGGACGTCGTCGGCCGGAAGCCGGACGGCACGCTCTGGCTGCTGCGCAGCACCGGCTCGGAAGCGGACGGCGGCGGCCTCTTCGCCGAGGCCGAAATGATCGGAACCGGCGGCTGGCAGGCCTTCAGCAGCGTCCTCGCCGCCGGCGACAACAACGGGGACGGCAAGAACGACCTGGTCGCGGTCTATCCCGACAGGAGCCTCCGCTTCTATGCCGGCACGGCCTTCAGCGAGTCCGAAGGCTACCTCCGGGGCACGCGGACCGGCGATCCGGTCTGGGATGCCTACACGCTGATGGCCGCGCCCGGCGACTTCAACGGCGACGGCAAGGCGGACCTGCTGGCGACCAGGCCGGACGGCACCTTGGGCTTCGCTGCCGGTGACGGCGAGGGCAGCTACGGCAGCCGCATCTCCATCGGCACCGGCTGGCAGATCTACGACAAGCTCCTGGGCGCAGGAGATTACGACGGCGACGGGTCCAATGATCTGATTGCGCGCCAAAGGGACGGATCACTCTGGTTCTACGCCGGCACCGGCCGGATCGGCGGCGGCGATGAAGGCTACGAGCGCCGCGTCAAGATCGGGAACTCCGGCTGGGGACAATTCCTCCACCTCGAAGCTCCCGGAGACGTCAACCGGGACGGCAACAACGACCTGCTCGCGGTCGCCCGGGACGGCACCGTCTATCTCTATGCCGGCCCGGGCACCGGCACCTCCCACGGCCCCCGCGCTGTGGCGGGTTCCGGCTGGAACGCTTACACCGCCGTCGTTCCCGTGGGTGACTACGACGGTGGCGGCACCGGGGACATTGTGCTGCGCAAGCCGGATGGCTCGCTGTGGCTGCGCACCGGCCTGGCATCGTTCTCGGACGGCTGGTTCTCGCAGGAACGCAGGATCGGGTCCGGCGGCTGGAACGGCTTCAACCGGATCCTCGGCCCGGGCGACTTCAACTCCGATGCCAAGGTGGACATGTTCGCGACCCGGCCGGACGGCACCGCCTTCTTCTACGCCGGCACCCGGTTCAGCAGGCCTGAGGCCGTGGAACCGGGAGTGCCCGCCGGGAACCTGTAAGAGGCGCCCGGCAGCGCCCAGGGCTCCGGCGCGTCAGACGACGGCCAGCGCCTTGTCCAGGAAGCTGCCGATCAGGTTGCCGGCGCTGACGTAGTCGACCGAGTCCACGCCGGGAATCCGGGCGGCCGGGCGGTGGCCGAGGGACCGGCTCTTGACGTGCTCGTTCAGGCAAAGCAGGGCCGACAGGAGCTCGGCCAGGTCGGCTTCGTCCGAGGAGGTCTGGCGCAGCAGCCTGGAGTAGGCGGCCTGCAGCGCCTCGCCCGGATTGCAGCCAAGGTCGCGCCGGAGGCTGATGCGGTAGCGGTCGTAGGCCTGCAGCGCTTCGGTGTAGCGTCCGCTCTGCTCAAGGCTGCCAACCAGAACCGTCCAGGCGCGCTCGTTCAAGGGCTCCGAGGCGACGGCGCGCTGGGCCCAGTGCACGGCGTCGTCGTGCTTGCCCAAGGCCGCGGCGGCTTCGGCGGCCCGGATCCGGCAGTCCACCACCAGGGCCTCATGCCGGTGCCGGGCTTCCTCGGCCCACTCCACGGTGAGCTCGTCGCTGAGCAGCGGGGCCGTTGCCATGTCCAGGAGCTTGAGCAGCTGGGCGTAGGCCTCGGCCGGCTTGGCTCCATCCACCTTTCCGGCCAGCCGCTCGAACCGGTCCAGGTCCACGTGGACCAGCCGCGGGTCGAGGAAGTAGCAGCCGTTTTCGGTGCGCAGCGGCCCGGTCTTGGCCTGGCCCGGCTGGATGTGCTTGCGGATGACGCTGACGTAGCTTTCCAGGGTGGCCCGCGCGGTGGCCGGCGGATGCCCGCCCCAGAGCAGCTCGATCATCCGGTCGCGGGAGACGGCTATGCCCGGCTGCAGGGCCAGGATCTCCAGGACCTGGCGGGCCTTCGGGCTGCCAAGGGTCGCCGCGGTCATCGTTTCGCCGGTCCGCTCTACGCGCAGGCTGCCGATGAGACGGATGGAAATGGACACAGCCGGACTGGATTCTGTTTTCATAATCGCCCCTACCCCCAACGTGGCCCGGCGGCGTCAACTGCCGCCGGTGGATTAATAATCGGGCCGGTCAGGGTTCCCCGCCAGCCCACTCTGGGGCGGACCCAGCACCCTCAATTCCGGGGGGTCCGCCCTCCCCCAAACCGGTTCTGACCTGCACAAACTTTTTCCAAGGCGCTTGGGCGAAAGTATCTCCCAGACCGCAAAGGTCCACACGGGTCCCGGCGCTCCCCCCAACCGCCGGGACCCACACGTGTGTTTTCCAAAGTTTTTTTCAAGTGCCCGGGTGAGCATTGGCGACATGTCAGCACTACAGCTTGAACATGGGGAATCCGCTCCGGCGCCCGCGCGTGCTTCCCGGAGGCGCCGTCCCATCGCCATTCCGCTGGGCCTGGTGTGCCTGCTCGGAATCGCGTTCGGCTACCTGTTCCTCACGGCGGAGGTGAAGCCCAGCGCTCCGATGGGCGCCTCCGTTGACGTACCGGGTGGTTCGGCCAGCATCACCGGCCTGGTTCCGCTCGAAATTGATGGGTGGCAGCCGCCGTCTGAGGTGGCTGCGCTCGCTGGGGAGCCGCAGGAGGGTGCGCACCGTGTGCGCATCCAGGTGCAGTTCACGGCCTTGGACGAGGCCGGCCTGCCCCTGGATCCTGCCGGCTTCTTCATTGACGGCCTGGGCTCGGGGAAGCCCCATCCGCTCTGGACCTCGTCCTCATCCATGACGTTGGACCAGGGGGAAACCGTCAATACCACCATGGTGTTCGAGCTTCCGGACAAGGCTGTCGCCTTGGTCCTGGAGGACTCCTCCGGCAGCCGGCTTTCGCTGGGCACCGAGCACCATTCCGGGTAGCAATCCGGAAAACAACGACGGCGGGAGCAACGTTGGGGTGCCTCCGTGCCGTCGGTCAGCAACAAAGTCATCATTGGGAGGTGACTCGACATGTCAGTTTCACGACGCCGGCTCCTGCAGTGGGGAGGCCTGGGAGTAGTCGGGGCGGGGCTGGTGACCGTTCCTATTTCCACCGTGTCGGCCAAATCGGCCAGCCAGCTCAGTTCGCGCGATATGCCGCGGCCGTTCAGGGCGGCGTTCAAACGCCCGCCCCGGCTCAAGCCGGACTCGGTGAGCCAGGATTCCGATGGTTCCACCGTCAACCACTACACCGTAGCCATGCGGCAGGCCTCGGCGCAGATCCTGCCGACCAAGAAGACCAGCATCCTCGGCTACGACGGCACGTTTCCCGGCCCGACCATCGAACTGGACCAGGGCACGAAGGCGGTGGTGCACATGCGCAACCGGCTGCCGAAGAACCACCCGCAGTGGAACAAGCATCTGCTGGCCACCTCCACGCACCTGCACGGCTCGGCCACCCTGCCGCAGTACGACGGCTACGCCAACGACGTAACGCTGCCCGGCTTCTACAAGGACTACCACTATCCGAACTTCCAGCCGGCCAGGACCATCTGGTACCACGACCACGGGGTGCACTTCACGGCACAGAACGTCTACTCCGGGCTCGCCGGGATGTACATCATCCATGACCCGGTGGAGAAGGAACTGCTGCCGCAGGGCGAGTTCGACGTGCCGCTGGTGGTCAGCGACGCAATGTTCGCCGCGGACGGCTCGCTCGCCTATGACGACCGGGAGCACTCCGGGCTGTGGGGCGACGTCATCCTGGTCAACGGAGTGCCGTGGCCGGTGATGAAGGTCCAGCCGCGGGTCTACCGCTTCCGGATCCTCAATGCCTCCATCTCCCGGTCCTACCGGTTCTCGCTCAGCTCGGGCCAGCCCCTGCACGTGGTCGGGACCGACGGCGGCCTGATGCCGGCCACCCAGCCGGTGCCCAACTACCGCCACGGGATGGCCGAGCGGTATGAGGTGCTGATCGACTTCAGCAAGTACAAGCCCGGCACGCGGGTGGAGCTGCGCAACCTCTCCAACGGCAACAACCGCGACTACGACTTCACCGGAAAGGTGATGGCGTTCGATGTCGTGGCCGCCCCTGCCGGCATGAAGGACGATCCGAAGTGGAACCACATCCCGACCACGCTGGTGGACTCCGAGGTCATGCACTTGACCCGGGACGACCGGGAGGACAAACGCTACTTCCGGGTCGAGAAGGACGGCCTGGTGGAGCCGTGGACCATCAATGGCGTGATCTGGGAAGACGTGATTGCCAGCAATTTCAAGCTGGCGCACGCTGACCCCAAGAAGGACGCCGTGGAGGTCTGGGAGTTCGAGAACAAGTCCGGCGGCTGGTTCCACCCCATCCACATCCACCTGGTCGACTTCCGGGTGCTCAGCCGCAACGGCAAGGCCCCGTACGCCTGGGAGCGCGGGCCCAAGGACGTGGTCTATGTCGGCGAGAACGAGAAGGTGGAACTCGTCATGCGCTTCGGTCCGCACGAGGGCCGCTACATGGTGCACTGCCACAACCTGCCGCACGAGGACCACTCGATGATGTTCCAGTTCCGGGTGGGTTTGGGCGAAAACGACCCGGATCCCTGCGATCCGATCAACGCCGCCCCGGCCGTGTTCGACATCGAACCGGACTGAGGCAGTGAAAGCCGGCCCCGGACTGCGGCGAGCGCGCCGCAGTCCGGCCCACCGGACCGATGCCATGCCGCAAGGCGTTTCCGGTCCTCCCCGGAAACGGAAGGTGCCCGCGGTGGCGGGCGCCGCCGTCGTACTTGCCCTGCTGCTGGGCCTGCGCGCCTGGGTGGCGGAGCCGGTCGCGGTGGACTCCGACAGCATGGCCCCGACCCTGCCGCCGGGCAGCGTGGCCTTCGTGCTCAAGCCCGCGCCGGCCTGGTTCGGCGTGCACCGCGGGGACCTGGTGGTGCTCGAGTCGCCGCTCGACGGCTCGACCATCATCAAGCGCGTGGTGGCCCTCGGCGGACAGACCGTGGCGGTGGACGACGCCATCCTGCTCGTCGACGGCATCGCCCCGCCGGAGCCGTACGTGGACCACAGCACCATCGACGGCACGCATTTCATCCCGACCAAGGTCCCGCCCGGCGAGGTCTTCGTCATGGGTGACAACCGCGAGCGCTCCATCGATTCGCGGGATTTCGGTTCCGTGCCGCTGGAGGACATCCGCGGCATCGTGATCCGGCCGTGAATAAAGAATTTTTCAAGAAGCACAGGCAAGTCTCTTGGCAGGCCGGCACCGCCATCCATCGGAGCCGGCAATGGGGGGAAAGTCAGCAGTTCAGGTTCGGCACTGCCGGCCGGGGCATCCACCAGGCGGAGACTCAGGATCCGCCTTCCGTCTCGAAGGACAGAACCATGCAAACCCAATCAGCACAACAGCAGCCGCGCAGGCAGCGGAGGTCGCGCGGCGCCCTCGTCGCCCTGACGGCCGCAGGCCTGGTTGCCGGCGGAACGTCGGCCGTGGTGGCCGCCAATCCGCCCACAGGTCCGGGCAACATCGAAATTTTCACCAAGCGCGACATGGTGGCCATCGAAGGCTATACGGCGCAGGCCGGACAGACCGCCGACATTACGGTCAAACGCGGCGGCAGCGTCATCGGCATGGCCAGCGGCACCGTCGACTCCACCGGCTTCCTCGAGGTCAACCACCCCGGCGGCGTTTGCTGGGATCTGGTGACGCCGAATATCCAGGGCGGCGACGAAGTCAACGTCCAGTTCACCGACGGCAGCAGCGACGGCGCCATCGCCGGCAGTGCCGTGATCACTTCCGTCGAGAAGGTGGACATGCCCGCTACCGAGGCCGCGGGCGATGTCGAGGGTCAAGTCGTTATCGAGGGCACCTACGGCGCGGATGTCGATCCGGCCCGGATGGAAGTCGAGATCGTCAACCCCGATATGCGGGATATGGGGATCGGCGAGCGCGCCATCGGCTGGCCCTCGGACGACGCTCCGACCACCTATGCGATCGACGGCACCGCGGCCGACGGCAAGTTCTCCGTCACCTATGGCTTCTTCTCCGCGGCCGAGCGGGATGCTGCCTTCGCCGGCGATCCGGCGGTCGCCAGCTGGCAGGCCGATGCCGTCGGTGTCGAGATGCAGCTGGGCCTGACCATTTCCGAGTTCAAGGAAATCGATGGACCCGGCTTCGGCGGCTGCCCCGCCGGACCCACTGGCCAGGCCGCAAACCCGCCCACCAACGTCTTTGCCAAGGCGGACGGCAGCGGCAACATCACCGCCACCTGGGATTACGGGACTGTCCCTGCGGATGCCCCGGCCATGACCGGCTACAAGCTCATCGCCAAGGACACCGTGCTCAACCAAGAGATCAGCGCCACTGTCGGCGCGGACGCCACCACCGCTACCCTGCGGGGACTGGTGAACGGCCAGGAGTACCCGGTTGAGGTCGTCGCCCTGAACGGCCAAGCCAGCACTCCGGCATCTGCCGGGACGGTGATGGTCAGCGACGCCGCTCCGAGCGCACCGGCTGCACCGGCTGAAGCCGGCGGCGTAAGTGTCAAGGACGGCGCAATGGCCGGCACGGCGGAGGTCACGTGGACCGCCGCGGCTGCAAACGGTTCAGCCGTCACCGGCTACCGGGTCGACGCCATGGCCGCCGATGGCACTGTCGCGGCTAAAGCTGACGCCGCAGCCGGGGACACTTCCGCCACACTCGCGGGCCTGACCGGGGGCACCGAGTACGGCTTCGTCGTCACCGCCATCAGCGGCGCGGGCGAAACCGCGGCACCCGCTGTCCAGTACACCCTCGGCTCTCCGGCACTGACCGCACCGACCGCGCCGAACGTCGTCCGCGTCGTTCCCGGCAACGGCACGGCCAACGTCGAATGGCAGTCCTCCACTGCCGGCAACACCCCGATCACCGGCTACCGCCTCACGGCAACTCCGGGGACCGGCGAAGCCGTCAAGGTCGACGCAGCAGCCGACGCCACCAGCGCCACCCTCAGCGGACTGACCAACGGCACCACGTACACCCTGGGCCTCGTCGCGACCAGCGCCGCAGGCGACAGTGCCCCGGCATCCTTCGGTTCCAATGCCTCCGTCACGCTGACGCCGAACGACCAGATCACCGGCACCGCGCAGTATCGCACCGATGACAGTGAATGGCGGGTCAGCGGCAGCGCGAGCATCACCACTGGCAATAGCATCACGCTCAGGAACGCCGACGGCATCCAGATCGGCCAGCCGGTCACTGTAGCCGCTGATGGAACCTGGACCTACCGGGGCCGCAACTCGGGCGCTCCCTACACGGCAACCGTCACGGCCACTTCCTCAGCCGGAGGCGAAGCCACGATTAACGTCACCCGCCGCCGTTGATGCAGGCGTAGCCAACCAAGCGGCATCCCAGGACTGCCCGCCCGTCATCCAGATGGGCGGGCGGTCCGCTGCCGCGCCGGCCCTTCGACTCGGGTCGGGAGTGCGCAGCCTCCCGACGCATTTCCGCCGCTCAACCCCGCGCCTCCCGAAACGGTTGGCCTTTAGTGGCTGGATTCAGCCCGGTTTCGACGCTGAATCCAGCCATTAAAGGCCAATCGATGAGGACGGCCGCCTGAGCCAGCACAGCGGAGCCAAGATTACGACGGCGGCGCGCGGGTTACATCGGCGCACCCTCTTTGTCTGCCGCGCACGTTAGGGTTTTGACCAAGCACAACGTTGTGCGGTGTACCTCAGGGGGAAGAATGCTGCTGGAAATTGTTCAGGACATTGGCCGCAGGAAGGCCATCGGCTATGTCCGGAAATACTTCGAGACCACGGGGACCGGGAGGCCGCGGTACACCGGTTCCCAGTTTGAGACGTTCGCTGGCGGCGGCGATGCCCACGGCCGTGAGAACATCATTACTGCCGAGGACCTGCTGGCGGTCTCCTGCCTAGCCGTCCACGTCCGTGCCCAGGCTTCCATCGCGCTGCTCGGCCCGCTGGCGGACACCGTGAGCCAGTACCTTGCAGACCTCCCAAGCGACGTGGCTTTGGGCGATCTGTCCGAAAGCGAGTTCGAGAAACTGCTCGGCAGGACCGGTCCCGCCCAGGAGCTGTGGGACTTGCTCCGCCAGAAGGGCGGCATCCGCTGGCACATCGGGGAAACCACCGCCACCAAAATCCTCGCCCGCAAGCGTCCGCATCTCTTTCCGATCGTCGACCACGTCGTCCGCAGCCGGACCGGCGTCAAGCGGGATTTCTGGCGCACCTGGTACCAGGAGCTGCACAGCAACAACGGCGAAGCCTCACCGCTGACCAGCTGGCTGGAGGACGTGCGGACCAAGGCCGGCCAGCCGGATTTGTCCCTGCTGCGCGTCCTGGACATCGTGCTCTGGATGGACGGCACCCACGAAGGCAAGTCCGCCCCCAGCGAATCGGTCGACTAACGGCTCAGGCCAGTGACCCAACGTGAGTGGCGCGAAGAGGCCGGGGTCCGGCACGGAACCGGCCTCTTCGAACCAGACGACGGAAAGCGCAGCGACTGACCCTAGATCGCTTTGCCGGGGTTGAGGATCCCCTGCGGATCCAGCGCGCGGCGAATGGCATGCTGGACCTCGAGCGAGACGTCGCCGAGTTCCTCGCGCAGCCAGTCGCGCTTGAGCAGGCCGACGCCGTGCTCGCCGGTCAGCGTTCCGCCCAGGCGCTGCGCCAAGTGGAACATCTCGCCGAGGGCCGCCTTCGCGGGGCCTTCGGTCACCGATTCCTCCGGCTTGACCACGAGCATCGGGTGCAGGTTCCCGTCCGCGGCGTGGGCGATCGTGTAGATCCGCACGCCGGTGCGCTCCGAGATTTCGTGCAGCCCGGTCACTGCCTCGGCGAGCCGCCCGCGCGGCACCCCGATGTCGCCGATCGACACCCGTCCCAGCTGCTCCAGCGAGGGAATCGCCGCGCGCCGCGCCGCCAGCAGGGCCTCGGTCTCGGCCTCATCGTCCGGGCGCAGCACCTCGGAGGCAAAGGGTTCGACGGCGTTGGCCAGCACGTCCATTTCCAGGTGCGCCCCGAACCCGTCGGTTTGCGCGAGCAGGAACGCCCCGCCACGCCGCCGGAAGTCCGTGCCCAGGGCCAGGTCGATCGCCTCCAGCGTCGGCCCGTCCACCAGTTCCAGCAGGGACGGCTGGATCCGCGCGGCAATCACGGCCGACGCTGCCGCGGCGGCAGCCGCCACGTCCGGGAAGAACGCAGCGGCCGTCGCCGTCGTTATTGGGGCCGGACGCAACCGCAGCGTTGCCTCCACGACTATGCCCAAAGTGCCTTCGGAGCCGATCATCAGCGCGTTCAGGTCGTACCCGGTGACGCCCTTGATGGTGCCGCGCCCGGTCCGCAGCTCGCGCCCGTCCGCCAGCACCACCCGCAGCCCGAGCACCGATTCGCGCGTCACGCCGTACTTCGCGCACCGCATCCCGCCGGCGTTCGTCGCGATGTTCCCGCCGATCGAGCAGATCGCGGTGCTGGCCGGATCCGGCGCATAGAACAGCCCGTGCGCGCCTGCCGCCGCGTTGAGTTCGGCGTTCAGCACGCCGGGTTCGACGACGGCAATCTGCTCCACGGGGTCAAGGTCCAGGATGCGGTTCATCCGGGAAAGGTCCAGCACCACCTCGCCCGCACAGGCCGAGGACGCCGCCGCCAGCCCGGTTCCCGCGCCGCGCGGCACCAGCGGCACGCCATGCACGGCCGCCAGCTTCACCGCCTGCACCACGTCGTCGACGGACTCGGCGAACACCACGCCATCCGGCAGCGACGCCGGCACGAACCCGGAGCGGTCGGTCGCCACCGCAGCGCGGTCCGCCCGGTCGGTCGAGGCGGACCGGACCGCGCCCAGCAGAGCCGCGGACGCGCCGAGAACCTCCGGTGCAGCATGAGTACCCATGAAACTCCTTCGTTTCCCCTGGCAACTGCTGCCGATGCTACTGCAGGACCGGCGCACGGACTACGGCAGCGGCAGGAAAATAAACGGCTCCGCGCGTTGACGCCGGCTGCGGCGAGGCCCATACTTTTTGCACCGGAAGGTCTTTGGGGGGCGCAAAGACGCGGATGATCCTTCACGGAAGCGGGTGCAGGATGGGCTGCCGCCGTCGTATCGCCATACTTCTCTCCGTTGCCGCGCTGGTTGTCAGCGCGCACGTCCTGTCCCCGCCTGCCTCTGCCGCTCCGGCCTACGACATACGGCGGGGGCCGAACCACTCCGAACGCGTTGTGCTGACCTTCGATGACTGCCCGCGCTCGTTGGACTCCTTCGAATCGGTGGTGGAGTACGCCTACGAGGAGAACATCGGCCTGGTGCTCGCCCTCACGGGGAAGTGCATCACCGAGTTCCTCGACGAGGAAGACGAGGACCTTGTGCGGCTGGCCAGGCAGCACGGCCAGTACGTCATCAACCACAGCATCAACCATCGGGACCTGAGGCAGTTCACGTGCGCGCAGGTGGCAGCTGAACTGCGGGCGCCGGGCGTCGTGACGAACTTCGGCCGGCCGCCGCATGGCGGGATCAACAAGGCGGTCCGTTGCGGCTACGAGCGCGTGAAGATGCGCCCGTGGCTGTGGAACTTCAGCACCCGGGACTGGACCGGCAAATCCCGCTCCGAGGTGGTCGACTCGGTGGTGGCCAACAGCCGCAAGGGTGCCACCGTGCTGATGCACATGCAGTGGCGGGGCTTCGATCCCCGGGCGCTGGACCGGATGAAAGAGGGCTTGGAGGACCGGGGCCTGCGGCTCTGCCGCGCCTACGGGGGAGCCACGGGCGGCATCAGGACCAGCCCCACGATGCTGCCGCAGCGGCTGCCCTGCTGACCGGCAACTGTCCGGCGCCCAAATGGGAGGAGGACGACGGCGGAACGTGGGTTCCGCCGTCGTCCTCCCTTGTGTTCCGCTTCCGGAACGGGTGCGTCAGTAGCTGATGACCTGCGGCTGGCCCAGGTGCTTCAGGCCTTCGGCGCCGAATTCCAGGCCGTAGCCGGAGCCCTTGGCCCCGCCGAACGGAACCCGCGGGTCCACCGCGCCGTGCTTGTTGATCCAGACCGTGCCGGCCTCGATCCGGGCGGCCACCTCGCGGGCCTTGGCCGGATCCGCGGACCAGACCGAGGCGCCCAGGCCGACATCCAGGCCGTTGGCCATCTCCACGACCTCGTCCAGGCTGGAGTACTTGACGATCGGCAGGGCCGGGCCGAACTGCTCCTGGGCCACGAGCGGGTTGTCGTTGTCGATGTCGGCCACCAGGGTCGTCGGGTAGAAGTAGCCCGGCTGCCCCGCCTCGGGGTCCCCGCCGGTCAGCACGCGGGCGCCGGCATCCTTCGCGGCCTGCACCAGGTTGGCGACGATGTCGAACTGCGCCTTGTTCTGCAGCGGGCCCAGCACGTTCTGCTCGTCCAGGCCCACGCCCATCGGCATCTGCTTGGCCACGTCGACCAGCGCCTCGCAGACCTGGTCGTAGATGTCCTCGTGCACGTAGAGCCGCTTGAGCGCCGCGCAGGTCTGGCCGGTGTTGATGAACGCGCCCCAGAACAGGCCCTCGGCGATCGCCTGCGGATCCGCATCGGGCAGCACGATCCCGGCGTCGTTGCCGCCCAGTTCCAGGGTCAGCCGCTTCACCGTGTCCGCCGAGGAGCGGATGATCGCCTTGCCCGTGGCGGTGGAGCCCGTGAACATGACCTTGTCGATCTCCGGGTGGGATGCCAGCGCCTCGCCGACCTCGCGGCCGCCGGAAACCACGTGCAGCACATCGGCCGGCAGCACCTGGTTGATCACCTTCGCCAGCGCCAGCACGCTCAGCGGCGTGTACTCGGACGGCTTCATGACCACGGTGTTGCCCATGCGCAGGGCCGGGGCCAGCTGCCAGACCGAGATCATCATCGGCCAGTTCCACGGGCCGATGGCGCCGACCACGCCCAGCGGACGGTAATGCAGCTCGGCGCGGCCGCCCTCGTCGTCGACCAGCACCTCCGGCTCCAGCTCAAACGACGCCGTTGCGCGCAGCCAAGCGGCGCAGGCCCCGACCTCGAACCGCGCGTTCGGCCCGTTCAGCGGCTTGCCCTGCTCGCGCGAGAGCAGCTCCGCGAGCGCTTCGGCCGAGGCTTCCACCGCATCCGCGGCCCGGTTCAGGTAGGCGCTGCGCTCGGCATGGCCCAGGCGGCCCCAGGCTGGCTGG
>NZ_ANPE02000190.1 GCF_000328305.2 Arthrobacter crystallopoietes BAB-32 | reverse complement strand
TCGGCGCCCGGGTAGGGCGCTTCCGGGTCCAGCTGGTCCAGCAGCTCGCGCAGCACCGCCAAGGTCGGCACGGCCGCCAGGGCTGCCCGCAGTTCGCCGCCGACCTGGTAGCCCTTGAAGTACCAGGCGACGTGCTTGCGGATATCGCGCAGCGCCTTGCCTTCATCCTCGAAGTATTCGACCAGCAGTTCGGCGTGCCGGTAGAAACTGTCCGCGACTTCCTTCAGTCCGGGCCGGAAGCGCCGGTCGGTGCCTTCGAAGGCGGCCTGCAGGTCACCGAAGAGCCACGGGCGGCCCTGGCAGCCGCGGCCGACGACGATGCCGTCGACCCCGGTCTGCTGCACCATCCGCACGGCGTCCTCAGCGCTCCAGATGTCCCCGTTGCCAAGCACCGGGATATCCGGAAGGGCCTCGCGGAGCCGGGCGATGGAGTCCCAGTCCGCCTGGCCGGAGTAGAACTGGCTGGTGGTGCGGCCGTGCAGTGCAACCGCGGCGACACCGGCATCCCGGGCGATCCTGCCGGCATCGATATAGGTCAGGTGGTCCTCGTCGATGCCCTTGCGCATCTTAATGGTCAGCGGGATGCCGCCGCGCGCGGCTTCGCGGGTGGCAGCCTGGATGATGGCCGTGAACAGGTCGATCTTCCAGGGCAGCGCCGATCCGCCGCCGCGCCGGGTGACCTTGGGCACCGGGCAGCCGAAGTTGAGGTCGATGTGGTCGGCCCGGTCCTCCTCGACGAGCATGCGAACGGCGGCGCCGACGGTCTTCGGGTCCACCCCGTAGAGCTGGACGGAGCGGACCTTTTCATCCTCGTCGTGCGAGATGATGCGCATGGACTCGCGGTTGCGTTCCACGAGCGCCCGGGAGGTGACCATTTCGGACACGTAGAGGCCGCCGCCGTACTCGCGGCAGAGCCGGCGGAACGCCTTGTTGGTGATGCCTGCCATGGGCGCCAGGACCACCGGGGTGTCGATGGTCAGCGGCCCGAGCTTGAGCGGAGGCAGTTCCAGCCGGGTGGTGGAAGCAGGTGCAGCGATAACAGTCACCCGACCATTCTCTCAAATCCGGGCAAATCCGCGTGCCGGCCTGTGGACGAAGCGGCTTGGGGGCGCGGTCAGCCGGATTCGGCCCGGCGCCTCGCCCGGCGGGTCAGGGGCTGTTCGGCTGGCTCCGGCTGCGGCACGGACCCGGTGTCCGGCACCGGAACCCGGGCACCGCCGTCGTTCCCGTCCCCCGCAAGCCGGGCACCGCCGTCGTGCTCCGAATCCACGAAGTGCGCCGCGCGGGAAGGGTCCGCGCCCGCGACGGCCAGCGCCTCGCCCCCGGGCACGCCCACGGTAACTTCCTCGGGCCGGCGGATGCCGGTGGCCTTGACCACCAGGACGGCGATAAGGGTGGTCGCCGGAATGGCCAGGACCAGCCCGATGGAGCCCACCAGGGTGCGCACGATCTCCTCGGCCAGGACGCCGCTGGTCATCGTGTCCATCAGCGGGCGCTGGTACAGCGAGACCAGGATGAGCACCGGCAGGGCCGCCCCGGCGTAGGCGAACGCGATGGTGTAGACGGTGGAGGCGATGTGGTCCCGCCCGACCCGCATCGCACCGGCGAACAGCCGCCGGGTAGAGGCGTGCGGGGCCAGCTCGTACATCTCCCACACGGCCGACGATTGGGTGATGGTGACGTCGTTGAGCACACCCAGGCCGGAGATGATCAGGCCGCACAGGATGATGCCGGACAGCGAGATGGCGCCGGACATGTTGACCAGCTGGTAGGTGTCCTCGTCCCCGACGCCGGTCAGGTACGCCGCGTCGGTCGCCCAGGCGGCCATCACCGCCGTGACGCCGAGGCCGAAGAGCGTGCCAAGCAGCGCCGTGGACGTGCGCGCCGAGAAGCCGTGCGCGAAGTACAGGACCCCGATCATGATCACGATGGAACCGATCAGCCCGAGCAGCAGTGGCGGCTTGCCTTCGACCAGGCCGGGCAGGATGAACTGACCCATCACGATGAAGCCGCCGACCAGGCCGAGGATCGCGCGGAAGCCCCGCCAGCGCGCCACCGCCACCACGACGACGGCGTAGAGGATCGCCAGCAGCACCATCGGCACGCTGCGCACGAAGTCGACGAAGATCAGCGTGCCCGGCTGGTCGGGCATGACTTCGCTGAGGTTCAGGTAGCGGATCTTGTCGCCGGCTTCGACGCCGCGGGACTTGGCGATCTCCGGCGTGATTTCCACCGGCTGCAGCCCTCCCCCGGCCTCCGGCTGCGTGTAGGCGACCATGCATTCCTGGCCCTCGCCGCCGGCCTCGATCGCCGATTGGGAGGAGGGGCAGGTTTCGATGGCAACGCGCTGGACGGTGCCGGTTTCGAACGAGACGCCGGGCGCGGTGGCGTACGGGTCCACCACCGTGACCCCGGAGCGGTCGCCCGAGGGCCAGAGCGCGATCATCCCGATCAGGGTCAGGACGGTGACCGGCAGCAGGATCGCGGCCAGCAGCCAGTTCGCCTTGCGCCGGGCCGCCAGCGTGGCGGCGTCCGGGGCGGTGTTTGCGGTGTGGGCGTGGCCGTGTCCCACGCTCAGTCGCTGACGATCGAGGTTGCCGGTCCGGACTGCACCGCGGTGCCGGCCGCCAGCAGCGGTTCCAGCACGGCGGCGACGGCGGTCATCGAGTCATCGACTTCCACCTGCACCGGATACTGGTGGACCAGCATGGCCAGCAGGCTGCGCACGGCCTGCTCGGCTTCGGCCGGTTCCAGCGCGGTGTCGTAGCCGAGCAGGACGTCTGCGGGGGCATCGGTGCGCTGCTGCGTGTAGCTGACGGCGAAGGCGCTGATGGTCCCGCCCTGGTCCTTGGGCGCGCTGCGCAGCACCACCGCGCCGGAGGCGCCGGCCGCGTCGCTGAGCAGCATCTGCTGGGCCCGGCCCAGGGTCATGTCCGCCCGGTCCCAGACGTGCACGGAGTTGTAGAAGTCCGTGACCGCCGTCGTTAGTTCCACCGAACCGGTGGCTGCTTCCTCCAGTTGCGGGCCGCCTTCGGCGCTGAGGTCCGGCAGCGGCAGCGCGCCCGGTTGGACCACGACGACCCGCGAGGTCTGGATCGGCCTCAGTCCGGCGGCGCCGGCGAATCCGGCACCGGTGCTTTCCGGCTCTACTTTGGCACGCAGCTTGGTAACGCCCGACGGCGATTGGCCGGCTTCGTTGCGCAGCATGCCCAGGAGCCTGGTCCCCACCCCGGTGCGGCGGTGGTCCTTGGCGACCTCGACGTAGGCCCACAGCCGCTCCGGGTGCAGGCTCGTCTCGTACACCACACCGGCGGCGACGGCGACGCCCTGGTCCTCCGCCACAATGCAGCGGGACCAGGGGCTGTCCGAGGAGGGCCGCAGCACGCCCCGGAAGTGCTCCGCTTGGCGGGTTTCCGGGTCGCCCCAGATTTCCAGCAGGGCGAGGTCGTCGCCGTCGTGCCATTGCCTGTAGTTCAGCTCAGCCATGTTGCTCCTTGGATATTGCGCCGCTCCGCCGTCTCTCCGCCTTCGCTCTGCGTCTTAAGCGCCGACGAGCCGTGCGGCCAGGTAGCTTTCCACCTTGTCCAGGCTGACGCGTTCCTGGGCCATTGTGTCGCGTTCGCGGATGGTCACCGCCTGGTCGTCGAGCGTGTCGAAGTCCACCGTGATGCAGAACGGCGTGCCGATTTCGTCCTGGCGGCGGTAGCGGCGGCCGATCGCGCCGGCGTCGTCGAACTCGATGTTCCAGTTCCGGCGCAGCTGGGTGCCGAGTTCCTTGGCCTTGGGCGAGAGGTTCTCGTTGCGGCTGAGCGGCAGGACGGCGGCCTTGACCGGAGCCAGCCGCGGATCCAGCTTCAGGACGGTGCGCTTGTCCACGCCGCCTTTGGTGTTCGGTGCCTCGTCCTCGGCGTAGGCGTCCACGAGGAAGGCCATGAAGGAGCGGGTCAGCCCGGCCGCCGGCTCGATCACGTACGGGGTGTAGCGCTCGTCGGTAGCCTGGTTAAAGTAGCTCAGATCCGTGCCGGAGTGCTTCGTGTGGGTGCTCAGGTCGAAGTCCGTGCGGTTGGCGATGCCTTCCAGTTCGCCCCACTCGGAGCCCTGGAAGCCGAAGCGGTATTCGATGTCCGTGGTGCCCTTGGAGTAGTGGCTGAGCTTGTCCAGCGGGTGTTCAAAGAGGCGCAGGTTGTCCGGGTTGATGCCCAGGTCCGTGTACCACTTCATCCGGGTCTCGATCCAGTACTTGTGCCACTCTTCGTCCGTGCCGGGCTCGACGAAGAACTCCATCTCCATCTGCTCGAACTCGCGGGTGCGGAAGATGAAGTTGCCGGGGGTGATTTCGTTGCGGAAGCTCTTGCCGATCTGGCCGATGCCGAACGGCGGCTTCTTCCGGGACGTGGTCAGCACGTTGTTGAAGTTCACGAAGATGCCCTGCGCCGTCTCCGGCCGCAGGTAGTGCAGCCCTTCCTCGCTGGCCACCGGTCCCAGGAAGGTCTTGAGCAGGCCGGAGAATTCCTGCGGTTCGGTCCATTCGCCCTTGGTGCCGCAGTTGGCGCAGGCGATGTCCTTCAGGCCGTTCTCGGCCGGGCGGCCCTTCTTCTCCTCGTACTCTTCCTCGAGGTGGTCGGCGCGGTAGCGCTTGTGGCAGCTCAGGCACTCCACCAGCGGATCGGAGAAGACCTCGACGTGGCCGGAGGCTTCCCAGACCTGGCGGGGCAGGATGACGGAGGAGTCCAGGCCGACCACGTCTTCGCGGCCGCGCACGACGGACTGCCACCACTGGCGCTTGATGTTCTCCTTGAGCTCCACGCCCAGCGGTCCGTAGTCCCAGGCCGAGCGGGATCCACCGTAGATCTCGCCGGCTTGGAAGACGAAGCCGCGGCGCTTGGCCAGCGAGATGATCGGATCAAGCTTGGATTTGGCAGCTGCCATCAGGTGGTTCTCCAGTCTCTGCGAGGGCCGCTGGGTGCGGTCCGTGGCGTATCAAAGCGCCGGACCGTTTCCGCCGGAACCGCTGCGGGCGGCGGGAAGGGCCAGGCGCTGGCATGGGTGCGTAGCGAAGCTACAAGGTTAGCCTACCGAAGTGGCGGGCAAGTGCCCGGCCCGGGCGGTCCGTGTGACGGCCGTACCGGTTCAGGGGAAGCCGACGATGTCCTCGCGGCCGGTGATCCGCCGGGCCAGGCTCTCCATGGTCAGCCGGTCGCTGTCGATCCCCGCATGTTCGCGCGCGTCGCTGCGGCTGTCGGCCGGTCCGCCCAGCTGCGGCGACCAGACCGCCTCGGCCACCTGGCCGGCAGCGAACAGCGCGGCCAGCTCCGGATCGGCGGCCACGTTCTCCTGGAGCCCGACCAGGGGCGTGTCCGGTTCCTCCTCGAGCACGTGGTGGATCAGGTACAGCAACGACTTGTTGTAGAACGTCACGCCGAAGGCTTCGCACACATCGTCGAGGGCCCGCTGCCGGCCCAGGCCGAACTGGGACAGGGTCCGGATCCTGTTGCCGAGCAGCGGCAGCACGCCGCGCTTGAACCCATCGACGGTCACGGACGGATCAAGCAGGGCCAGCGACTCGAAGGCCGCGACGCCTTCCTCGAAGGCCGCCTTCAGGAAGCCGGTCTGGAACACCGCGCCGGCACTGTGCCCGACCGCATGCAGCTGCACGGATCCGGCATGGGTGTGGCTGAACCGGGCCAGCCGGCGCGCCACGTAGTGCGCGCCGCCTTCGTCCCCGGCGCCGTCGGCCTCATCCACCGCCCGGGCCGCGTTGGCCTTGATATCGGCCCAGACGGCCGGACCGCCGGCACGGCGCGCCAGCCACTCGACGAACCTGTCCACCGTTTCTTCCAGCTCCGGCTGCGCCCAGGGCAGCATCCGAGGCAGCAGCGTGGGCCGCGCTGGAACGGCGGTCACGCTCCGCGCCCGCATGAGACTCAGCGCCGGGAACAGCCCGAATCGCTGGGCACCGCGGCGGATCCGTTCCGCCAGCACCTGCAGGAGCCCGGTCTCCCACACGAAATAGACCGGATAGACGCCGTTGGCCAGCCACCAGGGCACCTGCCGGGCCGCCGCCGCCAGCCCGGTGCGTTCGTCCACCAGTCCTCCGTGCGCCCAGAACAGCACCTGGACCGGTCCGGGCCGGCCGTGCATGAAGCGCGGCAGGTGCGTGGCGAAGATCGCATCCACGTCCGCAGGCGTGGTGGATGCCAGTCCGCCCGGACCGAGGCGGCCGTTGCTGAGGTTCACCAGATGCGGCCGCAGCCGGTCGAACTCCCCTGCCGGTTCGCTCATCTGCGCCGGCCCAGCATGGCGAACGAGCTGCGCGGCCAGGGCAGGGTGGCCAGGACCACGGCAGCCAGGGTCAGCAGCGTGCCCAGGACGGTCGCCGTCGTAATCACCGTGCCGGGCGCCGGGAGGAACAGGTCGAGCAGCAGCGAGCCAAGCACCTGGCCGGCGATCATGCCCAGCCCGGTGAGCAGCACGCCGAGCGAACGGACCAGCACGGCGGCGAAGGCGATAAAGGCGCAGCCGATCGGGCCGCCAAGGTAGTACCACCACTCGGCTGGCAGCGGATTGGCCGGTCCTGCCAGCGCCACCTTCGCCAGCCAGGCGATGCAGAGCAGCACGGTGCCGACGATGAAGTTGACCAGCGTTGCCGGCAGCGGCGAGCCGTAGTGCATGGACTGGGTGCCGTTGAAGGCCTGCTGGAAGCTCTGCAGGAAACCGGCCGCCAGCGGCAGCAGCACCGGGACCAGCCAGGCGGCCGCGTCCCCGCCGGCCGAGAACTTGGGCGAGACCGCCCAGGCCACCGCGGCCACGGTCAGCACGGCGCTCAGTGCGCGGAGGGGCGAGACCCGCTTCCGGCCGGCGGGACCGAAGCCCAGCCGGTCCACGAGCAGTCCGCTGATCGACTGGCCGGTCACCACCGCGACGGTGAAGAGCGCGATGCCGATCAGCGAGACCGTGATGCCCTGGCTCATGACCAGGAAGGCGCCGCTCACGCCGGCCAGCAGGAACCACCAGGGGAACTTCTTCGCCCGGACGGCCGGCAGCACGCGGCGCAGTCCGGCGCGGCCGCTGGGCACCAGCAGGCAGACCAGGACCATCAGCACCAGACCGGTGCCAAAACTAACGACGGCGGCGGCCACTCCGTCGTCGAGCCTTGCCCCGAGCGCACCATTGATCCGTCCCTGCACCGGCATGGACAGCCCGGCCAGCAAAGCCAGGGGCAGGCCGAGGGCAAGCGGCATCTTGGGGCTGTGGGGCACAGCCCTACCCTACAATGGTGGAACCATGGCCCCAGATGACATTGAAGACGTCCCCATCCGCGACGACATGATCCGCCTCGGCCAGCTGATGAAGCTGGCGAACCTCGCCGAGGACGGCCTGCAGGCCAAGGAGTTCATCGAGAATTCGCAGGTCCAGGTCAACGGCGAAACCGAAACCCGCCGCGGCCGGCAGCTCCACGCCGGGGACACCGTGAGCTTCGGCGGACAGACCGTCCGCGTCACCCGCCGCTGAGCTGGGCTACTTGGCCTTAAGCACCTTGTAGGTGAGGAACTCCTTGACGTGCGCCAGTTCCTGCGCGTTGATGCCGTGGCCGATGCCGGCGTAGAGCACCTTGGTCAGGTCCACGTATTCGTTCAGCCAGCCGTGGCTGTATTCGATCTTGTCCGGCGTGATGACCTGGTCCGCCTGGTCCCGGCCCCAGAAAACCGCCGGCTTGAGCGCCTTGACCTGTTCGTCGTTGAAGAAGGGGTCGCCGTCGGCGGGGATGACAAAACCGGACAGGCCCACGACGGCGGCAATCTCGTCAGGACGGTGGCGCATTACGGAGGTGGCGACGGCCATGCCCATGGAGAAGCCGAGCACCGAGACGCTCGAGTGCTGGTCCTTGACCGTGTCCAGCCAGCCCCACAGGTCCGCGGCCGCCTTGGTGACCTTGTCCACCGAGAAGTCCGGCTCGTGCATCAGCGGGAACCAGGTGAATCCGGGCCCGAGGGCTACGGGCGCGCGGACGGCTGCGACCGTGAACTCCTCCGGGAGGCCGGGCACCAGGCCCATCAGGTCCTGTTCGTTGGAGAGGTAACCGTGGAAGAGGACCAGCAGCGGCGTGCCGGCGCGCTCGCTTTCCGGCTTGGACCAGGCGACAACGGGCTTGTAAGTAGTTTCGGTCATTTCGCCATCATCCCACGACGGTACTTGAAAGTTCAAGTTAGTTGCCGTCGTCGGACGCTGCCTCAATGTGCGCGGTAAGCTCGGCGAGGAACTCCGCGGGATACTCCAGGTGCGGCGAATGCCCGCAGTTCGGCAGGACGACTTCGCGGGATGTGCCGCCGCGCGCCGCATATTCCTCGAGCACGGCCCGGGTCTGGGCGACCATGGGCTGCGGCGGCGCTGCCTCCTCCCCCGGCCAGCCGGCAATAACGCCCGCCTTGCCGAGCTGGTTGGTGTCGAAGAAGGACGCATCCGAAACGATCGCGTCGGCATCGCCCCGGACCCAGAGGACATCCGGTTTCACGGGCAGATCGACGATGGCGCTGACATTGAAGTGCCCCGGCGCCATGGCATTGGCGATCCCGCGCTTGCCGGCAGCGAAGCCCGGCCAGTTGCCGGACGGCATCGCGTCACCCGGATAGTGGTCCTCCCCGGTCCGGGTGCTGAGCATCGACTCCAGCCAGAGGTCCTCCAGCGGCGAGCTGTAGCCGGCATGCACGTAGGCCGCCCGGTAGACGTTCAACGGCGACGTCGGGGCCTCCGCGGTGCGGTCGCCGGCCTTGAGCCGGGCGACGAAGTCCGGGTTGACTCCCCCGCCACCGCAACCGGCGTCATCGTCGGTCAGGCGGCGGCCGTCTGGTCCGGCCGTCCCGCCGAAGCCATACGGTGAGACCGGAGCCTGCAGCGTCAGCGACAGCACGGGGCGGTCCAGGGCGTACTGCAGTACCACTCCTCCGCCCATGCTCCAGCCAACGAGGTGGGCCGCCGGCAGCTCCAGCGCGTCAAGGGTGGCCGCAAGGTCGTCGCTGAAGTCGGCCAGGCCCCGGGTCGCATCCACCGGTTCCGGATCGGTGTCCCCAAACCCCCGCAGGTCCACGGCGATCGGGCGATAGCCGGCCTGCAGCCGGAGCATCAGCTCCTGCCAGAACAGCGCGGAGGAGATGTTGCCGTGCACCAGGACCACGGGGATGCCGTCGGGACGATCGCCCAGCCGTTCCAGCAGGTTGACGTTGAGGCGGGCGGTGGCGATGCGCCGCGAAGAAATGCCGTCCAGCAGGGTCATCGGTTCCTCCAGTTGATCGTCCGGGCCCGGCCGTCGTTGGCCTCCAGGCACTCACCCTAGCTGTGGCGCAGCGGGATCCGCCAGTGTTTCCTGAAAGGAGATTCAGGTTTTCAAGGGCGTGGCCGGTGGCGGACCTGCGGGCGGAGTAGCAGGATATACCTGTGAGTAACCTGAGCCGTTCCGAAGCCGACGCGTCGGCGGAGACTGCCCCGAGCCATCCCTGGAGCCGGTTCGTGGCCCTCGGCGATTCCTTCACGGAAGGAATCGGCGACCCCGATCCGGACAGCCCGGGCGGTTACCGCGGCTGGGCCGACCGGGTGGCCGAGGAACTCAGCCGCGGCCACGAGGACTTCGCCTACGCCAACCTCGCTATCCGCGGCCGCCTGCTGCAGCAGATCATCGACGAACAGCTGGACCCGGCGCTGGCCCTGAACCCCGACCTGATTTCCTTCTGCGCCGGCGGCAACGACGTGATCCGGCCCACCAGCGATCCCGATGCCCTGGCGGAGAAGATCGATGTCGCGATTGCCAAGCTGGCTGTCTCCGGTGCAACGATTGTCCTGTTCACCGCGCCCGACATTGGCGATACCCCCGTCATTGGCAGCGCCCGCGGCAGGGCCGCCATCTACAACGAGAACCTCCGGACCGTCGCGGCCAGGCACGACGCCATCATCGCCGACATGTGGGCGCTGCGGCAGCTGAAGGATCCGCGGATGTGGGCCGAGGACCGGCTGCACTTCTCGCCGCTGGGCCACCACACCGTGGCCGCCATGGTGCTGGACGCGCTGAATGTGGAGCACAGGCTGCATCCCGAAATACCGAAGCCGCTGCCTCCGAAGAACTGGCGGACGGCCCGGGCGGAGGATCTGGTGTGGGCGCGCCAGCATCTGGTTCCGTGGGTCCTGCGCCGGCTGCGCCACCGGTCGTCCGGCGACGGCATCAGCGCCAAGCGCCCCACCGCCGGCCCCATCTTCGGTCCGGGCATGCCGCC
>NZ_ANPE02000191.1 GCF_000328305.2 Arthrobacter crystallopoietes BAB-32 | reverse complement strand
GCACGCAGCGCTTCGCCGCTGGGTTCGGCGGCGAGGTCAGCCGGTTCGGGCCAGCGGCGCAGCCACTCCTCCCAGACCGGCAGCACGCGCACCACCGGGGTCTGCTGCAGCATGAATTCGCTGACCATGATCCCCCAGGGGCTGCAGTCCGGCTCGCGCCATGGCAACGTGCGCGCGTTCTGCCCGAACCAGGCACCGATCCTTTCATGCAGCACTGGGCTGCCGGCGGCAGTGCCGACAGTCCCGCTGAGGGTGGAAATGGGCATCCTGGCTCCTTCTGTGACCACGAATACTGTACTGTCCCGGCGTGGTGCTTCCGGGCTGAAGCGGCGGTTCCCTAGCCTTAAAGCATGGCAGGCAACGGTACCGGTGCGGCGCGCGGCGGCGCTTCCAAACCCGTCCCCCCGAACCGGCGCAAGCCCAGCCCCGCGGTCTACCGGCGCCGCCGGCTGGCCGTGCTGCTGCTGGCGCTGGTTCTCGTGGGTCTGCTGGTATTTGCTGTCCTGTGGATCGCCAGCCTGTTCGGCCCCGGCCAGCAGCCGGTGGCGGAGGAACCTGCGGAACTGCCGGTGGCGTCGTCGTCCCCGTCGCTGTCCCCGCAACCGCTGGCGAGCTCCGCTTCCTGCGACGAGTCCGACATTACCGTTTCCGCCGCCACGGATGCTCCCGCGTACGTCGCTGGCGAGAACCCCACCCTGATCCTGGAGGTGGAGAATACCGGCAAGTCGGACTGCGAGGTCGACGTCGGGACCGAGGCCATGGAGTTTGTGGTGACCAGCGGTGATGACCGGATCTTCTCCTCCAAGGACTGCGCGGTGGACACGAGCGAACTGATGCGAACCATCGAAGCCGGCGGCAGCGAGCGGGCGCAGTTCACCTGGGAACGCCAGCGCAGTGCGCCGGGCTGCACGGCGGTGAACGCCAACCCGCAGCCGGGAACCTATGTCCTCGTCACCAAGCTCGGCCAACATACGAGCAAGAAGGTGATCTTCGAACTCCAGTAGGCTCCGGCTACATGAAGCGGTCGAGCAGGCTGGTTTCGGCGATCCGGGAGAGCCCTTCGCGGATCAGGCGCGCGCGCTGCTCGCCGATGCCGTCCACGGCCATCAGGTCGTCGATGTTGGCAGCCATCAGGTTCTGCAGCCCGCCGAAGTGGTCCACCAGACGGTCCGCCACCGCGCGCGGGACGGACTTGACCGCGGATAGCAGCCGGTAGCCGCGGGGCTGGACCACGGCTTCGAGCGAGTCCGTCCCGGGCTGGAGGCCGAGCACGGTGGCGATCCGGCCCAGGTCGATCAAGTCGGTGGAACTGAAGTTCTGCAGTGTTTCCAGGGCGGCGTCGACGTCGATGCCGCCCTTCACGTCCGAGTAGTCCCGCAGGATCATTTCGTTGTCCGGGCCGAGGCCGGAGGTCAGCTCGTCCAGCTGCAGGGAGAGCAGGCGGCCATCGACACCCAGCTCGAGCACATATTGCGAGATTTCCTCGGAGATGCGGCGCACCATTTCCTGGCGCTGCAGGGTGACCGCGACGTCGCGCAGCGTGACCATCGCTTCGATCTCCAGCGCGGAGAGGGAATTGGTGACCTGGTCCAGCCGCACCCGGTAGCGTTCCAGCGTGGCCAAAGCCTGGTTGGCGCGGGCCAGCACGGGTTCCGAGCCCTCCAGCACGTGCCGGATGCCGTCAACATAGAGCGCGATGATCTGCATGGACTGGCTGACGGAGATCACCGGCAGCCCGGTTTGGATGGCTACCCGTTCGGCAGTGCGGTGGCGCGTGCCGGATTCCTGGGTGGGGATGGACGGGTCTGGAACCAGCTGGACGGCGGCCTTGATGATGTTGGTCGCGTCCCTGTCGCAGACGATGGCGCCGTCCATTTTCGCCAGTTCGCGCAGCCGGGTGGGGGAGAAGTCGATGCCGATGTCGAAGCCGCCGCTGCTGATGGATTCGACCTGCCGGTCATAGCCGAGCACGATGAGGGCGCCGGTGCGTCCGCGCAGAATCCGTTCCAGGCCGTCCCGCAGCGCGGTTCCCGGGGCCACCCGGGCCAAGGTCGCCTTGAGGGCATCCTCGGAGCTCTTAACCATCGAGTATTCCTTCGGTCAGTCGGACACAGTGCAGCCGGGCACGGAACGGTTGGGTACGGGGGACTGCCTGTGGGTGAACAGCCGCTAGCCACCATAATAAGGTGCGCAACCGGGCGCGCCTTGCTCGTGCTGCCCGTATGACGGGGTATAGGCGGCAGGCGGGGGCGTGGGTGCTGCCGGTGGCGGATGCTACTCGGCGCGGCGGCCCGCGGTGGGCAGCCGGGTGACGCTGGCGGCTGCGGTGCCCGCGCCGAAGAGCAGGTCCAGGGCCTCGGACACCGTCTGGACTTCCTTGACCCGGAATCCGTCCGGGAGCTTCCCCGCACCGCTGTGCGAGGCCGGAACGACGGCGTGGGTGAAACCAAGGCGCCCGGCCTCCTGGATCCTGCGGCCGATGCCCGGCACCGGCCGCACCTCACCGGCCAGGCCGATCTCGCCGAACGCAATCAGCCCCTTCGGCAGCGGTTTGTTGCTCTTGGCCGAGGCAATGGCCAGCGCCGTCGCGAGGTCGGTGGCAGGTTCGGTGAGCTTGACCCCGCCGACCGTCGCTACATAGCTGTCGTCCCTGTGCAGGGACATGGAAGCGCGCCGCTGCAGCACGGCCATCATCATAGCCACGCGCGAGGAATCCAGTCCGCTGGTGGCCCGGCGGGGCTGGGCGTTGGCGGTTTCGGCCAGCAGCGCCTGCACCTCGGCGACCAGCGGACGGCGGCCCTCCAGCGCCACCGTGATGCAGGTTCCGGAAACGGGTTCGGAGGTCATCGAGAGGAAGAGTCCGCTCGGGTCGGCGAGGCTTTCGATGCCGCCCTCGGTCAGGTCGAAGCAGCCGACTTCGTCCGTGGGGCCGTACCGGTTTTTGATGGCGCGCAGCAGCCTGAGCCTGGAGTGCCGGTCCCCTTCGAACTGGCAGACCACGTCCACCAGGTGCTCCAGCAGGCGCGGACCCGCGATCGAACCGTCCTTGGTGACATGGCCGACGAGGATGGTGGTCATGTTGCGGTTCTTGGCCGCGTTGATCAGGGAGGCCGCGACTTCGCGGACCTGGGTGACGCCGCCGGCGGCGCCCTCCACGGCCGAGCTGGCGAGGGTTTGGACCGAGTCCACCACCAGCAGGGCCGGCTCGACCCGTTCGATCTGGCCGAGGGCAATGCCCAGGTCCGTTTCCGCGGTCAGGTAAAGGCCTTCCGCGACGGCGTTGATGCGCTCGGCCCGCAGCTTTACCTGTGCGGCTGACTCCTCTCCGGTGACATACAGGACGCCCCCGCCGGTGCCGGCTACCCGCGCCGCGACATCGAGCAGCAGGGTCGACTTGCCGACGCCGGGCTCCCCGGCCAGCAGGATGACGGCACCGGGGACCAGCCCGCCGCCGAGCACCCGGTCCAGTTCGCCGACTCCGGTGGCCTTGAAAGCGGCCGCCGATGCGTCGACATCACCGATCTGCTGCGCCGGCTTGGCCACCGTGGCCGCGGCCGTCGTCCGGGCCGTGACCTGGCCGGTCTCCTCGACCGTCCCCCAAGCCTGGCATTCGCCGCAGCGTCCGACCCACTTCGCCGTGGTCCAGCCGCATTCGGCGCAGCGGTAGGCAGGGGCCTTCGAGCGGCCGGTCTTCGAACTCATGGAATTCAGGCTAACGGAGCCCTGTGACAATTCAGAGCCGCGGCAGGAACGCGGCCGCATCCTCATGCGAGAGCCCGGTTGCTTCGAGCAGGTCCACCATCAGCGGACGGAACACCAGGACCAGCGCCTCGCCTTCCAGGGTCCGCACACCAAGGTCCCTCGGGTGGAGCCGCGTGGCGATGGCGGCCAGCTCGTCGCGGGCATTGTTCAGCCGCCGTTCGCGCGCGCCGCTGTCCGAATCGGACAACCCGGTGGAGAGGATTTCCACCGCATCCGCGCTGTCCTGCAGCACCTGGGCCAGGTTCTCGATCGCCTCGTCGCTCATCGCCGCATGGTTGATGGCGGAAGTGAGCCGGCGGGAAAAAACGCGGCTGTTGCGCGTGGCCAGATCCACCATCTCGGCCGCGTGCTGCAGGTCCACAACCTCTGCCCGGTGCCGCCGGTAGGCCGGGGAAATGCGCGCGACTTCATGCGCGCCCACAAAAGTGGAACGCACTTCGTCGATGAGCTTCTGGGAGCCGCGGGCGCGCACCAGCGCGTGCCAGGCCATCGTCGAGTCGCTGCGGCTGAGCGCGTCGGAGCATTCCCGCAGCACCGCGGCCAGCTCGCCCAGCAGCCGCTGCAGTTTGGAACGCGGCTCGGTGCGGGGATCGCCGGGGATGAGCATGGTGGCCACCAGTGCCAGCGAACCGCCGACGACGGCATCAAGACTGCGCGTAAACGGCCCGCCCTCGGGTGCCGGCAGCAGGACCACCAGCACTGCCTGCATCGCCATCTGCGTGCTGAAGATCGAACCGCTGTCCAGGAAACGGGCCAGCAGGACGGAGATCAAAAGTACGACGGCGGCCTGCCAGATCCCTGCGCCAAGGAAGTGGAGGAGCAAATCACCTACGGCAATTCCGAGCGTGCAACCGATGGCCACTTCCATAACCTTCCGGAAGCGCGGTCCTGCGGCGAAGCCGAGGGAGACCACCGCCGAGGTCGCGGCGAACAGCGGCGCTTCATGCCCCAGGAGCTGTTCGGCGATCACGTAGGCGGTGACAGCGCAGACAGTGATCCGCACGGCCGGAAGGAAGGAGGACCGGCTGCGCCGGACGCCGACGCGGGCGCGGTTCCGGATAAAAGTACGGGCCTTCGCGACGGGGCTGCCTGTACTCATGGCACAAGTCTAGGTTGTGGGCGCAGGAGCGCGGATACGCGGAAAGGAGCGGAATCGCCCGGCAGGCCCCCGGACCGCATTAGTATGATTCCCTTCACTTAATCAACCTCAAAAGCGCCTATGTCGGCAAATGGTACGTTCTTGTTCACCTTCCGTTCATTTTGGCCCGTCAATCTCGTTACCTGTGCCCCATAGCGTCGAGGGGTACGAAGAGGCACGGCCAGCGCCGCGCCGTCGTCCAAATCTCGTTTGCCAACCTGAAAAGGACAGATAGTGAAGGCTTTCCGTGTCGGCCGTGCGGCCGCAGTTCTTTCCGTAGCAGCCATTGCCCTGACTGCCTGCGGTTCCGACAACGCCACCGGCGTCGGCGAGCAGCCCGCCGGCAGCGCTCCCGCAGGCGCAGGTGTCTCCGGCACCCTCTCCGGCGCAGGTGCCTCCTCGCAGGATGCGGCCATGCAGGCATGGATTGCCGGTTTCACTGAGCAGAACCCCGAAGCCAACGTCCAGTACTCCCCGGATGGCTCCGGTGCCGGCCGCGACAACTTCCTGGCCGGCGGCGTGCAGTTTGCTGGATCGGATGCCTACATGGACGACGAAGAGCTCGAGAAGTCCAAGGAGATCTGCGGACCCGACGGAGCCTTCCACATCCCCGGCTACGTTTCCCCGATTGCCGTTGCCTTCAACCTTGAGGGTGTCGACGAGCTGAACCTCGACGCCGAAACCATCGCCAAGATCTTCCGCGGCGAGATCAGCAACTGGAACGACGAAGCCATCGCTTCCCAGAACGAGGGCGTCGAGCTGCCCGACACCCCGATCACCGTGGTCCACCGCGCCGACGAGTCCGGTACCACCGAGAACTTCGTGGAGTACCTGTCCGCGGCCGCTCCGGATGTCTGGACCGACGAGGTCTCCGGCGACTGGCCCGCAGCCATCGTGGCCGAGAACGCCCAGGGCACCTCCGGCGTCGTTTCCGCCGCCAGCTCCACCGACGGCGCCATCACCTACGCTGACGCGTCTGCCGTCGGCGACCTGGGCACCGTGAAGGTCAAGGTCGGAGAAGAGTACGTCGCCTACAGCCCGGAAGCCGCCGCCAAGGCCGTTGAGGCTGCGACTCCGGTCGAGGGCCGCAGCGATGTGGATATGTCGCTGGACCTCGAGCGCGACACCACCGAGTCCGGTGCCTACCCGATCGTGCTGGTTTCCTACCACATCTACTGCTCCGCCTACGAGAGCCAGGAAACCGCCGACCTGGTCAAGGCCTTCGGCAGCTACGTGATCAGCGAAGAGGGCCAGCAGGCCGCCGCCGACTCCGCCGGCAGCGCTCCGCTGTCCGAGACCCTGCGCGAGCAGGCCCAGACCGCTATCGATTCCATCACCGTGGCCTCGTAGCATCCGCACAAAAGGGGAGCCCCGCCGTCGGAAGTTTGACGTGCGGGGCGTCCTTGTGTTCAGCGGCAGGCATTGCCCAAGATCACAATAGAGTGAAGACTGACAAGCGAATTGACCGACAAGAAGAACCAGGAGTCCGAAGGGTTTGAAGTGTCCAACACATTGACGGAGGGCGGCAGCAAAGGCCGTGCCGGAGACAAGGTATTCTCCGGCCTCGCCCTGTTCGCAGGCTGCCTGATCCTCTTTGTCCTGTTCTGCGTCGCAGTATTCCTGATCTGGCAGGCGCTGCCCACATTCGCGGCCGATCCGGCGGAGATCACCGGAGGCGAAGGCTTCTGGAGCTACATCTGGCCCATCGTGATCGGTACGCTGATCGCCGCCGCCATCGCGCTGCTGATCGCGACGCCCATCGGCATCGGCGTCGCGCTGTTCATCTCGCATTACGCACCGCGGCGCCTGGCCCAAAGCCTCGGCTACGTCATCGACCTCCTGGCCGCGATTCCCTCCGTTGTCTATGGTGCCTGGGGCATGACAGTCCTGGCCCCCGCGCTGGTTCCGGCGTATGTGTGGCTGGCCGAGAACGCCGGCTGGATCCCGATTTTCGAAGGGCCCGCAAGCCAGACCGGCAAGACCATGCTGACCGCCGGCATCGTGCTCTCCGTGATGATCCTTCCCATCATCACCTCGCTCAGCCGCGAGATTTTCCTGCAAACGCCAAAGCTGCACGAAGAAGCGGCACTGGCCATGGGCGCCACGCGCTGGGAGATGATCCGCATGGCGGTCTTCCCGTTCGCCCGTCCCGGCATCATCAGCGCCGTCATGCTCGGCCTGGGCCGCGCCCTGGGTGAAACCATGGCCGTAGCCATGGTGCTCTCCGGCGGTGCCTTGATGGCCAGCCTGATCAAGAGCGGCAACCAGACCATCGCCGCCGAAATCGCGCTGAACTTCCCGGAGGCCTTCGGCCTGCGCCTGGCAGAGCTCATCGCCGCCGGCCTCGTGCTGTTCGTCATCACGCTGGCCGTGAACATGGTCGCCCGCTGGATCGTCAGCCGCCACAAAGAATTCTCGGGGGCAAACTAATGTCGCAGACCACCTCAACCCAGTCGCCGGTGCGCAAGAAGAGCCTGACCAAGAACCAGCTTCCGGGCTGGGCCATCTGGGCCGTGCTTGCCGGGTCCGTCATCGTCGGCGCGGCGCTGTCTTCGCTGATCGGCTTCCATGTCTTCACCTGGGCGCTGTTCTCCGCGGTCCTCTTCGTGGTCGCCTCCTATGTCGTGACGCTGTCCGTGGAGGGCGGCCGCAAGGCCTCGGACCGCCTGGCCACCAGCCTCATCACCGGCGCCTTCATCATTGCGGTGCTGCCGCTGGTGTCAGTGATCTGGACCGTGCTGGAGAAGGGTGTTCCCGGGCTGACCTCGAACTTCCTCTTCACCTCCATGAACGGCATGACCGGCGTGGTGGACAACGAGACCGTTGCCAATGGCACCTCGGTCCTTGGCGGTGCCTACCACGGCATCGTCGGCACCGTCCTGATCACCTTCTGGGCCACGGTCATCTCCGTCCCGGTCGGCCTGCTGACCGCCGTGTACCTGGTGGAGTACAGCAAGGGCGGTTCGCTCTCCCGCGGCATCACCTTCTTCGTGGACGTCATGACCGGCATCCCCTCGATCGTGGCCGGCCTCTTCGCGGCAGCGTTCTTCGGCCTGATCTTCGGGCCCTCCACCCGTACCGGCTTCGTGGCGGCGGTGGCGTTGTCCGTGCTGATGATTCCGGTGGTGGTCCGCTCCACGGAGGAAATGCTCAAGATCGTGCCGAACGAGCTGCGCGAGGCCTCCTACGCGCTGGGCGTGCGCAAGTGGCGCACCATCCTGAAGGTCGTCGTACCGACGGCGATCTCCGGCATCGCTTCGGGCGTCACCCTGGCCATCGCGCGCGTCATCGGCGAGACCGCTCCGCTGCTGGTGACCGCCGGGTTCGTCAACAGCATCAACTGGAACGCGTTCGGAGGCTGGATGACCACGCTGCCGACGTTCATCTACCGGCAGCTGATGAACCCCACCTCGCCCACCAACGTGGATCCGAGCCTGCAGCGCGCCTGGGCCGCAGCCCTGCTGCTGATCATCATCGTGATGCTGCTGAACCTCGTGGCACGGTTGATCGCCCGCATCTTCGCCCCCAAGACCGGCCGCTAAGCCGCCCCTGTACTAGAGAAGGAAACCCATGTCGAAGCGTATCGACGTCAACGACCTGAACGTCTACTACGGAGACTTCCTGGCCGTGGAAGGCGTCAACATCAATATCGATGCCAAGTCCGTCACGGCCTTCATCGGCCCCTCCGGCTGCGGCAAGTCGACTTTCCTGCGGACGCTGAACCGCATGCACGAAGTGCTGCCCGGCGCCCGCGTGGAAGGGGAGGTCCTGCTGGACGGCGAAGACCTCTACGGATCCGGCGTCGACCCGGTGACGGTGCGCAGCCAGATCGGCATGGTGTTCCAGCGGCCGAACCCGTTCCCCACGATGTCCATCCGCGACAACGTGCTCGCCGGCGTCAAGCTGAACAACAAGCGGATCAGCAAGTCGGACGCGGACGCCCTGGTGGAGAAGTCGCTCTCCGGCGCGAACCTGTGGAACGAGGTCAAGGACCGCCTGGACAAGCCCGGCTCCGGCCTCTCCGGCGGCCAGCAGCAGCGCCTCTGCATCGCCCGGGCCATCGCCGTGTCCCCGCAGGTGATCCTGATGGACGAGCCGTGTTCCGCGCTGGACCCGATCTCCACGCTGGCCATCGAGGACCTGATCGAGGAACTCAAGACCGAATACACCGTGGTGATCGTGACCCACAACATGCAGCAGGCCGCCCGCGTCTCGGACAAGACGGCGTTCTTCAACATCGCCGGGACCGGCAAGCCCGGCAAGCTGATCGAGTACAACGACACGACGGCCATCTTCAACAACCCGGCCCAGAAGGCCACGGAAGACTACGTCTCCGGCCGCTTCGGCTAAACCAGGCCCGAGGCAGACGGCGCCCGTCCCCGCGAAGGGGAACGGGCGCCGTCGTCATTTAAGCGTCCTTGCGGAGCCGCCCGCGGCCGCGATGGCTAGAGCAGCGGGTCCAGGGCCAGGTAGAGGGTGGCGCCCATCAGCGCGCTGGCAAGGGCCGTGACAACCCAGGTCAGCAGGACGCGCTGCGCCACCCGCCAGCGCACCGTGCCGAAGCGCTGGTTGGCGCCGGCGCCGAGGATGGCCGAGGCCATCGTGTGCGTGCTGGACAGCGGCATGTGCAGGGCCAGTGCGCCGAGGTAGAGCATCGCCGAACTCACGCCTTGGGCGATCGCGCCGCGCAGCGGGTCCATCCGCACCAGCCGGTAGCCGAGTGTGTGGGCGATCCGCCAGCCGCCGAAAAGGGTGCCCACGGAAAGGAAAACCGCGACGAACAGTTGGACCCACAGCGGGATCTCCGTGCCGCTGCCGGCGAGGCCTACGGCGCCCAGGGCCAGCAGCAGGACCGCCACAGTGCGCTGCCCGTCCTGCAGGCCGTGCCCGAGGGAGAATGCGCCGGTCAGGACGGCCTGCACGGTGCGGTTGGTGCGGTTGGCCTCGCGCGGCGTGGTGTAGCGGGAGATCCAGGTGGCGGGATAGACGACCACGAACGCGATGACGAATGCGATGACGGGGGAAAACAGCAGCGGGAGCGCCAGCTGCCCCCACAGGTAGCCCTCGGCCGCTGTCACGTTCGGCCTGCCCAGGAACGCCGCGGCAAGGTCCGCGCCCAGCAGGCCGCCGAGCAGGGCATGCGTGGAGGACGACGGCATGCGCCGCCACCAGGTGAAGATGCCCCAGCCGCAGGCGGCCAGCAGGCCGCTCAGCAGGATCCCGAGGCCGTTGGCGCCGTCCGGGACGTTGAAGCCCTGGACGCTGAGCACCAGGGCCAGGGCGCCGGCGACGAGCACGCCGATGAAGTTGAAGAGCGCGGCAAGTACGACGGCGACACGCGGCAGCAGTGCGCGGGTGCGGACCGCTGTGGCTACCGAGTTCGAGACATCGTGGAAACCGTTGATGAAGGCGAAGCAGGCAGAGAATGCAATGACCGCCCCGAAGAGCAGCAGCTCCACCTACGATTCCTTGACGAGGATCTGGCCCACGTGGCTTGAGGCGCGGCGCAGTTCCCTCACCGTTTCCACCAGCAGGTCCGCCACTTCCCGGTGTGCGGTGTAGGTGGCCTGTTTGAGGTTCCGCAGGTCCTCGGAGATCCAGATCCGGTGGGTGCGGTTGGCGCGCTTGGCCAGCTGCAGCATGTCGATGCAGTACTCGTCCAGGTCGACGAGCGATACCAGCCGGCCCATTGCGGACACCGTGAGGTCGGACATCAGGCCGATGACTTCGAGCAGCTCCGAGGCGCGCGGGGAGAGCCGTTTGACTTCGTTGAGCGCCACGATTTCGGCCGCCCCGTCGAGCTTTTCGAAGCCATCGACCAGAGACCGGGAGATTTGGTAGAGGTCCTCGCGGGGCAGCGGTGTGATGAAGCTGGTGCGCACATGGGTGAGCAGGGCGAAATGCAGTTCGAAGATGCGCCCGTCACTGCGGTGCAAGTCCTCCGCCAGTTCCGCATACTGCCCCGCCGGTGCTCCGAGCACCTCGGAGAGGGTGGTTACGCCTTCGCGGAACAGGGCCGCCATGTCGGCCAGCATTTCCAGGCTTTTGTTCTCTTGCGGGAAGAGACTTATCTTCACAGTGTCACCGGGGGTCTCGAGCTGGGAAGGAAAACAGCGGACCCAACGTCGTCCGCACAGCTAAGCCTAGCGCGTGAAGGTGAACAAGAATAATGGTGCCGGACTGGGAGCGCCTCTCGGCGGATGGCCGCTCGAAGCGGCTAAAAGTTGGAGCCCGGGGCTGCCACAGTCCGACACCACCTTCAGTTTTCTACGCCCGGACAGTGATGTCAACCGCGGTTGATACACCCAAAAAAGATCCTCAAAGGGGCTGGAAAACGTTCCATCGCAGGGCTTACCATGCCCCGCGGCTGCACTGTTCCGCGGGGCGCCGAAGGGCCTGTTGGTGCGGCATTTCCGCCGCAAGGCCGGGTCAGTCGAGTTCGCCGCGCCGCCATGCTGCGGCGGCGGCTTCGAGGTCTTCTGCGGTTCGCACCAGCCGGTGCGAACTGTGGGTCAGCCTGCTGGCGTGGTTCTCGTTGGAGGCCTCCGCTGCATCGGCGTGGTGCGTCTGGCCGAGCGCCACGACGCGGCAGAAAGCTGCCGACCGGTCCAGCGCCACGTCGAAGTCGCCGTTGAAAGCGCCGGAGAGGATGGTGTCTGCCATCTTGGTCACTTCGTCCGCACCAGGCGGTTCCGCGACCCCGGCCACTGCCTTGGAAACTTCGGCGGCGTCCTTGCCGGCTTTGAAGTAGGCAGCCATCCGTTCCGGGTTCTGCTTTACGGCGGTGCGCAGCGCGTACAGCCGCCAGAGCGCCCCCGGCAGGGAGCGGGCGGCGCTTTCGGCCCACATTTCGGCAATTGCCTCCAGGCCCTGCTGATCCGCAAGCTTAACCAGGCGCTGGGTCACTTCCGGGTCATCGGACTCCCGGCCGTGGTGCACCAGTGCCCGTGCTGCCAGATGGGCTGCTTCGGAAACGCGGGCGGGGTCCGCACCGCCGGTGAATCCTTCGAAGTCCAACGGAGCAAACGGCTTGGGTTTATGCGGCCGAGGCACTTCGTTTCCGTTGTTGGGGCTCATGCCATGACCATACTCCTGCCACTGATTCCGGTCGAGGCAGACGCCCGGTTCAGCGTAGGCAGATGCGTGCGATAAACTGATGAGCGGCCGGTACAAGGCGGTGCATCCGAGTGCGCTTTCGCCGGCCGGCGGGCCTTTAGCTCAGTTGGTAGAGCATCGGACTTTTAATCCGCGGGTCGCGGGTTCGATCCCCGCAGGGCCCACCAGCGCAGCGCCTCTGTTCCGGATACGTTCCGGGCGGGGGCGCTTTGCTGTGCGCGGGGGCCGCGCGTGCGGATGTCACATAGCAAATGTAACGAAACGGTAACGATGGCTGCAGGCCGGATTTCCGCCGTCGTTAGCCCCGCCGCATCCCAGACAAAATAAGGGCAAAACCGGAATCGCGTTCTCCAGGGCGCAGGCCCCGATTCGGGCTCGATTCGTGTCAAATCCGCCATTCTCAGCTTGATTATGAATCGATACCGGTTACGGTCGAATAGATGGTTCAAGAACTCGCAGAAACCCTGACCGATACGAGTGTAGAAGCAAGATTCCGCAAACCAACCCTGCAGGACGGTAAGCACCTTTGGCGCATGGCCAAGGATTCGCAGGTGCTCGATTTGAATTCCTCCTATTCCTATTTGCTCTGGTGCCGCGATTTCGCCGACAGTTCGATCCTGGCGACGGTGGACGGGGAGCCGGCCGGCTTCATCACGGGCTACCTCCGTCCGGATGAACCAGGCACGCTGATGGTGTGGCAGGTCGCCGTGGACGAATCCTTCCGCGGCCGCCGACTGGCCGCTTCGATGCTCGACCGGCTGGCCCGGCAAGTGGACGCGCAGCGCGTGGAGACCACGATTACCGAAGACAACGAGGCCTCCATCCGGCTGTTCACCGGATTCGCCGGCCGCCACGATGCCGTGCTGGAGCGCGAGCCGCTCTTCACCCGGGACCAGTATCCGGACAACCACGACACCGAGTTCCTGTTCCGGATCGGCCCACTGAACTAAGCCTCTGAATTTCCAATAAACCCACGCCCGGATTTATTAATTCCGCAGCGGCGATTCCCTGCACCCTTTTCCGCGGGGAAATGCAGCTGCGCCGAAAGGAAGAATCTTTACCATGGACATTTTTGAAACCCGCGAATCGGAAGTCCGCAGCTATTGCCGCAGCTGGCCGGCCGTTTTTGAACGGGCTCAGGGCAGCATGGTGCATTCCGAAGACGGCACTGCCTACCTGGACTTCTTCTCCGGTGCCGGTGCCCTGAACTACGGCCACAACAACCCGGCCTTGCTCGAGCCGCTACTCGAGTACCTGCGCAGCGGGGCGATCGTCCACTCGCTCGACATGAAGACCCCGGCCAAGCGGGAGTTCCTGCAGACGTTCGAAGAGCTGATCCTGAAGCCGCGGAACCTGGACTACAAGGTGATGTTCCCCGGCCCGACCGGCACCAACACGGTCGAGGCGGCGCTGAAGCTGGCCCGCAAGATCACCGGCCGCCAGCACATCCTGAGCTTCACCAACGCCTTCCACGGCATGACCCTCGGCTCGCTGTCCGTCACAGGCAACTCGATGAAGCGCAAGGGCGCGGGCATTCCGCTGACCAACAGCTCCAAGATCCCCTACGACGACTACTTCGACGGCGAGACCGCGGACTTCCTGTGGCTGGAGCGCGTGCTGGAAGACAGCGGTTCCGGCGTGGACAAGCCGGCCGCGGTCATCGTGGAGACCGTCCAGGGCGAAGGCGGCCTCAATGCTGCCCGCGCCAGCTGGCTGCGCGGCCTGTCCGAGCTGTGCAAGAAGCACGAGATCCTGCTGATCGTCGACGACGTGCAGGCCGGATGCGGCCGCACCGGCACCTTCTTCAGCTTCGAAGAGGCCGGTATCACCCCGGACATCGTCTGCGTCTCCAAGTCCATCTCCGGCTACGGCCTGCCAATGGCCCTGACGCTGTTCCGCCGCGACCTCGATGCCTGGACGCCGGGTGAGCACAACGGCACCTTCCGCGGCCACAACCCCGCCTTCGTTACGGCCACGGCCGCCCTGAAGACGTACTGGGCGGACGGGAAGTTCCAGCAGCAGGTAGGCGCCCGGATCGTGCAGCTGCACGAGGGGCTGGAGCGGATCGCCGCCTCCGTTGAAGGCGCCTCGGTCCGCGGCCGGGGCCTGCTGGCCGGCGTCGTCTTCCCCGATCCGGACACCGCCGGCAAGATCGCCGCGGCTGCCTTCGACCGCGGCCTGCTGGTCGAGACTTCCGGGCCGGAGAGCGAAGTGGTCAAGGTGATGCCGGCGCTGACGATCACCGCTGACGAGCTGGACCGCGGGCTGGACATCCTGGTCGAGGCCACCAACGCCGTGGCCGGAACCCGGGAACTGGCCGGAGCCCTCTAGGGCCTCCCGCCGGCCGGCCCGGCAACCATCCGAACTGAGCAACACCAAGGAGCTTTGAATGCTGGTAGTCAACCTGAATGACCTGAACGATACCGAGCGCGACATCAAGTCCGAGACCTGGCGCAGCCGCCGCATGGTGCTGGCCCGCGAAGGTGTGGGATTCTCCTTCCACGACACGGTGATCTACGCCGGCACCACGTCCACCTTCCACTACGCCAACCACATCGAGGCCGTCTACTGCGTGCAGGGCGAAGGCACCCTGACCAACGAGGAGACCGGCGAGGTCCACGAGCTGCGTGACGGCACGATGTACCTGCTGGACGGCAACGAGAAGCACACCGTGCGCGCCACCACCGAGCTGCGCATGGCCTGCGTTTTCAACCCGCCGGTCACCGGCCGCGAGGTCCACGACGAGAACGGCGTGTACCCGCTGGTGGTCGAAGAACCGGCCTAAGGTTCCCACAGCCAGGCAAAAGTCCGGACAGCGCAAGCTGCCCGGGCTTTTGCCTTACTGGAAAAATTCCAAACAATATCCGAGGAGGAACGAATGACTGCAGTAGCAGAACAGAACCGAATCGACACCTACCCGACCCGCGGCGGCGAGGTCCAGGTGCTCCCGCGCGAGGACAAGGTTGTCTGGGGCACTGCCGCGGACGGCCCGCTGGACCAGGCCACGCTGGACCACTATGAGGCCAAGGGCTACCTGGCCATCGACGAGCTGGTCGGTGCCGCGGAGCTCGAGGAGCTGCGCGCTGAACTCGAGCGGCTCTCCGCGGATCCGGCCGTGCGCGCGGACGAGCGCTGCATCGTCGAGGCGAAGAGCCAGGAAGTCCGCTCGATCTTCGAGGTCCACAAGATCTCCGAGGTCTTCAAGCGGATCGCGAACGACCCGCGCGTGGTCGGCCGGGCCAAGCAGCTGCTCGGTTCGGACGTCTACATCCACCAGTCGCGCGTGAACTTCAAGCCCGGTTTCGAGGGCAAGGACTTCATGTGGCACTCCGACTTCGAGACCTGGCACGCCGAGGACGGCATGCCCCGGATGCGCGCGGTGAGCATCTCCATCTCGCTGACCGACAACTACTCCTACAACGGGCCGCTGATGATCATGCCCGGCTCGCACAAGGAGTACATCTCCTGCGACGGGGCCACCCCGGAGGACAACTACAAGAAGTCGCTCGTCATGCAGGGCGCCGGCACGCCGGACAAGGCCACGCTGACCGAGTTCGCGGACCGCTACGGCATTGACGTGATGGAGGGCAAGGCCGGCGGCGCCACGATGTTCGACTGCAACTGCATGCACGCCTCGAACGGCAACGTCACGCCGTACCCGCGCTCCAACGTCTTCATCGTCTTCAACTCGGTGGAGAACATCACGCAGGAGCCGTACGCTGCCCCCGTGGCGCGTCCCGAGTTCATCAGCGCCACGGACTTCACCCCGGCCGGTTGATCCGGGTTCCGGCGGGGCCGGCGGCGTGATGCGGGCTGCCCCCAAGCCGACGCCTGGGGGCAGCCCGCCAACGGATACGTGGTGCCGTGAATCTTGTGCGCAGATCACAACAGTGCTGGCCAGCTGGGACTGTGGTGATCTCCGCACGAGTTTGGCTGGACCGTGGTGATCTGCGCACGAGTTTGGCTGGACCGTGGCGATGTGCGCCCGGGATCCAAGGGGCCGTTGGGATCAGCCGCGAGGGCGGCAGAGCCTTCCAAGAACGAGGCGTCAGATGCCGGCGGCTGCCTGCCCAAGGACTTCGCGGAAGGCGGCGATGGCCGGGTGGTGCGCGCTGGCGCTGCGGACCGAGGTGAAGATGGTGCGGCGCGGCCGGCTGGGCAGTTCCAGCAGGCGGCAGCCGTGCGGGCGGCCGGTCCACATCAGGTCCGGCATGAAGGCAACGGCGTTGCCGGATTCGACCAGCCGGATCTGGGCCTGCAGGTCCGCAGTCTCGTACCGGACGTCGGGTTCAAAGCCGGCGGAGCGGCAGGCCTGCTCGGCCCAGTGCCGGGAGGCGGCGCCGTGCGGCTCCATCACCCAGGGCAGGGCCTTGGCGTCGTCGACCGAGTCCACGCCGCCCAGCTCCGTCGCGTCGGCGGGAACGGCCAGACGGATGGCGTCGGTGGTCAGCTGCTGGCGGTCCAGGTCCGGGTGGTGCGGGGCGGCGTGGCCGGGATACTGCTCGGCGACGACGAGGTCGAAATCGCGAGCCCAGGTTTCGTAGAGCGCGGTTTCGGGTTCGCGCTGCACCATCTCGATCCGCACTTCCGGATGGCGCCGGCGCATCTCGGCCAGGGCCTGCGGCATGAGGGCGAGGGCGGCGGACTGGAACACGGCCACTCGAACAGTGCCAGTCACCGTGGTGAGCGACGCGGCAAGGTCGGTTTCGGCGCGCTCGAGCCGCTGGAGCAGCTGTTCGGTGTGGGCGACCAGGATTTCGGCCTGCGGGGTCAGCTGCACCCGCCGCCCGGTCTTGCGGAGCAGCTCGAGGCCGGCCTCCTTTTCCAGCAGGGACAGCTGCTGCGAGACCGACGACGGACTGTAGTTGAGCGCGGCGGCGACCTCGGCGAGGGTCCCGCGGATTTTGAGTTCGCGCAGGATACGCAGGCGCCGGATGTCCAGCATGCCTCCTCCATTCGTTGGAAAAAATGATCGATACCAATCGGAAAAGGCCACTTTATCTAATCCGACTGCCCTTCCATACTGGACTGAGAGTGATCTAGCAGACAACGGAAGCGAAAGGGCGCATGCTGGCATGACAGAGCTACTGAAGGAGGCCGCCGTGGATTCCAACGCACCGGAGCTCGGGATTCCCCGCGACTTGGCCGATGAAGCCATCCGGCTGGTCCGGCACTGGCTGTCGGAAGCGGCGAAGATTCCCGCCGATCCTGCGGCCAAGCAGCTGGCGGGCGTGCTGAAGGACCCACACGGCCTGGAGTTCACCGTCGGCTTCGTCGACGGCGTGATCCGCCCCGAGGACCTGGACGTTGCCGCCCGCAACCTCGCGGCGCTGGCCCCGAAGGCGCCGGCCTTCCTGCCCTGGTACATGCGCGGGGCCGTCCGGCTTGGCGGCGCGATGGCGCCGGTCCTGCCGCAGGTTGTCATCCCGGCCGCGCGCAGGGTGCTGCGGGAGATGGTCGGGCACCTGATCGTCGACGCCACCGACGCGCGGCTTGGCCCCGCAATCGCGAAGATCCGCAAGGACGGCGTGCGCCTGAATATGAACCTGTTGGGCGAGGCGGTGCTGGGCAAGCGCGAGGCCGCCCGCCGGCTGGAGGGCACTAAGCGGCTGCTGGCCCGCGACGACGTGGACTACGTTTCCATCAAGGTCTCCTCCACAGTGGCGCCGCACTCGCCCTGGGCATTCGATGAGGCGGTCGAAGACGTCGTCGAAAGCCTGGTGCCGCTCTACCGCCAGGCGGCGGAGTCCGCGCGGCCGAAGTTCATCAACCTGGATATGGAGGAGTACAAGGACCTGGGCATGACCATGGCGGTCTTCACCCGGCTCCTCGACCGGCCCGAGTTCCACAACCTGCAAGCCGGGATCGTGCTGCAGGCCTACCTGCCGGACGCCCTGTCCGCCATGATGGAGCTGACCCACTGGGCGCAGGCCCGGCGGGCGGCTGGCGGCGCACCGATCAAGGTCCGCGTGGTCAAGGGCGCCAACCTGCCGATGGAGCAGGTCGAAGCCTCGCTGCATGACTGGCCGCTGGCAACCTGGGGCACCAAGCAGGACTCGGACACCAACTACAAGCGGGTGCTCAACTTCTCGCTCCGCCCCGAGAACGCGGATGCGGTGCGGATCGGCGTGGCCGGACACAACCTGTTCGACGTCGCCTTCGCCTGGCTGCTGGCGAAGCAGCGCGGCGTGGCGGACCGGATCGACTTCGAGATGCTCCTGGGCATGGCGCAGGGGCAGGCCGAGGCCGTCCGGCGGGATGTCGGCTCGCTGCTGCTCTACACCCCGGTGGTGCATCCGCAGGAGTTCGACGTAGCGATCGCCTACCTGATCCGCCGGCTGGAGGAAGGCGCCAGCAGCGAGAACTTCATGTCCGCGGTCTTCGAGCTGAGCTCCAATGAGCAGCTCTTCGAGCGGGAGAAGCAGCGCTTCCTTGCCTCGCTGGAGAACCTCGACGACGCCGTGCCGGCCCCGAACCGGCAGCAGGACCGCCACGAACCGGGCGAGCCGGCGCCGCGGCAGGGCTTCCGCAACACCTCGGACTCGGACCCGTCCCTGCCGGCCAACCGGGCCTGGGGCCGCGCCATCCTGGAGCGCGTGCCGGAGTCCCGCCTCGGCATCGACACCATCGAGGCCGCCGAGGTGAAGGACGCCGCGCGCCTCGACCAGGTGCTGAGCACCGCGGTGGAACACGGCAAGGCCTGGGGCGCGCTGACCGGTGCCGAACGCGCCGAGATCCTGCACCGGGCCGGAGATGCCCTGGCCGCCAACCGCTCCCGGCTGATGGAGGTGGCCGCCGCCGAGGCCGGCAAGACGCTGGACCAGTCCGACCCGGAAGTCTCCGAGGCGATCGACTTCGCCCACTACTACGCTGAGCTGGCCCGCGGGCTGGACGAGATGGACGGCGCCCGGTTCGTCCCGTCCCGGCTGACCGTGGTCACGCCGCCGTGGAATTTCCCCATTGCCATCCCCGCCGGATCCACGCTGGCCGCGCTCGCGGCGGGCTCCGCCGTCGCTATTAAACCTGCGAAGCAGGCCAAGCGGACCGGCGCCGTCATGGTGGAGGCGCTCTGGGAGGCCGGCGTGCCGCGCGAGGTGCTGCAGTTGGTGCAGCTGGGCGAACGGGAGTTGGGCCGGGAGCTGGTCGCGGATCCGCGCGTGGACCGAGTGGTGCTCACCGGCGGGTACGAGACCGCGGAGCTGTTCCGTTCCTTCCGCCCGGACCTGCCGCTGCTGGCGGAGACGTCGGGCAAGAACGCCATCATTGTCACGCCCAGCGCGGACTTCGACCTCGCCGCGAAGGACGTGGTGTACTCCGCTTTCGGCCACGCCGGCCAGAAGTGTTCGGCCGCGTCGCTGGTGATCCTGGTCGGATCGGTGGCCACGTCCCGGCGCTTCCGCAACCAGCTGGTGGACGCGGTGACCTCGCTCAAGGTCGGCTACCCGCAGGACGCCGCGACCCAGATGGGACCGGTGATCGAGCCGGCCAATGGCAAGCTGCTGGACGGGCTCACCAACCTCGGCGAGGGGGAGACCTGGCTGCTCAAGCCGGAACCGCTGGACGATTCCGGCAAGCTCTGGAGCCCCGGGGTCCGCACCGGCGTGCGCCGCGGCTCGCACTACCATCTGACCGAGTTCTTCGGCCCGATCCTGGGCGTCATGACCGCGGACACCCTCGAGGAGGCCCTGGCCATCCAGAACGAGGTCGACTATGGCCTCACCGCCGGGCTGCATTCGCTCGACCGCGAGGAACTGGACTACTGGCTGGAGCATGTCCAGGCCGGCAACCTCTACGTGAACCGCCACATCACCGGCGCGATCGTGCAGCGCCAGCCCTTCGGCGGCTGGAAGAAGTCCTCCGTGGGCGCGGGGAGCAAGGCCGGCGGGCCGAACTACCTGGCCGGGCTCGGCGAGTGGGAGCCGGCGCCCAGCCGCGCCACCACGGAGATTAACGACGACGGCGTGCGGCACCTGCTGTTTGCGGCCGAAGGTGCGCCGGGGCTGCTGAACGGGGAGGAGGCCGGCGTCCTGCGGCGCTCGCTGTCCTCTGACGCCGAGGCCTGGGCGGAAGAGTTCGGTGCTGCCAAGGACGTCACGGGGCTGCATGCCGAGCGCAACGTCTTCCGTTACCTGCCGCTGCCGGTGACGATCCGCCTGTCCGAGGGCGAGCGGCCGGCCAAGCTGCTGCGCGTACTGGCGGCCGGGCTGCTGGCTGGCTCGGACGTGAAGGTCTCCACCGCCGTCGACCTTCCCGCTGCCGTGCGCGCGGTCCTGCTGGACCGGGGGGTCCCGGTGACCGTGGAGGACGACGCCGCATGGCTGGCCCGGGTGCCGCGCCTTGGCGGCGGTCGGATCCGGCTGATCGGCGGGAACCCGACGGCGCTCGCCGAAGCCACCGGCGGCTCCCCGGACGTGGCGGTCTATGCGCACCCGGTCACCGAGGCCGGCCGGGTGGAACTGCTGCCCTTCCTGCACGAGCAGGCCGTCAGCATCACGGCGCACCGTTTTGGCACGCCCAACCACCTCTCCGACGGGCTGGTTTAGGCCCCAAGCCTAGCCGCGGTTCCGGCCGAGGACTAGGATCGTTCCATCTCGACGCCGCCTGTCCGCAAGGGGGAGCGGGCAGGCAGCCTGACCAGAGGATTTCCCTATGAGCACCCGAGATCTGAGCCAGTCCATTATGCGGCGCAAGCCGTTGAACGAAGTCGACGATGAGCACGTCAAGACCGGGCTGTTCCGCACGCTCGGCCTCTGGCAGCTGACGGCCATCGGCGTCGGCGGCATTATCGGAATCGGCATCTTCACCCTCGCCGGCCTGGTGGCCAACGGCGGCGGGGAGGCCGACCCGGTGGGTCCGGCGGTGCTGATCTCCTTCCTGATCGCCGGCCTGGCCAGCGCGGCCGCGGCCCTGTCCTACGCCGAGTTCGCCGGCATGATTCCACGCGCCGGCTCCGCCTACACCTACGGCTATGTGGCGCTGGGCGAGGTGATCGGCTGGTTCATCGGCTGGGACCTGCTGCTCGAGTACATCGCCATCGTCGCGGTGGTGGCGATCGGCATCTCCGGCTACTTCTCGGAGTTCATGGCCGGCGTCGGCCTTGAGGTGCCGGTGTGGATGCAGGGGACCGCGGACACGGTCGAGGGCGGCGTGATCAACCTGCCGGCCATCGTGGTCTGCCTCTTCATCACCTGGATCCTCAGCAGGGGCACCAAGACCTTCGGCCGGTTCGAGCTCGTGGCAGTGGGCCTGAAGGTGCTGCTGATCCTGTTCATCATCGGGCTCGGCTTCTTCTTCGTGAATGCGGAGAACTACACCCCGTTCATGCCCTCGGGCTTCGGCGCGGTCTTCGCCGGCGCCGCCACCGTCTTCTTCGCAGTGTTCGGCTACGACGCGATGAGCACCGCGGCGGAGGAAGCCACGGACGGCAAGAAGCACATGCCCAAGGCCATCCTGCTCTCCCTGCTGGTCGCCATGACCCTCTATGTCCTGGCCACGCTGGTGCTGACCGGCATGCAGAACTACACCGAGATCAGCCCGACGGCCGGGTTCGCCTCGGCCTTCCAGAACGTCGGCCTGCCGGTGATCGCCACGATCATCTCCGCCTTCGCCGTGCTTTCCATCCTGACCGTGATGCTCACCTTCCTGCTCGGCGTCACCCGGGTCTGGTTCGCGATGAGCCGCGACGGCCTGCTGCCGCGCTGGTTCTCGGCCACGGACAAGCACGGCACCCCGCAGCGCGTGACCTGGATTGCAGGCATCGCCGCCGCCCTGCTGGCCGGCGTGTTCCCGATCCGCGCCGTCGCCGACCTGACCAACATCGGCATCCTGGCCGCCTTCGTCGTCACCTGCCTGGCCGTGATCGTGCTGCGCTACAAGCGTCCGGACGAGCCGCGGACCTTCAAACTCCCGCTGATGCCGGTGGTCCCCGCCTTCGGCGTCATCGCGTCGCTGTTCCTGATGCTGCAGCTGCACTGGGAAACCTGGGTCCGCTTCGGCGTGTGGCTGGTCATCGGCCTGCTTATCTACTGGTTCTACGGCCGCCGGCACTCACTCATGAACCCGCACAGCCCGCGCCAGCAGCTGAAGCCCGGCGCCCCCAGCTGACCAAGCGGTTCGCTAGCCCGGGTGCACCGGGGAGGGGTTCGTCAACCGGCGTTCACCGCGCGTTTGCCGCTGCTGCGTACGCTGGCGGCCATGACCCGCTTGCTCAAGCCCCTCCTGGCTGCACTTGCCGCGGCCGCCCTGTCCGCCGTCGTCGTTCCCGCTGCCCACGCCGCCCCGCAGCAGACGGAAGCCGCACCGCATACTGAAAAGGTGCAGCAGGAAACCGTCCGGATCGCCACGTACAACGCCAGCCTCAACCGCTCCGCTGCGGGCGAGCTGCTCCGCGACCTGTCCACGCCGGAGAACCAGCAGGCGCGCAATATCGCCGAGGTCATCCAGCGCAACGACCCGGACATCCTGCTGCTGAACGAGTTCGACTACGTCGAGGACTACGCCGCGGTGGACCTGTTCCGGCAGAACTACCTGCAGGTCAGCCAGAACGGCCAGGACCCCGTCGAGTACCCGTACGCCTACACCGCGCCGTCCAACACCGGCGTCGACACCGGCGTGGACCTGAACAACGACGGCGTGCTGGGCACCGGTGACGACGCGTTCGGCTTTGGGCTGTTCCCGGGCCAGTACGGCATGGTCGTGCTCTCCAAGTATCCGATCGACACTGCGAACGTGCGCACCTTCCAGAACTTCCTGTGGAAGGACATGCCGGGCAACCTGATGCCCACGGACTACTACTCCGCGGAGGCGCAGGAGTTGCTGCGCCTGTCCAGCAAGTCGCACTGGGACGTGCCGGTGCAGGTGGGCAACCAGGCCGTGCACGTGCTGGCCAGCCATCCCACGCCGCCGTCCTTCGACGGGCCTGAGGACAAGAACGGCAAGCGCAACTTCGACGAGATCCGGTTTTGGGCCGACTATGTGGCCGGCGGGCCGCGGGCTTCCTACATTTACGACGACGGCGGGGACCGGGGCGGCCTGCAGCCGGGCTCGCGATTCGTGGTCATGGGCGACCAGAACTCGGACCCGCGCGACGGGGACTCCTGGCCCGGGGCGATTGGCCAGTTGCTGGAGCATCCGCGCATCCAGGACCCGCTGCCGGCATCGCGCGGGGCGGTGGAGGCCGCGGCGCTGCAGGGCGGGGCCAACATCAGCCACCTCAACGACCCGCGCTTCGACACCGCGGACTTCAACGACAACCCGGCGCCGGGCAACCTGCGCGCCGACTACGTGCTGCCGTCGAAGAACCTGCTGGTGCGCGACGCCGGCGTGTTCTGGCCCAAGCGCGGCGAGCCGGGCTCCGAGCTCACCGGCGAATTCCCGTTCCCCACGAGCGACCACCGGCTGGTCTGGACCGATGTGCAGCTCCGTGGGTAGGGATTGCGCCGCGGCGCGGGCGCTGGGAAGCTCGAATCATGGTTGAGAGCTTCTCCCTGACCCGCAACGATGCCGACAGCCGCTACGAGATCCACGTAGACGGCCGGCTCGCCGGGACCTCGGCGTTCCATGCCAGCGGGCGGGAAGTCGCTTTCCTGCATACCGAGATCCGGGCCGAGTTCGAGGGCCAGGGGCTGGCCGGCAAGCTCGCCGAGTACGCCCTGAGCGACGTGGCCGGCCAGGACAAAACCGCCGTGCCGCACTGCCCGTTCATCGCTGGCTATCTGCGCCGCCACCCGGAGATGGGCGCCCGGGTCCGCTGGCCGTAGTCAGAGGCTGGAGTGGCTGGGCTATGGCTGAGCTGTGGCTGCCGTGAAAACTGTTGGCCAATTGTGGCTGCTTTGAAACTGTTGGCCTTTAGTGGCTGCTTTGGAGGCCCAAACCGGGTCCAATCCAGCCACTATAGGCCAACAGATTTCGCTCGGCGCTTAGGGTCAGCGGCGGCGCGGATCGGGGTGGAAGGGGCGGCATGAACGCGGCCCGGGATCGGCGGATCGGCGGTGGGAAAGCGGCGGCGTCAGCGGCGCTGCTGCCAAGCGAGGGCGTGCACGGCCAGGGCGAGGCCGAGGCACACCGTGCCGCAGGTCAGCAGTCCGGGGGCGAAAGTGGGCAGGACGAGCATCCAAACGCTGGGGCCCGGATTGACGCCGAACGGGTCGGGGTTCGCCAGCCCCATTGGGACCATCGCCGCGAAAACGCCCAGGCCCAGCGCGGCCAGCCCGAGCAGCCAGAGCGCCAGCAGGAACGGGTTGAATTTGGGTGCGGGGCGGCGGGCTGGCTCATCGTGATCGGGTACGGCATCGGCGGGAACAACTTCGGAAATCCCCGAACGTCCCTGGTGCTCGGCCGCCTGCCGTTCCAAGGGGGATGCGAAGGGCTCCGGTCTGCCGTGCTGCGGGGCGTGGTCCGGCCGGCGCGGCACGGCCTGGCCGCCATCGAAGTGTCCGGTGCCGATCTGCGCTCCGGGTGCGGAACCGCCAGACCTTGCGCCGGGGGCCTGACCGGTAGCCTGGCCGGAGTGGCCGCGCTGGTAGATCGGGTCGTAGCGCTCATCGAACCCCGGCATGGCGAGTCCCTCCCTCGAATTGTCACCACAACCTACCCGAATCCATCCCGGCTTGTTAGGCTTGCGCGCATGGGAACACTGATTTTCGAGTAATTCGCGCGCCGCGCCGCCCCGTCGCGGCCATCAGTTGCCAGCTCAAAATCCCGCTTGCCGAGGCAGTGCCTTGCGAGTCCTTTCCCATTCGCCTTCGTGCATGGACCGACCCGTCTTCCGCCGTCGCTGGCGCCGGCACCAGGCACTTCCTCCGCGGGCAACCGACCAGGAAATCCGGAGGACACCATGACCATCGCCGACAAGAACCCTGATCTAAACATCCATTACACGGCAGCCGAAAGCAAGCCCGACCTGGACATCCACTTGGCCCCGTCCGCGGCCGCCAAGCTGAGTTCGGAACAGCAGAAGCGGCTCGCCGACGCCCGCAGCGCCAAGAACCCGGGCGACCTGCCCGGCTGGCACAGCATCGGCAGCGGCCACAAGCCGACGCACGCCAGCAAGCGGCAGGGCCGGGGCGAGAAGCAGGTGCGCTGGTAAGCCCGGACGAAACAGGTCAGGTCACCTGCCCGGGCAGGCCGGCCCAACATAAAGGAGTGCTCCCCGTGGAACCAGTGGGTTCCGCAGGGAGCACTCCCGTGTCCAGGGCCGCAGGACCGCAGGCCAGCGGGGCAGCCGGCCGGCAGGGCGGCAGGGCCGTAGGGCACAGAGCCCCGGCTCCGCGTGCCGGCTAGCCAGCGGCCATCCGCCGGCTACTCGGCGTCGTGGTCGGTCTCGAGCACCTGCACCAGGCGTCCAGCGCGGCGTCCGCGCCGTCGCCTTCGGCCCGCAGGACCACTTTGGCCCCGTATTCGGCGCCCAGGCCCATGAGCGAGAGGATGCTCGAGGCGTCCAGCGCTTCCTCGGCCGGAGTTCCCTCTAGGGCGATGGTGACTTCCACGGGCTGTTCGCCGGCGGCTTCGGCGAAGATGGCGGCGGGGCGGGCGTGCAGGCCGACGCGGCTGGCGATGGTGGCGATACGTTCGGGCATGGGTTTCTCCTTTGTCAGAGTCCGAGGGTTTCGAGCAGTGGCAGATTGGCGCGGACCTTGGCCTTCGCCGCCTCAGCGGAATCCGCGGTGACGGCGAGCCGGGCCGCGTCCTGGGCCTGGTCCAGCGTGACCGTCCTGAGCAGGGCGGCAACTCCGGGCAGCGCACGGGCGTTCATCGAGAGGGAGTTTACGCCTAGTCCCGCCAGTACGACGGCGAGGGCAGGGTCCGCGGCGGCCTCACCACAGACACCAACCGGCTTGGGCGGCTGGTGGGTGGCTGCCGCTCCGTCCACGGTGGCCTTGATCAGCTGCAGCACGGCCGGCTGCCACGGATCGGTCAGTTCGGCCAGCGGCCCGAGCTGCCGGTCGGCAGCCATCGTGTACTGGGTGAGATCGTTCGTGCCGATCGAGGCGAAGTCAACGGCTTCCAGGATGGCGCCGGCGGTCAGTGCAGCGGACGGGACCTCCACCATGACGCCCGGGGTCTTCAGGCCGGCGGCTTCGCACAGTCCGGCGAAGTGCCGGGCTTCGGCGGCGGTGGACACCATCGGCGCCATCACCCAGACCTCGGCTTCGGCCTGTTCCGCGGCGGCAGCGATGGCCTGCAGCTGACGCTCCAGCACACCGGGGTGCGCTTTGTCCGTGCGGTAGCCGCGCACGCCCAGCGCCGGGTTCGGCTCGGTGGCGTCGGTCAGGAAGGGCAGCGGCTTGTCCGCGCCGGCATCCAGCGTCCGGACCACGACCTTCTTGCCCGGGAAGGCCGCGAAGACGGCCTGGTACGCGGCGGTCTGCTCCTCGAAGGAGGGCTCCTGCTCCCGGTTCAGGAAGCAGAACTCGGTGCGCAGCAGGCCGACGCCTTCGGCTCCGGCGGCGGCCGCCGCCAGCGCGCCCTCGCCGTCGCCCACATTGGCGAGCAGAGGCACCAGGTGGCCGTCCGCCGTCGTACCTGTTCCGTCAAAGGCAGGCAGCGCCTCGCGGGCCGCATAGGCTGCCGCCGCGCTGCGGTCCGCTTCGCTCGGACCGGCCAGCACAATGCCGGCCGAACCGTCCACGAAGACCTCGGTGCCGGAAGCGATCGCGGTGGCGCCGGCGGCGGCGACCACGGCGGGCAGGCCCAG
>NZ_ANPE02000192.1 GCF_000328305.2 Arthrobacter crystallopoietes BAB-32 | reverse complement strand
GCAGGCGGCGCGCCGCGGCCAGCCGGCCGGCTCCGCGTTCAGTTGTGGACATGACGACTGCTGCCTCGGGGTTAGACGGCTGCGGTGCGCTGCTGCGGGGCAGCAACCTCGGCCAGGACACGGCTGATGACGGCCTCCGGGGTCGCTCCGGCGAACTCCGCCTCAGGGTCCATCACGAGCCGGTGCGTCCAGACCACCGGCGCCAGGTCCTTGATGTCGTCCGGCAGCACGTAGTTGCGGCCCTCCGCTGCCGCCCAGACCTTGGCCGCGCGGACCATGGCCAGCGCGCCGCGGACGCTGACGCCGAGCCGGGTTTCATCCGCCGAGCGCGTTGCCTCGCACAGGTGCGAGACGTACTCGAGCACCGCCGTGTCCACATGGTTGCTCGCGGCGAGGTCCGCCATGTCCGTCACGGCCTGCGTGGTGATGATCGGGGACAGCGCCGCGGAACGGTCCCGGGTGGTCGAGCCGCCAAGCAGTTCCACCGTGGACGCCAGGTCCGGGTAGCCGATCGAGGTCTTGACCAGGAAGCGGTCCAGCTGGGCCTCCGGGAGGCGGTAGGTGCCGGCCTGCTCGATCGGGTTTTGGGTCGCGATGACCATGAACGGACGCCCGGCCTGGTAGGTGACGCCATCGACGGTCACGCGGGATTCCTCCATGACCTCCAGCAGCGCCGACTGGGTCTTCGGCGAGGCGCGGTTGATCTCGTCCGCGAGCACCACGTTGGCGAAGATCGGGCCCTTGTGGAACTCGAAGTTCTGGGTCTTCTGGTCGTAGATCGTGATGCCGGTGACGTCCGAGGGCAGCAGGTCCGGAGTGAACTGGATGCGCGAGTTGCTGCCCTGCACGGTGGCCGCCAGCGACCGGGCCAGCATGGTCTTGCCGGTGCCCGGGGCGTCTTCGAGCAGCACGTGCCCCTCGGCCAGCATCGCGGTGAGGATCAGCTTGACCACGTGCGATTTGCCCAGCACCGCCTGGCCGACATTGCCGACGAGTTTCTCAAAGGTCCCGGCGAACCATTCAGCCTGCTCCGCAGTCATCGTCATCGTGGTGCTGTCTCTCTCTCGCAGTGATTCGGTTCGTTCGGTAGTTTCAGCGCCGGTCCTTGCCGCCGCGCTGCGCCCAGGCCGGCCGGCAGTGTGGCGGCCTTTCGCCGGCCAGCCGGCCGGGCGCTCCCGGGACAAACGATTAAGGAGGCGGCACGGCGGGCCGCCCCGGGTAATTCTACGGAACTTCCGCAGCCGCGCGCCAAGGGGAGAAGTCCCCATGGCCGCAACCTCCCGCCGTCGTTCTTGGGGAAAGGCGCGCACCGCTCCCCCACGGCAGTGAAACAGTCCATCAGCCGCTCCAGCCATTGAGGTGGAAGTCACCGTAGCCCTCGATAGTCACGATGAGGTCGTCGGTGTAGGGCGGCGAGACGTTGGCGATGCAGTTGGTCTCGCCGGTAATGCCGCTGTAGCTGTTGAACTGCAGCGTGGTCCGGCCATAGTTCGGGTCCAGGTTGGTGTCGGTGCCGCGGCACGTCATGGTCCGGGTGCCCAGCGGGAAGTTCCGGTAGCCGATCTTCACCCGGTACCAGTTGTCCTCGCCGTTCACATTGACCTTCGAACCGCGGTACAGCCCGGTCACGGCCGCCGGCGACGTGTCCTGCGAGCGGGTGAAGCTGCGGCTGCCGTCGGCCCGGTTGACGGTCACGACGATGGTGTGGGTCTTGCCGGCCTCCTCGCCGCTGGTCCAGCTGCCGGCACCGGCGTTGACGGCCTGGCCGTTCACAGTGACCGACGAGCCGGTGATGTCGCGGCCGTTGCCGTACTGCTGCCAGTTCGTATTCCAGGTGAAGGTCACCCGCGGCCCGTTGACCGAGGCGCCGATGTTGGACGCGTCAGTGATCGGGCCGTAGGCGCTGGTCGCGTTCGAGGCCGGGCTCGCCGCGCCGGGGCCGCCGGCGTTGAGCGCGCGGACCCGCCAACTGTGGTTCTGCCCGTTCGTCGGCGAGCCGGCCATGGCACCGGGACCGGCCAGGGGCTGCCAGCCGCCGCCATCGATCGAGTACTCGTAGCCGGTGATGGCGCTGCCGTTGTTGTTGGGCGCGCCGAAGTCCAGCCGGACCTGTTCATTGCTGCCGGTGGCGGTGGCGGTCACGGCCTGGACCTGGTGCGGTACGCCATAGGGTACGACGGCGGCGGAGCGGCTGCTGCGTTCACCGGCGCCTGCCTTGTTGTGCGCCACGACGTCGAACGTGTAGCTGCTGGCGGTCCGCAGGCCGGTCAGCGAGATTCCGGTGCCGGCCAGCCCGTCGCGGGTGCCAGCCAGTGCGCCGTTCTCGAAGATCCGCAGGTCGTAGGAGGTGACCGGGGCGCCGTTGCTGTTGGCGGGAGCCGACCAGGCCACGTCGATGGAGCCTTCATTGACCTGGCTCGTGGTCCGCGTGGCCGTCGGCGTGGACGGTGCGCCGGGCGGGCCGGCGGGGATGGCTTCGGCGGAGTAGGCGCTGAAGTCCGACGGCGTGGAGGCGCGGTTGCTGGCCTGCACGCGCACCTTGTAGGCGGTCCCGTTGGCCAGGCCGTTCCAGACCAGCGAGTTGCCGGTGACCTTGGACTTCTGCAGCTCGCCGGCCGGCGGCGCGGGCGAGATCTCCAGGCTGTACGACTCCACGGGCGAACCCTGTGAGGCCGGTGTCTGCCAGGTCACGGTGACCGAGCCGTCGCCGAACTCCAGCTGCGGGGCCGCGGGCGTCTCGGGCTTCACATCCGGCCGCACGGCGCCGGAGGCCGGCGAGGGGTCCGAGGTTCCCACCGCGTTGGTCGCGGTGACGGTGAAGTTGTACTGCTGGTTGTTGACCAGGTTCTCCAGCGTGCAGGTATTGGCGGCGCATTCCTGGCTGAAGCCGCCGCCGGAGACGGTGTAGGCGGTGATCCGCTCGCCGTTGTCGGCCGGCACTTCCCAGGTCAGCACGGCGGTGCGGTTGCCCTCGCTGACCATGCGCGGTGTGGTCGGCGCGTCCGGCTTGCCCTTCACGGTCAGGGTGACCTGGCCCTCGGTCTCGCGGTCCGGGTCCTCGGTGGCGTCCTGGATCCGGTACACCACCACCATGGTGCCGACGAAGTCCTCGGCCGGAGTGATCTCGAGGGCGTCCCCGCTGACGGCGGCGGTGCCCTGTCCGCTGTCCAGCGGCCGGGCGCTGAGGATCCTCAGCGGCGTTTCCGGGAACGGGTTCGAGTCGTTCTCCAGCACCGGCACCGTGACCGTGCGGCCCTGGTGCGCGTCCGGCACGGCATCGTCGACGGCGACCGCGGGCTGCCGGTCGGTGGCCACCACGCTGATGGTCACCGTGGCAGACACCGGATGGTGGTTGCCGTCCGTCACGCTGACGGTCACCGCGCCCTCGGTCCCCTTGGCAGTGTTGTCCGGCGCGCGGGCCGTCAACACGCTGCCGTCGAGCGAGACGTCCACGCCCTCCATGCCGCCGTCCAGCGCGAACCGCAGCGCGCCAGCGTCCTGCGGGTCCGGGTCGCTCGCGGCCTCCGCCAGGTCCAGGGTCACCGCGTCCCCGCCCTGGGCCACCTGGAGCGAGTTGGCGCTCAGGCTAGGCGGCGAGTTCTGCCCCGGTCCGGGCAGCACCGTGACCGGCACCGTCAGCGTGGCCTTCAAGCCGTCCGGGTCGTCCGGCCCGCTGCCGTCGGTGACCTCGAAGGAGACCGAGGCGGGGCCGGCGTAGCCGTCGTTGGCGGTGAAGGTGATCCGGTCCGCCCCGTTGATCCGGGCAGCGCCGGCGACGGCGGCCACCTTGTCGTCCTGGGTCAGCCGGGGCGTGCGGCCCTCGCGCACCGTGACGAGCGAGCCCAGCTCCAGCACCAGCGGCTCGCCGGAGCGGACCTCGAGCGGCTCCTGGCTCGCCAGCGCCGGCCGCTGGTCCGCGTTGCCGGGCACCACCACGAAAGCGGTGGAGTCCAGGCCGTCCATGTCTTCGAGGGTGTACGGGATGATCTGGGTGTCGGCGAGCACGGGCACCGTGAGCGTGCGGTCGTCGGCCAGGCGCGCCCGGCCGGACGGGTCGTCAACGCTGATGGCCAGTTCGGCGAGGTCGCCGTCCGGGTCCTCGTCGTTGTTGAGGATGGGCACGCTGACCTCGTCCTGGCCAGTGGTTTCGGCCACCGCCACGCGGTCGTCGCGGGCTACCGGCGGCAGCAGCGGCGCCTCCGGATCTACTGTGACCGTGACCGTCCCAACTGCGGTTCCGCCGCGGCCGTCCGCAATGGTGTAGCGTACGACGGCGGTGCCTGGCGTTTCGGGGGCCTGGATCCTTACGCGTCCCTCGCGGATGCCGAGTTCAAGCTCCGCGTCGGTGGACAGCCCGCCGTCGGCGAAGGCGATCCGGTCCCCGTCGGGATCCGAGTCGTTCTTCAGAACATCGATGGAGAGGCTGCGGCCGGGCCGGACCGTGGCTTCGTCATCGACCGCATGCGGCGGCTGGTTGGCGTCCGAGGCAGGGGCGATGCCAATGGAGATGGTGCCGGTGGCCCGGGCGCCGAGCCGGTCCTGCACGGCATAACTGATGGTGTCCGTCCCGCTGGAGCCGGCACCGGCGCTGTATTCGATCGTCCCGGCCTTGATCACCGCCGTGCCCAGGGACGGGGCCCGCTCCAGGCCGGCCAGCCCGACGGTATCGCCGTCCGGATCGATGCCGTCGAGCGGGACCGGAATGCTGACGGTCTTGCCGGCCAGCACCCGGGCCGTGAGGTCCTCCGGTACCGGCCCGGCGTTGTTCCCGGTATCCAGCGGGTTGATCCGGATGCGCACCTGCGCGCTGGCTTCCTGGCTGTCCGGCCCGCTGATCTTGTACACGACCGTGACAGTCTTGCCCTGCGCAGCATCCGGGCCGGCCTTGAAGCGCAGCTGATTGCCGGAAATCGCCACGGTCCCGTCGGCCGGATCGGGCGCCTCGGCCAGTTCGGTATGGAGGGTCAGCGGGACGCCGTTGGGATGCTCGTCGTTCTCCAGGACGGGAATCGTGACGACATCACCCGCCCGCACCACCGCCTCGTCATTGCTGGCGCGCGGCGGCAGCAGCTTGTCCGGCGCCGGCACCGGGAAGATCCCGACCTCGCCGGTGGCGCTGCCGGACCCGTTGGACACGGTGTAGGAGATGGTCAGCGGCGCGTTCAGCCCGCGGGCATCGGTCACGCGCAGGATCGAGTGGTTGAGCACCGCCACGTCCACGTCGGCATCGCGCGGCGCGGAGACCGACTGCACCACCAGCACCCCGCCGGCCGGGTCCGAGTCATTGGCCAGCACGTCAACCAGGGCCTCGCCGCGTGCCGGCAGCAGCACGGTGTCCCGCACCGCCGTCGGCAGCCCGCCGCCCTGGTCCGCCGCCGCCACGTCCACCCGGACCAGTCCGGGCGCGCTGGCCGGACCGGTGGTCGCCAGGTACTCAAGGTAGTACGTTCCCGGAGTGTCGGAACCAAAGGCGATGGTGCCGACGTCGTAATTGCCCTGCACCGAGGCGTTGGGCACCTCCGCCACATTGGCCAGCCGCAGCGAGCCGCCGGTCGGGTCCACGTCATTGCGCAGCGGGAAGATGGTGGCTTCCTGGCCGGCCGCCACCCGGATATGGTCCGGATTGGTGATCGGCGGGAGCTCGCCGCGCGGCTGGACCTCCACGGTGACCTCGCCCGTGGTGGTGGTCCGGCCGTCGGAGACGGTGATAGCGACCTTCTTCCCGCCGTCGGACACGCCCACATCCTGGTAGGTGAGCAGGCCGTCCGGGCGGGTGCGCACGATGTCCCCCGGGTCCTCCGCAACGGCCTCCACGAGCAGCAGGTCGTCGCCGTCGGGATCCAACCAGTCGGTGAGCACGTTCTGGTTCAGGCTCCGGCCGGACTCGACCGTCAGGATCGTCTCGCGCTTCTGCTCCGGAGCCTGGTTGGATCCGGCCGGCACCACACGCAGCCGGACCCGCGCGGTGTCCGTCCCGCCGCGGCCGTCGTCGACCTCGTAGCTGAAGGTGGAGCTGCCCGTGGCGTCGGCCGGCACCACGATCTGCAGGCCGGTGTCTTCGTAGATGCGCTGGACCGTGCCCGTGGACGGCTGGTTTCCGGTGACCTTGACGGTCAGCAGGTCACCGTCCGGATCCGAGTCGTTGAACAGCACCGGCAGCACCGTGGTCCGGCCGGCGCGGACGCCGAACTCGTCGTCGGTAGCCGTGGGCGGCTGGTTCTCCTCGAGCCGCTCCGGCAGCCGGGTGGCGGCGGTGATGTCCGCGGACTCGGTGGTGTTGTCCTCGTCCTCGCCCTTCGGCGGGATCAGGTCCGCCCAGTTGTTGACCAGCTGCAGGTTCTTGTTGACCAGCCAGACGTTGCCGGCGTTCACGTCATTGAGGACGACGACGTCGCGGTTGGTCCGGAACACGAGCTCCGACTCCGCGGCCAGCGACGGGATCGGCTGGGACAGGTCATGGGCGTCGTCGGCGCAGTCGCGCAGGTACGTGCCATTGCCGGTCCACGCCGCGTGGATGCAGCCGGCAACCTGCACCGGAACGATCGGCGGAGCCGGGCTCTGCACGGGAGTCAGCCGCCCCTCGCCGCCGTTCAGCGGCTGGCTGAGCAGGCCCGCGGGAGTCGCGACGGCCACCCGGGCGCTGCGGTCCCCGGGCTGCTGGAGCTTCGCCTCGGTTCCGCCGTCCACCTGGATGGCGTCGCCGGAGGGCAGGTACAGCGTGCCCTCGGGCGTGAGCACCACGGGTTCGTCGCCGACCGTGCTCAGCTGCAGGTCCTCGGCACCCTTGATGCCGGGCAGCTCCTTGGCGGAGACTTCCTCGAAGGTCCCGCCGGCGTCCGCCCGGTAGCCGGTCAGCCTTCCGGTCCCGGGTTGGGCCACGTAGACCGTGTCTTCATCACTGACGACGGCGACCGCCCCAGGCTGCTTTTCGGCCAACGGCTGCGGGGTGTCGGGAGAGAACGAGTCGAGGCTGCCGGCGGGCACCGCCCAGACCTCGCCCGAGGACGGATCGCTGACGGCCGCTACGCCGGTGCCCAGCGACAGCCTGGCCGCGCCGGGCAGCTGGTTTTCGGCCCCGTGGACCATGTCCGCGACGCTGACCCGGCTCACGGCATTCTGGTCCAGGTTCTGCAGCAGCACGGCCGCTGCCTCCTGCTGGACATCGAACCCCGTGCTGGCCGGCTTGAAGCCGCCGTCGAGCAGCTGCGACTGGTAATTCAGGTGCCCTACCAGGCCCTGGGCCTCGTTCGTGACCCAGACGCCGCCGTCGTTCAGATCCACGTCCGCGGTGGTGGTTCCGGGGTGGAGCAGGATGCCCGCCGCGACCACGGCGACGGCAACCGAGAACGCTGCTGCCGGCGCGGCTTTGCGGCCGGTTGTGCCGCGGCGCAACCGGCCCACCTTGTGGAACTTCACCCGTGCGAGACCTTTGAGAGACTGTGTGTTGGCAGACGACCCCCTGCCGCCCGAACCAGTCTAGACCGGAATGGTTAAACGCTGCGACGGGGAGTTCTACCCATCCGGCCCGGCCGTGCCGGCGGAAATCTGCCCGCTTTGGCGAAATCGGCCTTCGGCTACGGTGCGGGGCCAACCCGGCCGGTCAGCATGACCCCGTCCGAGCAGGCACCGGTGACGTCGCAGACCCGGAATTCCACGGTGGTGGAGTCTTCCCAGCCGGTCTTGAAGCTCTTGCTCCCGGCGGTCGGGGCCAGGTCCCCGGCATGGTCGGGGTTCGGGTCGTCCCACGGGTAGGTCGTGGCGATGTGCCGCCACTCAAGCCGGTCCACGGTTTTTCCGTTGCTGACCGGGGTGTCCCACGTGAACTTCACCTGCTGCGAGCCGGCGGGGGCGTCGTGGACCTGCACCCGGGGCGGCAGCGGCCGGCCGTACGGAGTGGCCGCGCCGGAACTGGTGCCGCTGCCCTCCACGGCGCTGCCGCTGGCAGTGGACACCGCGTAGACCGTGATGGTGGTGGACACGCCGTTCGTGAATCCGCTGAGCACCTGGCTGGTGCTGTCCAGGCTGCCGCCCTGGCTGGTGGAGGCCTTCCACCGGTAGCTGATCTCGCTGCGCCGGGCGCCGTTGAGGCCGGAATCGGCCAGCTCGTTGAAGGTCAGCCGGACCTGCTGTCCCGCCCCTGCCGTGTTGTGCGGGACGATCTCGACGCCGGTCACTGCGCCGGGCTTACCAGCGGCACGCCGCGGCGCGGACAACGCGCTGGTTTCGCCCTTGCCCACCTTGTTCACGGCGGCCACGGCGAACGTGTAGTCCTGGGACGTGTTGTCCACCGTTACGGTCTGGCTGGTGCCGCTGGTCTGCAGCGTCTGCACCGGCTCACCGCCGCGGAAGACCGAGAGCTCGTAGCCCTGGACCGGCGCGCCGTTGCCGTCCGGCGCCTGCCAGCTGACCTTCAGCTGCGATTGATTGGCCCCGTAGGCACCACCGTGGCCGACGGCGGCAGCGGCTTCCGCGGCAGGCCCGCCGGGGTCTGGGGTGCTGAGGGCTCGCTGAACTCCGACGGTTCCGGCGCCTGGTTCACGGCCTGCACCGACACTGTGTAGGCCTGCCCGTTCTGCAGCCCTTCCCAGACCATGCTCGTCCCGGTCACGCCGGACCGGGTCGGATTTCCCGTGGCCGGAGCCGGGGAGATCCGCACGTTGTAGCTTTCCACCGGGGAGCCGGAGCTGGTCGCGGCCGGCCAGCTGATCGCCAGGCTGCCGTCGCCGCTGACCAGCGTAGGCGGCTGCGGCTTGTCCGGACGGGTATCCGGGCGGGCGTCCGCGGAAGCCGGCGATGGTTCCGAGGTGCCGGCCTCGTTCGTCGCTTCCACGGTGAAGTTGTAGACCACATTGTTGGTCAGTCCGGTCAGCGTGCAGGTGGTGGCCGGGCATTCCTGCGCGAAGCCGGCCGCCCTGACGGTGTAGCCGGTGATGGGCAGCCCGTTGTTGTTCGGCGGCGCCCAGTTGAGCACAACGGTGCGGTCCTCGACGGACTCGACAACGGGCTGGGCAGGAGTATCCGGCCGGCCGCGGACCGTTACCCGGACCTCGCCGTCGACCTGGCGCCCTGCCTCGCCGGTCTTGTCCGCGACGGTATAGCGGACCTGGAGCACCCCCGTGAAGTCGGCCCCGGGCGTCACGCGGATCGCGTCGCCGGCGATTTCGGCCCTGCCCTCGCCGATGGTCACGGCGGCGTCCACCAGCCGCAGCGGGGTGTCCGGGAAGGGGTTGGAGTCATTGGCCAGCACGTCAACCGTGACCGGCTCGCCCTGGACGGCGTTGTCGCGCACGTCAGGGTTGGCGACCGCCAGCGGCCGGGTCGAGGAGACGACGTTCAGGAAGACCTGGGCCGTCGCCGTGGCGCCGGCCGGATCGGCCACGGTCACCGCAAGGACGCCGGTGGCGCCGACGGACGCCTCGTCCGTGGCTGCTGCTTCGAGCCGTCCATCATTGATCCTCGCGGTAAAGCCTGCCGGCACGTCGCCGGAGAGCGAGAACTCGAGCTCCGTCCGGTCGGCTTCGTTCGGATCGTCCGCGAGCTGGCGCAGGTCCAGGCTCTGCTGCTCCTCGCCTTGGGCCACGTCCAGGGCACCGTTGCGCAAGGTGGGCGGCTGGTTCTTGTCCGGATCCGCCAGCACGTCGACCAGCACGGTCAACGTCGCCTTGAGTCCCTCCGGATCGTCCGGACCGGAGCCGTCCGTCACCTCGAAAGTGATCGATCCCCGGCCAACAAAGTCCTCGTGCGCGGTGTAGTTCAAGGTCCCCGGGTCGACCAGCAGCGCGCTGCCGTCCGAGCCGATCGCGCGCAGGGAATCTTCCTGGGTGATGACAGGTGTCCGGCCCGCGCGCACGGTCACCAGGTCCGCCACCTTGAGCGTCAGGCTCTGACCCGCGGTGACCTCCAGCGGGGCGTTGGCGGCCAGCACCGGGAACTGGTCGCCCAGCCCCGGGACCCAGATGACGGCCGTGCCGGCCAGCCCGTCCGCATCCGTCACGGTGTAGGGAACAAGCTGCGGCGCCGCAGCCAGATTAACCCGCACCACGCCGTCGTTGTTTACTGTGGCGGTGCCCGCGGCGTGGTCCACGCTGACTTTGAGCCCGTCGGCCACGCCGTCCGGGTCCTCGTCGTTTTCCAGCACTGGCACATCCACGGCGCTGCGGCCCATGGCCTCGGCCGGTTCCACCTGGTCATCCCGGGCCACCGGGGGCTGCAGCGGAGCGTCGTGGCTGACGTCGACGGTCACCGTGCCCAGGGCGGTACCGCCGCGGCCGTCCGAGGCCCGGTAGCGGAGGTTGATGGTCCCCGGCTCGGCCGGCGTGGTCAGCCAGACCCTGTCCTGGCGCACCTCGGCACCCAGCCGGCCATCGGCGTCGAGCCCGTCGGGAACCAGGGCCAGCCGGTCGCCGTCCGGATCCGCGTCATTGGCCAGGACGTCCAGCGCGACGGCCCGCCCCGGGCGCAGCTCGCGGAAATCATCCACCGGCAGCGGCGCGCGGTTGGTCTCCCCGGCCGGCGCAATGCCCACCCGGACGGTGGCCGTGTTGGTGGCTCCCAGCCGGTCGGTGACCGAGTAGGTGAAGGTGTCCGTCCCGCGCGCCACGTCGGCGGCCACGTAATCGATGTAGGTGCTGCCCAAGAGGGCCGTCCCCTGCGCCGGTGCCTTGGCGATGCCGGTCAGGCTCACCGAGTCGCCGTTCGGATCGATCCCGTTCAGCGGTACCGGAATGCGCACGGTGGCGCCGGAGAGCACGCGCGCGGTGAGATGCTGCGGCGTGGGCCGCAGGTTGTTCTCGGGGTCCAGCGCCTCGATGTGGATCAGCACCTGCGCCGAGTCCCGCTGGCCCAGCGAATCCTCGACCTCGTAGACCAGGGACACCGTCCGCGGGCTGCTGCCGGCGATGAAGCGCAATGCGTCTCCGGACACGAAGAGCCTGCCGGCCGATTCGTCCACGGTTTCCACCAGTTCCGGCACCAGCCGTAGTTTGTCCCCGTTGGGATGGCTGTCGTTGGCCAGGACGTTGATGGTGACGATGTCGCCGGCCCGCACCCGGGCGGTGTCGCGCCGGGCTTCGGGCGGTTCCGCGCGGTCGGGGGCAGGAACGGGTACGACGGCGATCTCCCCCACCGCGCTTTGGCTTCCGTTGGAGATGGTGTAGCTGAGCGTGGTGGGTGCCGCCAGTCCGCGGATGTCCTGGAGACGGATCACGCCGTGGTCCAGCACCGCGACCGAGAGGGCATCGTCGCCGGGCGCGGACACGCCCTGGATCACGAGGACTCCCCCGCCGGGGTCCACATCATTGGCCAGCGCGTCCACCAGGACCTCGCCGCCGGCCGGGAGCAGGGCCGAATCGCGGGTAGCCACCGGCGACCCTTCACTGGCGCTGCCCACGACGTCGATCCGGACCAGGCCGGTGGAACTGAGCGGGCCGTTGGTCACCAGGTAGGTCACGTAGTAGCGGCCCACGGGAGCGGCCTTGAAGACAAAGCTGTTGGCGGCGAAGTCCGGTTCCACTTCGCCCTGGCCTTCGACATCGACGCGTGCGAGGGACAGTGTCCCGCCGCGCGGATCAAGATCGTTCTCCAGCGGATTGATGGTCAGGTCCTGCCCGGCCGCCACCGAGACGTGGTCCGCGTTGGCCACCGGTGCCAGGGAGCCGGCCGGACGAACGTCGATGGTGACCACGCCGTCGGTGCTGCTGCGTCCGTCCGAGACCGTGACCCGGACGTCCTTGCGGCCGGGGCCGCTGCCATCGTCCTGGAAGGTCAGCAGGCCGTCACGGCGGACGGCCACCTGGTTTCCATCGCCGGCGGAGGCGGTGTCGAGGTAGAGGTCGTCCCCGTCCGGGTCCCGCCAGTCGTTCAGGACGTTCTGGGTGACGGATTTGCCCTGTTCCAGCTGGATCACGGTCTTGCGCTTTTGTTCGGGCGCGCCGTTTTCGTTCTCGCCGCGGACCCGCAGTGCGACGTCGGCCGTGGCCGTACCGCCGCGCCCATCCTCCACGCGGTAGCTGAACCTGTGGGTGCCGGCGCCGGCGTCCTCGCGGACCCGGATCTGCAGTCCGCCGCCGTTGTAGATCCGCTGGACCTCGCCGATCTCCGGCTGCGCACCCTGCACCGCGGCGGTCAGGATATCGCCGTCGGGATCCGAATCGTTGTCCAGGACCTGCAGGACGGTGGTCCGGCCCGGCCGCACACCGAACTCGTCCGCTTCGGCATTCGGCGGCTGGTTCTCCCCCGTCCGGTCCGGCAGAGTGTTGTTGACCGTGGTGTCGGCGCTCTCTTCTTCCTCCTCCGACTCATCCGGCGGCGGCATCAGCTCTTCCCAGTTGTCCACCAGGACCAGTTGGTTCCGCACCAGCCAGACGCTGCCGCTGAAGGAGTCGTTGAGGATCACGTTGTCCCGGTTCACCCGGAAAACCGGTTCCGCCGATTCCCCGAGCTCGGGCAGGTCCTCGTCCAGGTCGTGGGCGTCGTCGGTGCAGTCGCGCAGGTACTGCGGGTTCCCGGCCCAGGCGGCGTGGATGCAGCCGCCCAGCTGCACCGGTGCCGCGGGGGTGCCGCCCTTGGCCGGAACCAGCTCGGCGTCGCCGCCATCCAGCCGGACCTTGACCAGGGCCTCCGCCGTGGCCACCGCGGCGACATCGCTCCTCGGTCCGGACTGCTGCAGCCGCGCATCGGCCAGTGCGGCTGGCCCGGCCTCGAGCTGCCGGCCCTCGTCGTTGTACAGAAGTCCCCGCGCCGCATCGAGGACCACCGTGCGCTGCCCCACCGCGGCCACCTGCAGCTCCTCCGCCCCGCGCAGGCCCGGCGCTTCGGCCGTAGTGGTCCCGGCCGGCAGGTACTGCGCGTCCAGTTCCACGGTGCTGATGGCGCCGCTGCCGGGCTCGGCAATCCGCACCGTCCGGCCGGGACCGGCGACCGCCGTGACCCCGGGCTCCGTGGCGAAGACCGGTTCCAGCCCCTCCGGCGTGAACCCGGGCAACGCCGCCGGCTCCATCGCCCAGACCAGCCCCTTGGCCGGATCCGTGACGACCAGCAGGTCCTCCGCCAGGCTGGTTGCCGCCCCGTCCGGAACCGGAGTCCCGCCCACGAACGCCATCGCCGCCGTGTCCACGGGACTGAGCGTGGCCTGGTCCAGGTTGCGCAGCAGCACATCACCCTCGTGCTGCAGGACGTCGAAGTCCGTGCTGTTGGCCAGGAAGCCACCGTCCAGCGTGCGCGACTCGTAGTTGACGTGGCCCACCAAGTTGGCGCTCTGGTTCGTGACCCAGACGCCGCCGTCGTGCAGTTCCACGTCCGCCGTATCCGTCCCCGGATGGAGGAGGATCCCCGCGCCCAGCACGGCGAGCACGACGGAGAAGGCGGTGGCGGACGCGGCTTTCCGTTTGGAAAGCGCGCGCGTCCGGCCGAAGACGTCTGACTTCACGATGGCGAGACCCCTACGAGACTGATGATGCTGCAGGCTGCGGCCCCCGCCGCCCCCTTGATCAGTCTAGACGCAGTGCGGTTAAACGTTGCCCGCAGACGGCGGCTGCCCGCCGGAGGCTCAGCAGCGGGGCATCCCGGCCGGCGCTCCGCCATTCAGGTGGCCGCCGCCGCTGGACTGCCGGACGTGGTCGCCGCGGATGAACAGCCCGTTGTTGATGCCTCGGCTGCCGGCGTCCTGGTGGTACCAGCGGTTGCTGCCGGAGACGATGTAGCACTTCGAGGTGATCGAATCGCCCGGGTAGCTCCAGTGGTTGCCGTCGCAGTCACCCGGACCGTCATAGTTGTCGCCCATGCTGCCGCGGTACTCCATGCAGGTGCGGCTCTCCAGCGTCGTGCCGCTGCCGCCCACCGTGAGTTTCCATTCGGTCGGCGGCTTGGGCTTCGGCTTGCTGCCCGCCCGCGCCGATGCCGAAGCTTCGGCGCCGTAGGTCCCGCGCGAGTTCGCCGCCCTGACCTTGATGGTGTGCGACGAATCGTGCGCAACATTGAGCGTCCGGCTGCCCGAGCGGACGGCCACGTTTTCCCAGCCCTTGCCGTCGATGTTGATCTGCAGTTTCTCCACGTCGTGGTTGGCCGTGTCGGGCGGGGCCCAGCTCAGGGTCACCTGCGGGTTGTTGGTCTCGCCGCTCTGTCCCTGTCCGGAGGCGCTCGGCGTCCCCGGCGCCCCGTAGGGCTTGGCCGCGTTGGAGCGGGCGGACGGGGCGCTGTTGTAGGAGGCGCCGTCGCTGTTGGCTACCGCGGTGACCTGCGCAGTCACGTTGGAGCCGTTGGTGAAGCCGCCGACGGTCTGTCCGCTGCTGACCGCCATCGAGCGCCCGTCGCTGAAGGCCGCCCGGTAGCTGACCTCGCCGGCCCGGGCGCCGTTGCGCTGCGCCGCGGTCAGCTCGTTGAAGCTGATGGTCACGGACCGGCCGGCGCCGCCGGTGTTGGCTTCCTTCAGGGACACGCCCGTCGGTGCGTCCGGTGCGCCGACGGCACGCCGCGGGTTGGACTGCGGGCTGGCCTCGCCGTCGCCGGCCTTGTTCCTGGCCGTGACGGTGTAGGTGTAGTCGGCCTCCGAGTTCGGCGCCGTGATGGTCTGCGAGGTTCCGGTCACCGGCGGCAGCGTCCGGTTGAGGCTGCCGCCCTGGTACTCGCGCACGGTGTAGTCGAGGATCTCGCCGCCGTTGTTTGCCGGGGCAGCCCAGCTGACCCTGAGCTGGCTCTCGTCCCCGACCGACTGCACCCGCTCGGTGGTCGGCGCTCCTGCCGCCGCGGGCGGTCCCGCCGGGACCTCGGCCGCGGAATACGGGCTGAACTCGCTCGGCTCCGGGGCCTTGTTGTGCGCCTGCACCCGCACCTCGTAGGCCTGCCCGTTCTCCAGCCCCTCCCAGGTGTAGGAGGTGCCGGTCAGCCCGGTCTTCTGCAGCTGGCCGCTCGGCGGCGCCGGCGAAATCTCCAGGGTGTACGACTCGATCGCCGAGCCGTTGTTCACGGGCGGCGCCCACGTGACGTCCAGCGACTTGTCGCCGAACTTCAGCCGCGGCGCCCCCGGTGTTTCCGGCCGCACGTCCGGCCGCGCCACCGCGGACTCGGCCGATGGGTCGGACTCGCCCACGCCGTTCACTGCCACCACGGTGAACGTGTACTCCCGGTCGTTGACCAGACCGGTCAAGGTGCAGGTCGTCGTCGCACATTCCTGGCTGAACCCCCCGGTGCCGCTCACGCGGTAGGCGGTGATCGGATCCCCGTTGTCGGCCGGCGCGCCCCACGAGAGCACCACGGTCTCGTCGCGCACCGAGTCCACCAGCGGCGTCGTCGGCGCTTCCGGCCGGCCCTTCACCACAAGCGAGACAGTGCCGGTCGCCTGCCGCGAGCCTTCCTGCGTCTTGTCCTGCACCGTGTACTCCACGCTCATGGTGCCGGAGAAGTCCGCATTGGGGGTAACGACGACGGCGTCCCCCTCCACGCGCGCGGTGCCTCCTTCGCCTGCCGTGGCATTGACGATTTCCAGCGCTGTGTCCGGGAACGGGTTCACATCGTTGGCCAGCACCGGCACGCGCACCGGCTCGCCCTGCACCGCATCCGGCACCTCGTCGTCGTTGGCCACCGGCAGCGGCCGCGTGGAGGCCAAGGCGCTCACGGCCACCCGGCTGGTCACCTTGTCCGAGCGGCCGTCGGTGACGGATACGTTCACCACGCCGGAGGCACCCGTGTCCACGTCGGCCTCGGCCGACACCTGCAGCACGCTGCCGTCGAGGCTGACGTCGAAGCCCTGCGGTGCCCCGCCCTCCAGCGTGAACTCCAGCTTCTCCAGATCCTCCGGATTGGCGTCCGTGGCCAGCGGCCGCAGATCGTACGAGACCGCGTCCTCGCCCTTGGCCACCTCGACCGCGCCGGTGGTGAACTCCGGCGGAATGTTGGTCTCCGGCGCCGGAATCACATTGGTCATCACGGTCAGCGTGGACTTCAGGCCCTCGGGATCGTCCGGGCCGGAGCCGTCCGTCACCTCGAACGTGATGGACCCGCGTCCGGCATAATCCTCCGCGGCGGCATACCGCAGCGTGTTTTCGTCCACCACCCATTCCCGGTCCGCGGTGCCGATGGCCCGGACCTTGTCCACCTCGGTGATCCGCGGCGACCTGCCGTCGCGGACCTCCACCCGGTCGCCCAGGTCGATGGTGACCTCTTCGCCGGCGACCACGTCGACCGGCGAAGTATCCGCCAGCAGCGGGTACTGCTCGCCCAGGGCAGGCACCCAGATCACTGCGGTGGCCTGCAGCCCCTCGGCATCGCGGACGGTGTAGGGAATGAGCTGCACGCTCTCGGTCAGCTCCACCCGGACCTGCCCGGCCGCGGTGGCGGACGCCGTCGGATAGTCGCCGTTGACCAGCACATCCAGCTCTTCGGCGACGCCGTCCGGATCCTCATCATTGTCCAGCACCGGAACGTCGACGGCGGTCTTCCCCTTGGTCTCTACCGGCTCCACCCGGTCATCGCGGGCTACCGGCGCGAGCAACGGCGCATCCGCCCGGACCTCCGCAGTCACCGTACCCACTGCCGAACCGCCGCGCCCGTCCCCGACGGTGTAGCGGACGTTCACCGTGCCGTCCTCGTCCGGCGTCGTGAACTGCACGCGCCCCTTGTTCGCAGCCGCGTCCAGCGACGCCGGCTCCCCGGCGATCATGTCTCCCTGCAGCGCCAGTGGGTCGCCGTCGGGGTCGGAATCGTTGCTGAGCACGTCAACCGCCACGGTGCGTCCGGGCCGGATCACGATGCCGTCGTCGAGGGCGATCGGGTTCTGGTTCGTCTCTGCCTGCGGCGCGATGCCCACCAGTACGGTGGCCGTGTTCTCCGCGCCCAGCCGGTCCTTCACCACATAGGTGAACGTGTCCGTCCCCGCACCCTGGGCGGACGCGGTGTAATCGATGTAGTCCGCCCCGGCCACTGCCGCGCCCTGCTCCGGCGCGCGGTCGATCCCCTGCAGGAAGACGGAATCGCCGTCCGGATCGATGCCGTTCAGCGGCACCGGGATCCGCACCGTGGAGCCCGCGATCACCCGGGCCTCGAGGTTCTTCGGCGCCGGCTGCGAGTTCGATTCGTCGTCCCGCGGGATGATGTTGATCCGGATTTCGGCGGAGTCCTTCTGGCCGGCCGAATCCGTCACCTCGTACACCGCATACACGGTCTTCGCCGTCGGTCCGGCAATGAAGCGCACCGCGTTCCCCGCGGTGAAGATGTCGCCGTCCGCCTCATCCACGGACTCGGCCAGCTCCGGCACCAGTTCCAGATTGTCGCCATTGGGGTGCGTGTCATTGGCCAGCACCTCCACGGTGACCACATCGCCGGCACGGACCGTGGCGGTATCGTTCTCGGCCTGCGGCGGCAGCAGCTTGTCCGGCCCCTTCACCGAGATGATGCTGACCTCGCCGGTGGCCGAAGCAAAGCCGTTGGAGACGGTGTACTTGATGGTGGTCTGCTGGTTCAGGCCCTTGACGTCCGTGATGCGCAGGATGTTGTGGTTCACGACCTCCACCGAGACCGCGGCCTCCTTGGACTCGACGCCCTGGACCACGAGCACGCCGCCGGCCGGATCATTGTCATTGGCCAGCACGTCCACCAGCACCTGGCCGTTCTGCGGCAGCAGGGCCACATCCCGCACCGCCACCGGCGCGCCATCCGCCGCGGTCGCGCCGACGTCGATCCGCGCCAGGCCCGTCGAACTGGACGGGCCATTGGTGACCAGGTAGGTCAGGTAGTAGGTGCCGGGAGTGTCGCTGCTGAAGGCCACAGTTCCCGAGTCGTAGTCGGGCGTGGCCGTGGCATTGCCCACCGGCTCGATCTTGGCCAGGCGCAGGTTGCCGCCGTTCGGGTCGAGGTCGTTCTTGAGCGGATTGACCTGGATCTCCTGGCCGGCGGTGGTGAAGAAGTGGTCCGCGTTCGCCACCGGGGCCAGCGCGCCCGGAGGCCGCACATCCACCGTGATTTCGCCGTCGACCGTTTCGATGCCGTCCGAAACCCGGATTGCCACCTTCTTCTTGCCGTAGGTCTTGCCCACGTCCTGGAAGGTCAGCAGCCCGTCCGGCCGCGTCCGCACCAGGTCCCCGTCCGCGGTGTTCTCCGCGCCGACCAGGAACAGGTCGTCGCCGTCCGGATCCTTCCAGTCGGTCAGGATGTTCTGGCTGATCTCCTTGCCCTGCTCCAGCAGGATGGTCGTCCTGCGCTTGGCCTGCGGCGGCTCGTTCGCGCCCTCGGCGCGGACCGTGATGGTCACCCGCGCGGTGTCCTTGCCGCCGCGGCCGTCGTTGACCTCGTAGTCGAAGCTGTGCCGGCCGGGCGAGGCATCCGGGCCGACCACGATCTGCAGGCCGGTCTTGTCGTAGATGCTTTGGACCTCGCCGACCGACGGCTGGCTGCCGCTGAGCGAGGCGGTGAGCACATCGCCGTCGGGGTCGGAGTCATTGTCCAGGATCGCCAGCGTCGTCGTCCGGCCTGCGCGCACGCCGAACAAGTCGTCCTGGGCCACCGGCGGCCGGTTCTCCTCGGTCCGGTCCGGCAGCGTGTTGATCGGATTCTCGTCCGCCGAGTCTTCGTCCTCTTCGTCGCTCTCCTGCTCCGGCGGGATCAGGTCGCTCCAGTTGTCGACCAGCTGCATGTTTTCCAGCACCAGCCAGACGTTGCCGGCGTTCACATCATTGAGAACGACGACGTTCCGGTTCACCCGGAACACCAGCTCGGCATTGGAGCCGATCCCCCGGATCTCCTGCTCCAGATCGTCCGCGGGCAGCTCGCAGTCCCGGATGTAGTGGTTGGCTCCGGCCCACGCCGCATGGAGGCAGCCATCCAGCTGCACCGGCGCGGCCGGGATGCCCGGCGCTTCGAGCGGCGTACGGTCCGCCTCGGAACCGTTCAGCGGCTGGGTAATCAGTTCGGTCTCGGTCGCGACCGCCGCGAAGCCGCTCTCGGCACTCGACTGCTGCAGCTTCGCCCCGCGCACATCGCCCAGGTCCACGCTCTTGCCGCCCGGCAGGAACAGGGTGCCGGACTCGGCATCGAGCACCACGGCCTTGTCCCCCACCGCAGCAATCTGCAGGTCGCCTGCCTGCCCGAGGTCCTCCGCGCTGTCCTTGCCGACCTGTTCCGGCTGCCCCTCAGCGTTGATCCGGTAGGTGTAGATCTCGTTCGCTGCCGGGTTCGCCACCACGACAGTGTCCTCGGGAGACACCGCTGCGGCCGAGCCCTTGGCCCCGGCGAGCACCGGCTCCGCGGTTTCCTCGCTGAAGGAGCCCAGTTCGGCCGCCGGCGTGATGAAGACCTGGCCCTTGACCTTGTCCGTGATGGCCAGCTGTTCCGCGCCGAAGGACACCTCGGCGCTTCCCGGCAGCTGCTGCTCCGCGTCGCGCGACATCTCGGCCACGTCGACCGGCGAGAGCATCCCCTGGTCCAGGTTCTCCATGAAGACCGAGGACTCGTCCTGCAGCACATCGAAGCCGTCGCTGTTGGCGGTGAAGCCGCCGTCGAGCGTCTTCGACTGGTAGTTCAGGTGCCCCACCAGGCCCGCACCCTTGTTCGTGACCCAGACGCCGCCGTCGTTCAGGTCCACATCCGCGGTGGGGAAACCCTCGTAGTACAGCGCGCCGCCAACCACCAATGCACTCGCCACGGAGAACGTCGTCGTCGAAGCAACCGCCCGCCGCCGCCGGTCCCGTCCAAACACACCGCTGCCCAGCAAAGCCATCTGATTCTGTTTCCCCGTACGTAACGCTTCCGTGCACCGCGGACAGAAGCCGCGCAGGCGCCGTGATTTCTCCGCCTACGACTATGGCACGTTTCACCGCGCCAGGTAAACGTACGGTGATGGGGACAACTCCCCATCACGTGGGGCCGGTCAGTCCACGATGAGGCCGGTCCCGCGCCCGTGCGCCACCGTCACCGGGTGGATTTCGCCGAACCCGCGGATGGTGCGGACCTTCTGCGGCATCAGGACGAACCGCTCGTCCCCGGCGAGCGTGGCCGCAGTCGTCGAATCCACCAGCACGGTGCCCGGCTCGGCCAGCGACGTGAGCCGCGAGGCGAGGTTGACCGTGGGTCCGTAGATGTCGCCGAGCCGGGAGACGATGCCGCCCCAGACCAGCCCGACCCGGGCCGAGGGCAGCAGGTCGTCTTCGGCCATCGCCTTGGCCAGCGCCAGCGAGATTTCCGCTCCGGCCTGCGGCGTCGAGGCTAGGTAGAGCACTTCGTCGCCGATGGTCTTGACCAGCCGGCCGCCGCCCACGGAGATGATCTCGGCGGCACGGTTCTCGAACCGCTGCACCAGCTGGGCCAGTGTCTTCTCGTTCAGCTGCCGGGAGAGGCTGGTGTAGGAGACGAGGTCGGCGAAGCCCACCGCCCGCAGCAGCGGCATCGCATCGTCGTCGTGCTCCGCCGCGGCGCCCAGTCCGGCCTCGGCGCGCACGGTCAGCCGCGCCACTCCGGCGTTGAGCTGCCGCCGCCAGGAGTAGAGGAGCACCTTCTCCAGCGGCTCGATCAGGTCCGGCAGTTCGGTGACCAGTCGCTTGCGGGCCTCCGCATCCGTGATGCCCAGCTGGTGCACCATCTCCTCCACCAGCGCCTCGACCTGCCAGACCACCATCCGGTCCGTCATCTGGCCGATGGACCGCGTGAGGGAAATCGCCGCTTCCTCGGTCAGCCGTTCCTGGCGGACGAGGTCGATGATCGTGGTCAGCGCTTCCAGGTCCGCCTGGGTGAAGGCCACGTCCTCGTCGCCGAGGTTGGGGAAGCCCAGCGCGCGCCACAGTTTCCGCGCCGAGAGCAGCGACACGCCCGCGCCGGCGGCAACTTCGCGGCGGCGCAGGGTACGTTCGGAGCCGAGCAGGCGCTTCTCCAACGCGCGGATCGCCTGCCGGTCCACCTTGGCCGGATTCGGGTCCTCGCGCACATCCTCCCGCGCGGCCTCGAGCTCTTCCCGGGGCACGATCCGCGGCATCGACAGGGTCAGCGGCTCCGGTTCGTGGTGCTCGCTACTGCTGGTCATGCGGCCTTCCTTCCTCGCCGTACTCGGGCTGCTGCAATCTTTCCATGTCTACTCCATCGACCCCATCAAACCCATCGAACATCGCCGTGCGCGGCAGGTCCTCGATCGCCTGGACCACGAGCGCCCGGAAGCGCGCCACCTCGGGCACGTCCGGCAGGCGCCAGAACCTGCCGTAGCCCATGTCCGCGTGCAGGTTGCCGGACCGCAGCATGCGCTGGAGCAGGTTCTGCTCGGTGCGCAGGGCGAAGATGCCCGCCAGGAGCACCTCCTGCTCGCTCCGCCGGCCCCAGCCGCGCCGGACCAGCAGGCGCCGGTTGGTCAGCAGGTACCTGGTGGAGAGCCAGCGCAGCAGCGGCACCAGGCACACGCGCAGCACCAGCACTCCCGCCAGGACGAGCACCGCCGCCCGCAGCAGCGGCACCCATTCGACGATCCACGCGGGCAGGCCGGCGCGGCTGAGCCAGCCCAGCCCGAATCCGGCCGCTCCGAGCACGGCCAGGAACACCACGGCGGGCCAGAAAAGGCGGCGGGCCTGTGGCCGGGCCCGCACGATGACCCGCTCGCCCGGATCCAGTTTCAGGCGCACCGAGGCTCCCGGATCCGGGTATTCCGTAGCGGCAAATCAGGACCCTTCGAAGGGTCGCAAATGGACGACGTCGCCTGCCGCCACAACATGCTCGGTGCCATCGGCTTCGCGCACCTTGAGCGCGCCGAAGCTGTCCAGCCCGAAAGCTTCGCCAACGATCTCGCGCCCCTGCGGCAGCTGCGCCCGCACCTGCTGCCCCAGTGTGGACATCACCTTCTGGAGCCGGCTGAGCAGGCTCGTGCCGTCGTTCCAGCGCGCCTTCGGATCCCCGTTGACGTCGCAGAACTGCCGGTAGCGCTGCGCGAAAATCCGCAGGTAGGACATCAGCAGGATGGTGCGGTCCGTCGTCGCACCTTTCTCCAGCGCCACGGAAGTGGCCGTCGGGATGGGGAGGTCTTCGGCGCCGAGGGTCACGTTGAGCCCGGTGCCCACAACGACGGCGGGCGGCGAGGCATCGGGGTAGGCCACGATTTGTGCCAGGATGCCGGAGATTTTCTTCCCGCCGACCTGCACGTCGTTGGGCCACTTAACCTTGGCATCGAGCCGGGCATACTCGCCCAGCGCCTCGGCCAGGGACATGGCTGCCAGCAGCGAAAACCAGGCATAGCTCTGCGTCGGCACGGGATTGCCGGCGTGGTTGAACGGCCGCAACAGCACGCTGACGATCACCGATGAACGGGCGGGTGCGGTCCATTCGCGGTCCAAGCGCCCCCGCCCTGCGGTTTGCTCCTCCGCGGCCAGTACGCTCAGGTCGGACCAGCCGACTTTGTCTGCCGCGGCCTGCTGCACCAGATCGCTGTTGGTCGACCCGGTGGACTCCACGAGCTCCAGCCGGCGATAGGGGCCTAGCGGGGCGCAGAGCGCGTCACTTAAGCCCTCGTAGTCCAGGGCCGGGCGGTCAACGTCGGAGAAGCTCTGGCTCATGTGTTCCATCCTACGCAGAGCAACGACAATCTTCACCGGAGCCGCCCGAGGCAAAATGTCGGCAAGTGAAATTGTAGGATTGCTACAGCCGTTGCAGGGGCATGCCTCATTAGACTAGGTGCAATGACGCCGCTGGCGCCGCGCTTTTTGTAAGAAACCTACTTAACGGCAGGTCCTCCAGTGAACGGCGCCGGCAACAGCTACCGAACCCGCTCGCAGAATCCGGAGATCCCATGAGCCTCGATACCGATCTGGACCGCTCGACTACCGCCGGCAAGATTGCGGATTTCCGCCGCCGCCAGGCGGAAGCGATGCTGCCGTCCGGACCGGAAGCCGTGGAGAAGCAGCACGCCCGGGGCAAGAACACCGCACGCGAGCGCATCGAGCTGCTGGTCGACGAGGGCTCCTTCGTCGAGTTCGACGCCCTGGCGACCCACCGGTCCACCGCCTTCGGGATGGAGAAGAAGAAGCCTCTCGGCGACGGCGTGGTGTCCGGCTACGGCACGATCGACGGCCGTCTAGTCGCCCTGTACAGCCAGGACTTCTCGGTCTACGGCGGATCGCTCAGCCAGGTCAACGGCGAAAAGATCGTCAAGGTCCAGGAATTCGCGCTGCGCAACGGCTGCCCCGTCATCGGCATCAACGACGGCGGAGGCGCGCGGATCCAGGAAGGCGTCGCCTCGCTGGCGATGTTCGCGGACATCTTCCGCAACAACGTGGCTGCTTCCGGCGTGGTCCCGCAGATTTCGCTCATCATGGGCCCCTGTGCCGGCGGCGCCGCCTACTCCCCCGCCCTGACGGACTTCGTCGTCATGGTGGATAAGACCTCGCACATGTTCATCACCGGCCCGGACGTCATCAAGACCGTGACCGGCGAGGAAGTGGACATGGAGACCCTCGGCGGAGCGCGGCAGCACAACGCCACCACGGGCACGGCCACCTACCTCGGCACCGACGAAACCGACGCCATCGAGTTCGTCCGCGAACTGCTCGACTTCCTGCCCTCGAACAACCTCGCGGAAGCCCCGCCGGCCGGATTCGACGAGGAGCTCGAACTCAGCGAGGCGGACCTGGAGCTGGATACCCTCATTCCGGATTCGGCCAACCAGCCCTACGACATGCGCACGGCCATCGAGCATATCGTCGACGACGGGCACTTCCTGGAACTCCAGGCCCTCTACGCACCGAACGTGATCATCGGTTATGGCCGCGTGGAGGGGCACACCGTCGGCATCGTCGCCAACCAGCCCATGCAGTTCGCCGGCACCCTGGACATCGCCGCGTCCGAGAAGGCCGCCCGCTTCGTCCGGCACTGCGACGCGTTCAACATCCCGATCCTGACGCTGGTGGACGTGCCTGGCTTCCTGCCCGGCAAGGACCAGGAGTTCAACGGCATCATCCGCCGCGGTGCCAAGCTGCTCTACGCCTACGCCGAAGCCACGGTCCCGAAACTGACCGTGATCACCCGCAAGGCCTACGGCGGCGCGTACATCGTGATGGGCTCCAAGAAGCTCGGCGCGGACCTGAACTTCGCCTGGCCCACCGCGCAGATCGGCGTCATGGGAGCCCAGGGCGCCGTGAACATCCTGTACCGTCGCGACCTGGCCGCGGTGGAAGCCGAGGGCGGTGACGTGGAAGCCCGCCGGCAGGAGATCATCACGCAGTACGAGGAAGAGCTGCTCAACCCGTACCAGGCCGCCGAACTGGGCTACCTGGACGCCGTCATCGCACCCGCCGACACGCGGGTCCAGATCATCCGAGGCCTGCGCGCCCTGCGCGACAAACGGGCCACCATGCCGCACAAGAAGCACGGAAACATCCCGCTATGACCGAGACCCAGCACCTGCCCGCGGCCGCGGCTGCCCCGCTTTTCACTATTGCCAAAGGCGATCCGACACCCGAAGAGCTCGCGGCGGTGACCGCCGTCGTCCTGGCTCTGCAGCCTGCCGCGGAACCGGCTGAAACAACGGAACGCCGCACGCGTCCCCGGAATCCGCGCCGGCGCGAACTGCTGCGACCCGTCGTCGCCCACGGCCCGGGAGCCTGGCGGCACACCTTCCGGTAGCAGCCGCCACCCCTTCCGGTAGCAGCCGCCGCATGGAAAAGGCCGGCAGCCCCCAACGTGCTGCCGGCCTCCCCGGCGGATCCTTCCTGACGCTCGACGCTGGCTTTCCCCAAAGCCTGCGGAACTGAGGATCCGATGCTGCCCCGCTCCTCCCGCCGCCCCCTGGGACAGTCCGCCCCCGGCAGGAGGATTTATTTGCAGCTGCAAATAAGTTAAGCGCAAGGGATTTCCCGGGTCAAGCGAATCGGATTAGAGTAGCGCCATGTCCGAGGGACCATGGCTGAGCAGCGGTGAACAGCGCGCCTGGGTCCCCTTGGCAGCGCTGCTCTTCAGGCTCCCCGCCGCGCTTGATTCCCAGCTCCAGCGGGAAGAAGACCTCACCTTTGCCGGCTACATGGTGCTCGCCATGCTGAGCGAAGTTCCGGACCGCGCGATGCGCATGAGCGAGCTGGCTGCGGCCACCAGCACCACGCAGTCGCGAATGTCGCGCGTAGCCGGCGGACTCGAAAAAGCCGGCTACCTCACCCGCAGCATGGACCCGCAGGACAGGCGGGCCGTGCTGGCCCGGCTCACGGACGCCGGGCTGGACAAGGTCAAGGCCGCCTCGCCAAGCCACGTCCAAGCCGTGCGGGCTGCGGTATTCGACCGCCTGACGCCGGCGCAAGTCGACCAGCTCGCGGCGATCGGAGCCAGCCTCATCGGCGAAGACTGGACCGGCGCCATCGATTCGGGCAAGCCCGCCGCCGTCGCACGTCCCGGCAGCTGAAGCTGATAGCCGGTAGGCTCGGCCTGTGACTAACCAGACAACAGAAGCCACCACGGAAGTCCCGAACCGCACCCCGTCAGCCATCGATGCTGTGGCCGACTCCTATACGGAGACCTTGCTGGAGCTGAACCCCTCACTGGCAACGTCGCTGGGTATCCCGGGCCGTGAGACGGAATATCCCGACTACTCCCCCGCGGGCGCCGAAGCCCTGGCCGAATGCACCCGCGAAACGCTGGGCCGGCTGGAAGATCTGGCACCGACGGACGACGTCGACCGCGTCACCCTCGACGCCATGCGCGAGCGCCTGGGCCTGGAACTGGAGATCCACGAGGCCGGACTGGACCTGGCCGAGCTGAACAACATCGCCTCCCCCGCCCAGGACATCCGGGCGATTTTCGACCTGATGCCGACGGCCACCGTGGAGGACTGGAGCAACATCGCCGGCCGCATGGCCAATGTGCCGGACGCCATTGCCGGCTATGCAACCTCACTGCGCGAAGCCAAGAGCCAGGGCCGCATTGCCGCCCGCCGGCAGATCAAGGCCGTGATCGAACAGAGCAACGCCTACGCGGCAGAGGACGGTTTCTTCCGCGCCACCGCGGCTTCGGCCGCCATTGACGACGGCGATCTGCCGCAGGACCTGCGCCAGCGCCTCACCGAGGGTGCCGAGGCGGCCGCCGGCGCCTACCGCCAGCTCGCCGCCTTCCTCGAGAACGAGCTGCTGGCCGACGCGCCGGACAAGGACGCCGTCGGCCGCGAACATTATGCGCTCATGTCCCGCCGGTTCCTCGGTTCCACCATCGACCTGGAAGAGACCTACCACTGGGGCGTCGAGGAGCTGGACCGGATCATCGCCGAGCAGGAAGCGGTGGCCGAACAGATCAAGCCTGGCGCCTCCATCGAAGAGGCCATGGCGCTGCTGGAGGCGGACGAATCCCGCCAGCTGCACGGCACGGCCGCACTCCAGGAGTGGATGCAGCAGCTCTCCGACAAGGCCGTGGCGGATCTGGCCGGCACGCACTTCGAGATCCCCGAGCCGATGCGCCGGCTGGAATGCCTGATCGCCCCTACCCATGAAGGCGGCATCTACTACACCGGTCCGTCGGACGACTTCTCCCGGCCCGGCCGGATGTGGTGGTCGGTTCCGGAAGGCGAAGACCGTTTCAGCACGTGGAAGGAAACCACCACCGTCTACCACGAGGGGGTTCCCGGCCACCACCTCCAGATTGCCACGGCGACCTACCGCCGGGAGCTGCTGAACAACTGGCGCCGCAACATCTGCTGGGTTTCCGGCCACGGCGAAGGGTGGGCCCTCTACGCCGAGCGGCTGATGGATGAGCTGGGCTACCTGGCTGATCCGGGAGACCGGATGGGCATGCTGGACGGCCAGCGGATGCGCGCCGCACGCGTGGTCTTCGATATCGGCGTGCACCTGGAACTGGAGGTCCCGGCCCGCTGGGGCTCCGGCACCTGGACTCCCGACAAGGGCTACGAGTTCCTCAAGCAGAACATCGCCATCAGCGAAGGCCAGCTCAACTTCGAGTTCACCCGCTACCTCGGCTGGCCCGGACAGGCACCGTCGTACAAGCTGGGGCAGCGCCTCTGGGAGGAGATCCGGGACGAACGCCGCCGCCGCGACGGCGCATCCTTCGACGTCAAGGCCTTCCACAGCCAGGCCCTGAACATCGGCTCCGTCGGCCTCGACACGCTGCGCCGCGCACTCCTCGGCGAGGAGCCCACGCCGGTCGAAGCCTGACCCGGCCGGAGCCCACCCGGCTGGCCGAAGCCTGACCGGGACGACGCGCGTCAACCCCAAAATCGATTGGATGCTCCTATGGTTGTCAAGAGTGCTTATGCGGCTGATTTGAGCGTGTTTTCCACGGCGCCGTCGCGGGCCTTGGGCGTGGAGATCCCGCGTTCGGCGATGACCGCCTCGGCGGCCTGATAGGCATCCAAGGGATCGGATTTGCCCTTCAAGCGGCGAATCTGCCGGTTGGGTCGGTTCACCTCCAGCACCTTCAGGCCCT
>NZ_ANPE02000193.1 GCF_000328305.2 Arthrobacter crystallopoietes BAB-32 | reverse complement strand
GCGGATCCGGCAGCCAGCTCATCGGCGCCGGGGCCGCCGTCGCCGCGCTGGCGATTGCCAGCATGTTCGTCGGTGTCTCCGACGTTTCGCTGCCTGCCCTGCTGGCCGGCGATCCGACGGCGTGGGACATCTTCTGGATCAGCCGCGTTCCGCGCACCAGCTCCGTCATCCTGGCCGGGATGGCCCTCAGCGTGGCCGGCCTGATCATGCAGCTGATGGCCCGGAACAAGTTCGTGGAACCGTCCACCGTGGGAACCGTGGAGTCCGCATCGCTGGGCATCCTGGTCGTGACCGTCGCCGTCCCGGGCGCGGCGCTGCTGGCCAAGATGTCCGTAGCAGCCGTGTTCGCCGCGCTGGGCACCGGACTGTTCCTCCTCGTGCTGCGCCGGATCCCGCTGCGCAACACCCTGCTGGTGCCCCTCGTGGGCATCATGCTCGGCGGCGTCATCGCCGCCGTCACCACCTTCTTCGCCTACCGCTTCGACCTGCTGCAGACACTCAACAGCTGGATGATCGGCGACTTCTCCGGCGTGCTGCGCGGCCGGTACGAGCTGCTCTGGATCGTGGCCGCGCTGACGCTGGTTGGCTACCTCTGCGCGGACCGCTTCACGATGGCCGGCATGGGCCAGGAGTTTTCCACGAACCTGGGCCTGAACTACAACAGGGTGATGATGACGGGACTGGTGATCGTCTCCCTGATTAGCGCCGTCGTCGTTGTTTCCATTGGCAGCATCCCTTTCCTTGGCCTGATTGTCCCGAACCTGGTCTCGCTGGCCTTCGGCGACAACGTGCGCCGCTCGGTCCCGTGGGTCGCGGTCTTCGGCGCCGGCTTCGTGCTGGCGTGCGACATCATCGGCCGGGCCATCCGCTTCCCGTACGAGATCCCGGTCGGCGTGGTGGTGTCCGCGGTCGGCAGCGTGCTGTTCCTCTATCTCCTGCTGCGCAAGCGTGAACGCCGTGGGTAATACAGCTAGCACGCAGCTTCCCGCCGCCCTCACCCAGCGCACCCGGCGGCCGCTGAAGTCGCTGGCGCCGCGGACCTGGATCATCCTGCTGGCCGTGCTCGCCGCCGCCCTGGTCGCCACGTTCATGCTGATCGACCTGCGCGGCAACCTCGGCTACATCCTCCCCCGCCGAGCCATCAAGGTGGGCTCGATGCTGCTGGTGGCGTACGCCGTCGGGGTTTCCACCGTGCTCTTCCAGACGGTCACGTCCAACCGGATCCTGACCCCGTCCATCATGGGCTTCGACGCGCTCTACATGCTGATCCAGACGGCGCTGACCTTCGCGATCGGCGGGCAGGCCCTGCTGGCCTTGGGCGCCCCGGCCCGGTTCGTGATCGAGGTCGGGCTGATGGTCGGCTTCTCCTTCCTGCTCTACCGCTGGCTCTTCACCGGTGGCGGCAAGAGCCTGCACCTGATGCTGCTGGTCGGGATTGTGTTCGGCGTGATGTTCCGCGGGATCTCCTCGCTGCTGCAGCGCCTGATCGACCCGAGCGAATTCATCATCCTGCAGGACCTGTTCTTCGCCAGCTTCAACAACGTGGACGGCCTCCTCCTGCTGGTGTCCGCGGTGGCCGTGGTTGCGGTCAGCACGCTGGCCTGGCGGATGCGGCAGCAGCTGGACGTCCTGTCCCTCGGCCGCGACATGGCGGTCAACCTCGGCGTGGACCACAAGCGCTCGGTCACCACGGTGCTGGTCATCTGCGCCGTGCTGGTGGCCGTCTCGACCGCGCTGGTCGGTCCGATCACTTTCTTCGGCCTGCTTGTGGCCAGCCTGGCCTACCAGCTCTGCAGCCACTTCCGCCACGCCTACGTGCTGCCGATCGCCGTGCTGCTCGGCGTCATCGCGCTGGTCGGCGGCCAGCTGGTGCTGGAGCAGGTCTTCGCCTTCGACACCGCGCTGAGCATCGTCATTGAATTCGTGGGCGGCATCGTCTTCATCGCCCTGCTGCTGAAAGGCTCGGTCAAATGATCCACGTCTCCGACGTATCCAAGCGCTACGACGGCCAGACCGTGGTGGACGGCGTCAGCTGCTACATCAAGGAGGGCGGCATCACCTCCATCATCGGGCCGAACGGCGCGGGCAAATCCACGCTGCTGTCCATGATGAGCCGGCTGCTGCCCATGGACGCCGGCCGCGTCAGCATCGACGGGCTGGATGTCACGGAGACCGACAGCCGCGAGCTCGCCCGCAAGATGGCCATCCTGCGCCAGGAGAACCAGCTCAGCGTGCGCCTGACCGTCCGCGACCTGGTCGGCTTCGGCCGCTTCCCCCACAACAACGGGCGCCCGACCGCCGCCGACGAGGTGCACATCGACCAGGCGCTGGAGTACCTCGACCTCACCGCCCTCGCCGACAAGTTCGTGGACGAGCTCTCCGGCGGGCAGCGCCAGCGCGCCTTCATCGCCATGGTGCTGGCACAGGACACGGACTACCTGCTGCTGGACGAGCCGCTGAACAACCTGGACATGAAGCATTCGGTCGAGATGATGCGGCTGCTGCGCCGCCTGACCGACGAGCTGGGCAAGACCGTGGTCCTGGTCATCCACGATATCAACTTCGCCTCCTGCTACTCGGACAGCATCGTCGCCATGCGGCAGGGCCGGCTGGTGCATCAGGGCCCGCCGGCGCAGATCATGCAGCCGGACGTGCTGCGCGATGTCTACGAGATCGACATCCGGATCGAGGAGATCGACGGCAACCGGATCGGCGTCTACTTCGCCTGAGCGCGGTCCCGCCCGCCTCACCTGAGTGCAGCCAAGTACGACGGCGGTGCGCCGCCTTCCGTCCGGACCTCGCCCGGGTCAGGCCTTCAGGACCGAGAGCACGTTCCCGGCCGGGTCCCGGAACCAGGCGATGTCCGGGCCGTTCCCGCGCATGATGCCCTTCTCGTCCGTGGGCAGATTGGGGTCGTCGTAGATCTTCGTCTGGATGCCCTTGCCGTTCAGCTGCTCAACGGCCGCATCCACGTCGTCGACAATGAAGTTCAGGATCGTGAAGCTGGCCGGCTCGTGGTTGTCCTTGGGGTACACCATGACCTCCGCCCCTCCGGGAAGCGCCAGGCTCAAGGTGCCCATGCCGCCGTCGTTCACCCCCAGTCCCAGGACCTTGCCGTAGAACTCCTTGGCTGCCGCGATGTCGTTGACGCTGAAGCTGCTGATGGCACGCGCTGAAGCAAGCATGGGTTTCCCCTTCCGGATTCGTTGTCAGGTTCCACCTTGGCATGTGCGCCCGGACCATGCCAGACCATGGACAGTCCGTCCACCCGCGGCCCAAACTGGTGCCATGAAAAAAACAGCGCTGCGCCCGCGGCGCTCGGCGGCCGCGAAGGCGCCGTCACCGCATGCCGCGGAGCCAACTTGGGGAAACATCACCCGCGAGGAACTCCATCTTTCCTCGCGGAACCACGCGATGCCGCTGGAGCTGCTGCACTGGACGGCGACTCCGGTTGGAATGCATTACCTGCTGATCCACTTCGACGTACCCGCGATCGATCCGGAGACGTGGTCGCTGCGGGTCCATGGCGCAGTGCAGCGGCCGCTGGATCTCCGGCTGGATGACCTTCGCGCACGGGAACAACGGACGCTCGCGGTGACGATGGAGTGCGCCGGGAACGGCCGCTCGCTGATGGAGCCTCGCCCGGTCAGCCAGCCGTGGATCCTCGGAGCGGTCGGCACTGCCGTGTGGACCGGGACGCCGCTGTCCGGAGTCCTGGCCGAAGCGGGGCTGGAACCGGGGGCCGTGGAAGTCGTCTTCACGGGGGCGGACCGGGGCTTCCAGGGCGGAGTCGAGCAGGCCTATGCCCGGAGCCTGCCGGTGGACATTGCGGCAGGCGAGGATATCCTGCTCGCCTACGAAATGAATGGCCAGCCGCTCATGCCGCAGCATGGTTTCCCGCTCCGGCTGCTGGTGCCGGGCTGGTACGGCATGACCAGCGTCAAGTGGCTGCGCAGCATCGAAGCGGTGACGACGCCGTTCGAGGGCTTCCAGCAGGCGGTCGCCTACCGCTTCCAGCAGGATGCGGACGATCCCGGCAGCCGGTGTCGCGGATTCGCGTCCGGGCGCTCATGGTTCCACCCGGAGAGCCGGACTTCGCGTCGCGGCGCCGCGTACTGGCGGCGGGCCCGACTCTGCTGGAAGGACGAGCCTGGTCGGGGCAGGGCAAGATCAAGGCTGTCGAAATCGGGATCGACGGCGTCTGGTCCGAGGCGCATCTCGAGCCAGCCGTGGACAAGTACGCCTGGCAGCGCTGGACCTTCCCTTGGGTTGCTTCCGAGGGAACGCACGAACTGATCTGCCGGGCCGAGGACGCCCAAGGCAACACCCAGCCGCTGGCGCCGGAGTGGAACTACCAGGGCATGGGCAACAATGCCGTGCAGCGAATCGACGTCACGGTCCGGCCCAGCCTGGACGACGGGACGGCCTTCCCTTAGACCACCGAGTAGCCGGCCGGCAGGGACGCCCGCCCGGTGAGCGCGAACAGCAGCTTGCTGCCCTCGCCGCGGGCCGCCGCGATCTCGATGGCGAGCTTGTTGGCTGCCAGTTCGACGTCGGCCGGCAGCGACGTCCGGATGCCGCAGGCCGCGGCCAGGTCCAGGCTGTGCACGGCGAGCTCGAAGATCCTGGTCGGCAGGTAGTCGCTCAGCCGCATCCCACCGGCGATGGTCTCGATCACGCGGTCTTCGACCAACGGGACCACCTCGTTCAGCCGGACCAGCATCCGGTCCACCGTCTCCACCGGCTTGGGCCCGAGCTCCTGCGCTGCCCTCACAGCCCGGGCAGTGATATCGGGCGACGACGTGAAGTCCTGGCCGGAGAAGTACGCCGCGGCCGACGCCACCGTGACCTGCTCGGCGGGCCGCTCCAGGTAGGTCAGCACGGTCACCAGCGCCCGGCTGGTATGGCCGGCCAGCGTGCGCACGTCCCACTCCCCCAGCCCGGGCTTGCCCCAGGCCTCCTCAGGAATCCGGGACAGCACTCCGCGGAAGTGCCGGCCGGCCGCCAGGTATGTCGTTCCACCAAGAATCATGCGCCCATGCTATCGGGCGCCCATCACTGCTGTTCCTCCTGTGTCAGCCCGGCCGTCGAGGCTGGACTAGGCTTGAATCCATGGCTTCGGAGAACATTGCGCCCCTTCTCACGCCCGAAGGATGGGAGCTGCTGAACTCTTTGGGCCCCTACTCGGAGGCCAACAGCCTGAAGACCAGCACCGAGCTGCGCAAGGCAGGCCACTCCCCCGAGCTGATCTCGGCGGCGCTGACCCAGTCGAAGCTGCGCGGCAAGGCCGAGGCCAAGTTCGGTCCGTTCGCGGCCAACATGCTCTTCACCCAGGCGGGGCTGGAACAGGCCACCCGGCTGAACATTGCGGCACTGCATGCACAGCGCTTCGTGGCTGCCGGCGTCGAACACGTCGCGGACCTGGGCTGCGGGATCGGCGCGGACGCGCTGGCGATGGCCACGCTGGAACGCAAGGTCACCGCCGTCGAACGCGATGAAACTACCGCCGCGGCGGCGACGATCAACCTCATGCCCTGGCCCAATGCGACGGTGGTCAACGCCGAAGCGCAGGACGTGGACCTGGCCGGCGTCGACGGCGTATGGCTGGATCCGGCCAGGCGGACAACGACGACGTCGGGCACCACACGCCTGTTCGATCCGGAGGCGTTTTCGCCGCCGCTGTCCTTCGTGGAACAGCTGGCGGACCGTGGCCTGCCGGTCGGTGTGAAGCTGGGCCCGGGCATCCCGCACGAGGCGCTGCCGGCCGGCTGCGAGGCGCAGTGGGTGTCGGTGGACGGCGAGGTGGCCGAGGCCGCGCTGTGGTTCAACGTGCTGGCCCGGCCTGGGGTCCGGCGGGCGGCGCTGGTGATCGGGCACGGCGGCTCGGCGGAGGTCACCAGCGGGACGGACTTCGATCCGGCCGGCCAGGACGTGGAACTCGGGCCGGCCGAAGGCTACCTGTACGAGCCGGACGGCGCCGTGATCCGGGCCGGGCTGGTGGCAGATGTGGCCAAGCAGCTCGATGGGCATCTGCTGGATGAGCACATCGCGTATTTCTGCGCGCCGGAGCTGGTCGAGACGCCGTTTGCCCGTGCGTACAAGGTGCTCGAGGTGCGCCACTACAACGTCAAGAAGCTCAAGGCGTGGGTGAAGGCGAATCGGATCGGCACGCTGGAGATCAAAAAGCGCGGCACCTCGGTCACGCCGGAAGAGCTGCGCAAGACGCTGCTGACCGGCTCGGGCAAGGGGCCGAACAAGGCGACGCTGGTGCTGACCCGGATCGGTGAGGAACGGGTGGCGATCGTGGTCGAGCCGGTGCCGGGTCCGGGCGGGCGCAGCCGCAGCCGGGATGTGCGGCCGTAGCCGGTTAACCCGGCCCGAAGTAAGCCGCAGCTTCTGTCCGGAACGAACGGCGCGAGCCAGAGCCCGCCCGGGTCAGCTGCAGCCGGTGCCGGCCTCGAATCCGCCGACGTCGGCGGGCAGCTTGCCCGGTGCGCCGGCTTCGCCGGTCAGGTAGTCCAGCAGGGCGTCGAAGGCGGCCGGTGTGTCGCCGTAGAGCGCGGCCTTGGTCTCGGCCTGCGACAGCTCCAGCCCCCACGGCTCGGCCAGCGAGACCACCACGTCACCGGAGCCGGATTCCCGTCCGGCCAGCAGGGTGACCACCGGCCCCGAGCCGACTTGCAGTCCGCGGGCGCGCGCCGCTTCCGCCAGCCGCGCGTTCGCCACCGGGTCCGAGCCCTGGACCGTCAGGGCGCCGTCGACCTGCCCGCCGCGGCACTGGCCGGTCAGGACGGTCAAGGCGGCAGCGGAGGCGGCCTTTGCATCGTCATCGTGGGTACCGATCTCCTCCAGCGAGGGCGTCTGGGCGATCGACTTCTGCCACAGCTGCATGGTGACCACGCGCGTGGCGGCCTCATCCAGCCGCTCTTCCGCCAGAGTGCCGTCCTCCAGCGCGGCGAGGATGGCGGCATGGGCGGCGTGCACGTCGGTGGGCATCAGCAGCAGATCGGCCCCGGCTGCGAGCGCCATCGGAGCCGCCTGGCCGCCCGGGTACGCGTTCTCCACCGCGCCCATATTGAGCGCGTCCGTCACGATCACGCCCTCGAAGCCAAGGTCGCGCAGAGCCTGGTAGCTGGCCGCCGACAGCGACGACGGCACTCCCGGTTCGAGGGCGTTCACGGCGATGTGGCCCATCATCATGACCGGCGCCCCGGCCTCCGCAGCGGCCTGGAACGGCGCCCAGTCGCGGGCCTTCAGCTCGGCCACTGAGGCGTCCTGGACGGGCAGGTCCAGGTGCGAATCCGTGGTGACCGAGCCGTGCCCCGGGAAGTGCTTGATGCTGGGCATGATGCCTGCGCTCTCGAACCCTTCCAGCAGCGCCGGAGCCTGCGCCGAGGCGAGGGCCGGATCGCTGCCCAGGGAGCGCGCGCCGATCGTGGGATCCTGCGGCCCGATGGTCAGGTCGACGCTGGGCGCGTGGTCCATGGTGAACCCGAGGGCGGCCAGTTCGGTGGCCATCGCCGCCATGGAGTCCCGCGACACCTCCTCGTCCGCCGCCGCCCCGTAGGTCATGGGGGCCGGCCACTCGGTCAGCGGCGCCCGCAGCCGGGAGACGATGCCGCCTTCCTGGTCCACGGAGATGATGCCCGGCCAGTCGCGGCCGTCGAACATGGCATCCTGCAGCGTCTTGTTGACCTCGGCCATCGCGGCCACGTCCACCGTGCCGTCCGCCGCCAGCGGGACGTTGTCGCCCATAATGATGCTGCCACCCAGATGCAGCTGCTCGATCGCGGCCACCTGCGGAGCCGGGTCGGTCCCGGAATAGAACGCGACGATCACCTGCCCCGCCTTTTCGGCGACGCTCATCGCGGAGACGGCGGCAGCGGCGTCGTCGTAATTCTGCTGGCTGGGTCCCCAGGACAGCCGCGCCTCCTCAGTGGGGGCGGCAGACGACGACGGCGGGGCGCCGCTCCCGGTCCCGGGTTCCGGCGGGGCGGTGGTACAGGCGGAGAGGACCAGGGAGGTGGCCGCCAGCCCGGCAAGCGCCAGGCCGCGGGAACCGAGCTTTTTCACGTACTTGACCGTACCACTGCGTAGAATCGAGATAGGTTCTCCGCCGCAGCGCTGCGTGCCGGAAACACAGCGCCGGCGGGACGTGCCGGTCGACAACGCAGCAGATCAGGAGCCCGTTTGAACATCGATTTCGCGCATTCGGCGCAGTCCACCCTCGGCGTCGAATGGGAGCTGGCGCTGGTGGATGCCAAGAGCGGCGAACTCGTGTCCGCGGCCAAGGAGGTCCTTGCCGAACTCTCCCGGAACCACCCGGACCTGAAAGACGACGACGAGCATCCGCACGTGAAGCAGGAGCTGCTGCTCAACACGGTGGAGCTGGTCACCGGGATCTGCACCTCGGTGGAGCAGGCCAAGCACGAGCTGGCCGACGGCATGCGCTCGGTGCGCTCCGTGACGGACCCAAAGGGGATCGAGCTGTTCTGCGCCGGCAGCCACCCGTTTGCGGCGCCGCGGTCCCAGCCGGTCACGGACAAGGAACGCTACGCCAAGCTGATCGACCGGACGCAGTGGTGGGGCCAGCAGATGGTGATCTACGGCGTCCATGTGCACGTTGGTCTGGACCATCGGGACAAAGCGCTGCCGGTGCTGGACGGGCTGGTCAACTACTTCCCGCACTTCCAGGCGCTGTCCGCGTCCTCGCCGTACTGGGGCGGAGAGGACACCGGCTACGCCTCGCAGCGGGCGCTGATGTTCCAGCAGCTGCCCACCGCCGGGCTGCCGTTCCAGTTCCCGGCCTGGGCCAACTACGAAGACTACGTGCAGGACATGTTCACCACCGGGGTGATTGACACGCTCAGCGAGATCCGCTGGGACGTCCGGCCGGTGCCGCTCCTCGGGACCATCGAGATGCGCATCTGCGACGGCATGTCCTCGCTGCAGGATGTCGGGGCCATCGCCGCGCTGACGCAGTGCCTGGTGGACGAGTTCTCCACCGTGCTGGACAACGGGTGGGCCATTCCCACCATGCCGCCGTGGCACGTGCAGGAAAACAAGTGGCGCGCCGCCCGGTACGGCCTGGACGCCATCATCATCCTGGACGGCGCCGGACGGGAGAAGCTGGTCACCGACCACCTGCGCGACGACGTGCTGAACCGGCTGGAGCCGGTGGCCAGGAAGCTCGGCTGCAGCAATGAGCTGGCGGACGTGGAGAAGATCATCGAGCGCGGGGCCGGCTACCAGCGCCAGCGGCGGGTGGCCGCGGAGAACGACGGCGATCTGCGTGCCGTAGTGCTCGACGTGGTCCGGCAGATGCGCGAAGGATAGCGGGCCTGCTGCCGGCCCAGGCGGAGGCCGAGCGCTGTTCCGGCGGCCGCTGCGAGGGACAGTACGCCGGCGCCGGACAGGGCCAGCCCGGTTTTCTGCTGCGCGGAGAGCAGATCGAGGATGCTGAACGGGGCGTTGGCTATGAGGCCGAAATCGTGCGCCGGCGCGGATTGGTGAATGGCAGCTCCGGCGATGAGCAGGAGCAGGCCGGCAGCAGCAGCACCAGGTCCGGTCTACGGCGCAGGAAGTTCATGCTGCGGAGCGTAGCAGCATTCACCCCGCGCCACATTGAGCACCGCTTCCGGCTGGCGGCGCGGCGTCGCGTGCAGAAAACAGGGCAGCAGGCTTGTGCCGTGAACGCCGGTGCGGTGAATGTGGCGCCGGCTGTTTCCGCTCAGAGGTGGATGCTGGTGACCGGCATCGACGAGTCCGGAGCGAACCCGATCCCGGACGGCTCGCCGCCGGCCATGACAATCTGCGAAGCCAGCGCCGCGACCATGGCCCCGTTGTCCGTGCACAGCGAAATCGGCGGCACGCGCAAGGAGATGCCGTGGGCCGCGCAGCGTTCCTCGGTCAGCGCGCGCAGCCGGGAATTTGCGGCCACTCCCCCGCCCAGGAGCAGGTTGGTAATGCCGTTTTCCGTACAGGCGAGCATGGCTTTGGCGGTGATGACGTCCACCACGGCCTCCTGGAAGGACGCGGCGATGTCCGCCACGGGGACGTCCTGGCCGGCGGCCTCGAACTGCTCGACCGCGCGCGCCACCGCGGTCTTGAGCCCGGAGAAGGACCAGTCGTAGCGGTGCGGACCGGGGGCCTCGGCCGTGCCCATGTACTTGGGCTGGCTGAGCCCGCGCGGGAAGCGGATCGCCTTGGGGTTGCCTTCGCGCGCCAGCTTGTCGATCGCGGGCCCGCCGGGATAGCCCAGGCCGAGGATCCGGGCCACCTTGTCGTAGGCCTCGCCGGCGGCGTCATCGATGGTGGAGCCAAGCAGTTCGACGTCGTCGGTAATGGATTTCACGCGCAGGATCTCGGTGTGGCCGCCCGAGACCAGCAGCGCGCCGAGGTTTTCCGGCAGTGCTCCGCCGTCCAGCAGCCCCACGCCGACATGGGCCACAAGGTGGTTGATCGCGTAGAGCGGCTTGCCCGTCGCCACCGCGAGTGCCTTGGCCGCGCAGACCCCGACCATCAGCGCCCCGGCCAGGCCCGGTCCGGACGTGACGGCGAGCGCGTCGACCTCGTCAAGCGTCACACCGGCCTGGTCCAGTGCCTGCTGCAGGGTCGGCACGAAGGCATCCAGGTGTGCGCGCGAAGCGATCTCGGGGATCACGCCGCCGAAGCGCACGTGCTCCTCCATCGAGGAGGACACCGTGTTGGTCAGCAGCGTGTCCCCTCGGACAATCCCGACGCCGGTCTCATCGCAGGAGGACTCGATCCCGAGCACCAGCGGCTCGCTGCGGTTCATCGGACATCCTCCGGTTCTTCGGTGTGTGCAGTCGGCTCGGTCTGCAGCGTGGGTGTGGTCCCCGAGGAGCCGGGCACCCCGTTCCAGCGGTCCAGCTCCAGCCGCATGATCAGCGCATCCACGCCGTCCCGGTAGTAGCGCGGGCGTATATGGATCTGCTCGAAGCCGAACCAGCGGTAGAGCCGCTGCGCACGCGGGTTGTCGGCACGGACTTCCAGCAGCACGTCCCTGGCGTTCCGCCGCGCCGCTTCCTCGATCAGCAGGGTCAGCAGCTGTGTGCCGATGCCCTGGCCCTCGCGCTCGGGCACCACGGCGATGGTCTGCACGTCGGCGATCGGCTCGATGCACATCAGCCCGGCGTAGGCGATGACGCGGTCCAGTGCATCCACTGCGACGTAGTAGCTGCGGGTTTCCGGCTGCGCGAGTTCGTCCTCGAACATCTGCAGCGGCCAGGCGTCCAGCGGGAACAGCTGCCGCTCCAGTTCCTCCACCACCGCCACGTCGGCGGCCGTCATCGGCCGGATGCGGCCGGCGGGCAGTCCGGTGTCGTTCACAGCGCCCGCTTCCGCGGACCGGGAACCTTCGCATCGGATTCGCGCAGGTACAGCGGAGTGGTCTCCAGCAGCGGCAGGCCGCGGACCAGACTAACGACGGCGGTGCGGCCGAGCGCTTCAGCGGTGGGCTGGGTGCCGCTGAAGTCGGGGACGGCCTTCAGCTGCTCCGGGTAGAGGCCGGCCCCACGCCCGTAGGCCGGCAGCTCGGGCACATCGGCGGGCGCGGATACATGCGGTCCGTCGATCAGCTGGTGGGTTCCCCCGGTGCTGTAGTAGCGGGCCCAGTAGACCTCTTTGCGGCGGGCGTCGGTGGCGACGATGAACTCGTCGATGCCCAGCCGCCAGGCGTCCAGGGCTGCGTCGACGGCAATGGCGTCCAGGCTCATCACGCCGTGCAGCGGCTTGTTCCAGGCGAAGGCCAGCGCGCGTGCGGTCGCAATGCCGGAGCGCAACCCGGTGAACGGCCCGGGCCCGACCCCGACCACCAGGGCGTCCAGCTCCGCACCGGATACGCCGGCTGCGCAGAGGAGCCCGTGGATGCCCGGTGCCAGCACCTCGGCGTGGGTCCTGGTGTCTTCGGTGGCGAAGGCCTGAAGCGTCTCCCCTTCTCCGGTCAGCAAGGCCGCGCTGGCGATGGCGGAGGTATCGATGGAGAGGATCAGCACCCCACCATTTTACGTGCTCCCCGCAGTAGCCCCGTCCAGCCTGCGTCGTTGCCCCCGGTTTTCAATCGCTCAATGTGCGGGGGCCGGTTGTCCTGGAGTGATCGGCGTCCAGGTAGCGGGAATCCATCAGGGCGTACCTTCCTGGTACCGCACGTCCTCGACGGCGTCGCGCAGGGTGTGCCAGACGATTGAGGACGACTGGGCTGCCAGTTGGACCCTGCCGTCGGGGCTGGTTCCAAACAAGTAGTGCCCGGCGGCTCCTGCATTGACGAAACCGCGGCGGAAGCCGTTCCGTCCGATCGTGGCCACCCAGACGAACCAGGGCTCGCGCCACATCCGGCGCAGCCCGGCGTCCGCCTCGTCCGGCGGTTCAGTCGCGGGATCGAGGATGCGCTGTTCGAACAGCGAGCGCCCGATACCGGCGGCCGTGCCGGCGATGGACCAGGCCGGGCCGAGGCCTGCCCACGCCGCCATGACGGAGGCGGCGTCCTGGACGCCGGCGACATCCAGTTGCACCATGGTCCCGGCTTCTCCGGATTGATAGCCGAGCATGAGGGCGCGCGCCGATGTCCCCGCCGCCACGGCAGTCCAGCGCCGGCCCACCCACAGCTGCAGGGCGGTGTGCTTACCAGGTGCCAGCCGTCGATGCGCGCGGTGGCCTGCGCCGTCTGCACGGCGTGGCGGAAAAAACGCGTGTCCGCTGAGTAGACGCCGCGGGCGTCGGTGAACCCCCAGCTACTGAACTCGCGCGCGAGGTGCGGGCGGCGCAGGGCTGCGGCTGTGCCGAACCGGCGCTGGGCGGTGCTGATGAGCACGCCGGCAGCCTCCGCGGACACCCAGGGCCCGGTCGAGAAATAACCTTGCCCGTCCGCCAGCCGGCTGGGGTCGTCAAGCCCGGCGACGGCACACGCAGATCCCGGCCGGCCGGCTTCGTTGCCAGGGGCTTCCTCTTGCAGCACGGCGCTCATGCTGCCGCCTGTTCCCAGGCCAGCGAGGAGAACATCGCATCGAACGCGCCGCGGACCAGCGGCACCTGCGCCACCGTACTGCTGGCGACGATGTCCAGGCAGCGCCGGTCCAGTTTGAGGATCCAGCGTCGGACCAGCACTGTGGTCTCTGCGATGCGGTAGGTGAATTCCAGCCGGCGCCCGGGCCGGCCGGCGTGCTCCACCGCCTCGCTGGCGATCAGCAAGGGGTCCTCGTACTGCTGCTGGGCCTCTTGGCCGGCCCGGAGGGCGATCCGCTGCAGGGACTCGGCGGAATCGTAGCTGACCACCACGAAGCTGGGCCGGAACGTGCCGGACGGCATCCCGCCGAGCGCCAACACCAGCTCGGTGTGCTCGACCGTAACCTCTTCCCAACCGGCGGGGGCTGTCACGGCGACATCAAGCGGCGGACGGATAGTCCGCTTCACCCATCCGGCCACGCTGGAACTCCTCGGTCAACGGCATTATTGCGCCCTCCAGCGTAGGCAGGTCCGGCCGGCATCCGCGATGGGGAGGACTCCCCATCGACCCGGGCTCCGGGCCGGGCCGTGGTCGCGCCTGGCGGTCAGCGCCGCGGTCAGAACGGGCCGTGTTCGGCCCACCGCGGACCGTAGGCTGCCATGCTGATCAGCCGGTCCTCCGTCTCGTCCGGTTCAGCGAAGTCAAGGACGACGCCGGTGCTGCCGCCGTCTGCGGCGCCGGTGTTTCCGGCGGGTGCGGTTCCGGTGGACCGGTGCAGGCTGATGTCCAGCCAACTGTCGGTCAGGTGCTCGACCCGGCCGCGGCCCCATTCGACCACGGTGACCGAGCTGTCCAAGGTGTTTTCCAGGTCGATGTCGTCAATTTCGGCCTCGGATTCCAGCCGGTAGGCGTCCACGTGCACCAGGTCCGGACCGCCGGATAGCGACGGATGCATCCGCACCAGCACGAACGTCGGCGAGATGATGCCCGGGCGTACGCCGAGGCCTTCACCAGGCCCTGGGTGAAGGTGGTTTTGCCGGCTCCGAGTTCCCCGGTGAGCACCAGCAGGTCCCCGGCCTGCAGCTGGGCCCCGATCCGTTTGGCCAGCGCCTGGGTTTCCGCGGCGCTGCCCACCGGATACTCCGCGGTCCAGGCGGGCCCGGCATCCTCGCCGGCGCTCACGCGTCGCTCCCGGCCGGCACACCGCCGTCGTTGCTGGCCTCGCCGTCCACATAGACGCGCGGCACGCGGGGACTGATCCGCGTGACGATCTCGTAGTTGATGGTGCCGGCGGCGGCGGCCCAGTCCTCGGCCCCGGGAGCATCCTCGCCCGGCCCGAACAGGGTGACCTCTTCGCCGACCAGGTCCGGGGACTCAGCCGTGCGCAGATCCACCACGAACTGGTCCATCGCGACTCGGCCGACGACGTCGTAGCGCTTGCCGCCGATTTCCACCTGGGCGCCGCTGGCAGTGCGCGGAATCCCGTCGCCGTAGCCCATCGGCACCAGGACCAGGGTGCTCGGGGCATCGGTCTTGTAGCGCAGCCCGTAGGACACGCCCTGCCCCTGGAGCACGCGCTTGCAGTTGGCCACCCGGGAACGCAGGGTCATCGCCGGCCGCAGCTTCAGGTCCGCGGGCCGCTCGTTCTCGAACGGCGACAGCCCGTAGATGCCCAGGCCCACCCGGACCATGTCGAAGTGGGCGTCCGGCCGGCTCAGGGTTCCGGGAGTGTTGGCCAGATGGCGGACCTCCAAGTCCAGCCCGGCGTCCTCGGCCAGCGCCACCGCATCACGGAACCGGTCGATCTGCTCGTCCGTCTCCGGCCGGCGCGGTTCGTCGGCCACAGCGAGGTGGGAGAAGACGCCGACCACGCGCAGCAGCCCTTCCTCCTGGTACGCCGTGGCCTGGCCTATCAGCTCTTCCCAGCGCTCCGGCGTGCAGCCATTGCGCCCCATGCCGGTGTCGATCTTCAGGTGCACGCGTGCCGGACGCTGCACCTCCTTGGCCGCCGCCGCGACATGGTCGATTTCCCAGCCGGAGATGCCGATGTCCACATTGGCCGTCAGCGCGGCGGTGAAATCGCTCTCCGGCGTGTGCAGCCACGCCAGGATGGGCGCGTCGATGCCGGCTGCCCGCAAGGCCAGCGCCTCGGTGATGTGCGCGACGCCCAGCCAGGCTGCCCCGGCTTCGAGGGCGGCTTTAGCCACCGGCACCGCTCCATGCCCGTAGCCATCCGCCTTGACCACGGCCATGACCCTGGCGGGCTGGGCCACCTCCAGGAAATGGCGGACATTGTGCCGGACGGCCTCCAGATCGATCAGGGCCTGGCGCTCAAAACTTTCGGATGATGCTGGCTTCACCCTTCCATTCTTCCACTTGGCACCGCCGGCGCCGGTTATGACCGGGCCGCTTGTGCACAAGTCGGCCTGTGCGGCGGGCTGTGGAGCTAAAGTTCGCGCAGGTCGCGCAGCTCGCGGCGGATGGCCAGTTCGTGGGCGACGGTGTTGAAGCGGAAGAGCGTTTCCCCGTCCGGAGCCAAATGGTCATTGCACTCGCGGAACAGCTCCTCATTGACCCTCGCCTGGAGCACCTCCAGCTCGATCCGGGTCAGGACCGTCAGATCAGGGGGAAACTCATCCGACGGCTTCAGGGCGGAAAACGGCATGTCCGGTCCCTTCTGCAGCTGCCCTACTGCTTTCAGTTGCGCCGGCGGATACCCCCAACACCGCCCGCCGGACTCTGACTTCTCCATTGGACCGTGCTTCCGTACTGCTGGCAAGCCCCGGATCTCCCTAATCCGGCCCGTGGCCGCAGGATTGGGGAGATCCGCCCGGTCCCGCTGGTCCGACGCGCTTATCCGACCCGCTTGTCCTGCCGGCGTGGACCTCGGCCGCCGGGCATGCCAAGGTGGGACCATGCCCACCGAGGACGATGTGCGCCGGCTCTGTCTGGCTCTGCCGGAGGTGACGGAGCGGCCCAGCTGGGGCCAGCCGGCCTGGTTCGCCCGGACGTTGATGGCCCGGATCTGGGAGCCCGGTGTGCTGACGGTCAAGACCCAGGAGCGGGAGGCGCTGGCTGGCACCGCCCCGGAGATCTTCTTCTGGACCCGGCACCACGACAGGTCCCCCAACCTTGTGCTCGTCCGGCTGGATAAGGTCACCCCGGAGGAGCTGGCCGAACTGCTCGACGAGTCCTACCGCCTTGCCGGCCCGCCCGGGAAGAACCGGCGGTAGCCGCTCCTCCCGGCTAACGCGCGCCGACCGGCTCCGGCTCCCGCTCCTGCGGCGCGGCGGCGGCCAGCTTGGCCCCTTCCACGTCCACATCGGGCAGGACCTTCTCCAGCCAGCGGGGCAGCCACCACACGGACTTGCCGAGCAGGTGCATCGCCGCCGGGATCAGCGTCATGCGCACCACGAACGCGTCGAGCAGCACGCCCAGCGCCAGCGCGAAGCCGATCGGCCGGACCATGGTCAGGTGGGAGAAGATGAACCCGGCGAAGACCGAGACCATGATGATCGCGGCGGCCGTGACCACCTTCGCGCCGTGGTTGAAGCCGCTGACCACCGCGGCCCGGGCCTCCTCGCCGTGCGCGTAGGACTCGCGCATCCCGGAGACCAGGAACATCTGGTAGTCCATGGCCAGCCCGAAGAGCACCCCGATCAGGATCATCGGCAGGAAGCTCAGGATCGGGCCCGGATCATGCACGCCGAAGATGCTGTCCAGCCAGCCCCACTGGTAGATCGCCACCACGGCGCCGAAGCTCGCACCCAGCGAGAGCAGGAACCCGGCGGTGGCCAGCAGCGGCACCAGGATGGAGCGGAAGACCAGCAGCAGCAGGATCAGCGACAGCCCGATCACGATCGCCAGATACACCGGCATGGCGTCGGCGAGTTTGTCGGAGACGTCGATCTGCATGGCCGGCTGCCCGGTGACCGAAACACCGACGCCGGTGCTTGCCTCGAGCGCTTCGGCTTCGGCCCGCAGGTGGTGGACCAGGTCTTCGGTGCTTTCGGCCGCCGGGCCTTCCTCCGGGATGACCTGCAGCGCGGCGGTCCGTCCGTCCTCGCTGGTTCCGAACGGCACCGCCGCGGTCACGTGGTCCAGGGCGCGCAGTTCGCGCGACAGCTCCAGCAGCCGCTCGTCCGCCTCGGTCCCTTCGAGCCCTCCAGGCCGGTCGGCGACCACGATGAGCGGCCCATTGATCCCCTCGCCGAAGCTCTCGCCGAGCTGGGTGTAGGCGCGGTAGGCGGTGGAGTCCGCCGGCTCCGAACTGCCGTCCGGCAGCCCCAGCCGCAGCTCGGTTGCCGGCACCGCCATCACGCCCAGCAGGGCCACCCCGGCCAGCAGCGCCAGCCAGGGGCTGCGGGTCACAACCCGGCCCCAGCTCCGCTTTGGATCGTTCACTGACGCAGGATCCGCCGTCGTACTTGCCGTGCCTGCCGCTGCGGGACCGGACCGGCCCGCCCTGGCCCACGCCCGCTTGGAGAGGATGCGTTTGCCGATGACCGCGAGCATCGCGGGGGTCAGGGTGAGGGCAACGACGACGGCGACGGCCACCGTGGCGGCACCGGCCAGTCCCAGCACGGTCAGGAACGGAATGGCCGGCACGGCAAGCGCGGCCAGAGCGATGATGACGGTCAACCCGGCGAACAGCACCGCGTTGCCGGAGGTGCCGGTGGCTCGGCCGATGGATTCGGCCAGCGGCATGCCGGCCAGCAGCTGGCTGCGGTGCCGGTTGACGATGAACAGCGAGTAGTCGATGCCCACGGCCAGGCCCAGCATGAGCGCCAGGACCGGCGAGATGGAGCTCATCTCCACTGCACCCGAGAGGGCGATGGTGCCGCCGACACCCACGCCGACGCCGACGACGGCCATCAGCAGCGGCAGGCCGGCGGCGATCAGCGTGCCAAGCATGATCACCAGGACGGCGGCCGCGACCGCGATGCCGATGATTTCCGCGGCGCCGAAGAGCTGCGAGATGTCCTCGACGATGTCCTTGCTGTATTCGGCGTTCAGCCCGCCGACCAGCGCCGCTTCGGTCATTTGCTGGACGGCCTCGCGATCCTCCTTCGCGACCTCCATCATGGTCTTTTCGAACTGGACCTGCATGAACGCCGCATCGCCGGCTGCGGAAACGAAGCGCACGCCTTCGGAGGACTGCTGCTGCAGCTTCGCCGCTTCCAGGTCGGCGACGCCGGACTCGTAGTCGTCCCGGCCGTCCCTGAGCTGCCGCTCGGCCTCGTCGAGCTGCGCTTCGGCCGCCTCCAGCTGGGCCTTCTGCGGTTCCAGCTGGGCGCGCTGGGCCTCCAGCTGCGCGCGGATCTGGGCAGCCATCGCCGACTGGCCTGCGGCTTCGGCCTGGGCGGCCTGGGCTTTCGCTGCGGCCAATTGGTCCTCGGCGGCCTGCAGCTGCAGCTTCCCGGGCTCCAGCTGGGCGCGGCCCGCGTCCAGCTCGGCCTGGCCTTGCTCAAGCTGGCCGGCCGCGGCCTCCAGCTCGGCCTCGCCGCCGGCGATCAGTTCCGGTGCGTCATCCAGTTGTGCCTGCAGCTCGAAGGGGTCGGTCGCGCTCTTGACGGCATCGTGCTCCCCCAGGTCCGCTGCCAGCTGCGCAACCGCAGCCCGCTGCTCCTGGCTGAATTCCCCGCCGTCGTCCGTGGTGAACACAATAGTGCCCAGGCCGCCCGCGGCATCCGGCAGGCTCTCCTGCAGCTCGTCCAGCACCTGCTGGGATTCGGTGCCCGGGATGGAGAAGGTGTTGGACAGGGTGCCGCTGAACGCGGCGACCGAACCGCCGACGGCCACCATGACGGCCAGCCAGGCCGAGATGAACCACCAGCGCCTGCGGGCGGCGAGCTTGCCGAGCTTGTACAGCAGAGAGGCCATGTTCTAGGAGTCCTTGGGGTCGAAGGTCGAGCCGTTGATGTTGAAGCCGCCGCGGAGCATGTCGAGGCTCTCGAGCAGGTGCTGGTGGAAGGCCAGGGGTTCGGGGTTCCGGGCGGGGCCGGAGTCGGTGGCGGCGGTCTGCATCGCCGCCTTGGCGCAGGCGATCAGCGAGCCGGCGAGCGCGCGCACCAGCAGCGGGCCGGCGGCCGCACCGAGGCGCTGGTGCAGCCCCTCCTCCAGCTTCTGCTGGGCGCTGTTCCACAACTGCAGCTGCATCCGCTCCAGCTGCGGACTGTCCTCGGTCATCGCGTAGATCTCGCACATCTCGGCCATCCGGTCCCGGCTCATCTCGCGCCGAGGGTGGCCAGGACGGCGTCCATGACCGGCTCGTCGTCCGGCCGCTCATCCAGCCGGCGGAAGGCGTCGTCGAGGAATTCTTCGACGGGGCGCGCCACGGCCGCCTCGATTGAGGGGAAGTAGTTGAAGAACGTGCGCCGGGAAACGCCCGCCGCGTCAGCCAGGGCGTCCACGGTGAAGCCGCCGGGGCCATGGTCCCGTGCCAGCCTGAGGGCTGCTGCGGAGATCGCGTCCCGGGTGGCCTGCTTATTGAGTTCGCGCCGGCTCGGCGGAGCCGCGGATGGTTCCTGCACCCCTCCACGATAGAACCAAGCTTGCACACCATGCAAACTTTCACAGCATGCAAGAACTTTGCGGCCGGCCGCCCTCCCCTCTGTGCGAACAACCCTTGTCCTTGCCGCCGGCATGGGATGCACTGGGCGGTATGCGGCTTCTGGTTCTCGGCGGTACGGCGTGGCTCGGCAGCACCATCGCGGCAAGGGCGGTGGAGCTGGGCCACACGGTCACCTGTTTGGCCCGCGGCACCGCGGCGCGCCCGCCGGAGGGCACCGAGTTCGTCCGCGCCGACCGGGATGCGCCGGACGCGTATGCCGGCGTGGCCGGGCGGGACTGGGATGCGGTGGTCGACGTCTCGCGTCAGCCCGGGCAGGTGCGGACCGCGGCGGCAGCGCTGGCCGCCCGCGCCCGGCACTTCACCTTCGTCTCCTCCGCCTCGGTCTATGCGGACCACGGCACAGCCGGTGCCGCGGAGGACGCCGGGCTGCTGCCCCCGCTGGACGGGGACGTCATGGACAGCATGGCGGTCTACGGCGAAGCCAAGGTCTCCTGCGAACAGCGTGTGCTGGAGCATTTCGGCCCGGACCGCTCCCTCATCGTCCGTTCGGGGCTGATCGCCGGCCCGGGCGACGAGACCGGCCGAACCGGGCACTGGCCGCTCCGGTTCTCCCGGCCGGCGGCGCAGGACGGCAGTGTCCTGGTGCCGGACTCGCCCGGGCTACAGACCCAGGTCATCGACGTGCGCGACCTGGCCGCTTGGATTGTCGACGCCACCGCGGGCGGACTGGCTGGAACCTTCAATGCCACGGGCGACGCGCTGCCGCTTGACGAGCATCTGGCCGCGGCCCGTGAGGTTGCCCGCCACATCGGCCCGCTGGTGCGCGCGGACCAGGACTGGCTGGCGGCCCACGGCGTCGAACCATGGATGGGCGCGAAGTCCTTGCCGCTCTGGCTGCCGCTGCCCGAGTACGCGGGCTTCAGCGCCCGGGACACCAGCGCGGCCAAGGCCAACGGCCTGTCCCTCCGGCCACTGCGGCAGACCCTGGCCGACACCCTCGCCTGGGAGCTGGCAAGCGGCGCGAACCGTCCGCGGCGCGCCGGGCTCACCCCGGAAGAGGAACGCGACCTGCTCCTGGCCCGCTCCGCCGATGCCGGCTAAGCACCAGCGGGATAATAACGACGGCGGCGCCGGGCCCGGGTGCCCGCCGCAGGACTGGTTTGTGCTGCTGGAGCGCATCACCCTGGAGGTCTCGGGGCTGCTGGAGAACCGGCGGATCTGGCAGGACCTGCAGGCCCGGAACGGCCCGACGTACGGCGTCGCCCGTGGCCGGCCGGCGGACGGCCATCCGCCGGAGGCCACCGATCGGGACCATGACTGGCTGGTGCAGCTCTATTACCGCGATGCGGCGCTCGGCATCCGCCGCATGGTGGACGGCGACCGCCGGACCGGGTCGCTGAAGCGGCTGCTGCAGAAGATGGCGGAGGATCCCAGGCTGCTGCCCGAAACCTGGTTCCTGGCCGGCAGCTCCGGCAGCCGCCGCGAGGAACTGGCCGCCGCCTTCAAGGAGCGGGCTGACACCCTCTGGTTCGGACACCTGAACCCGGCCGTCCCGCGGGCGGACCTCGCCGAGCTCTCCTCGGCCACCGCCGGGATCAAGTGCTGGGTGGACCAGCACATCACCCACGCACAGCTGGATCCGCACTCAACCCAGCCTCCGCCGTCGGACATTGACGCTGCCCTGGACCTGCTGGCCCGACTGCTGGAGAAGTACACGTTCCTGCTGCGCCCGCACGGCGGCGCCGGCGGGATCAGTGCTTCCAGAGGTTGATGCCGGACTCCACCGCATACTCGTCGATGGCATCCAGCTCGTCCTGCGTGAAGTCCAGCCGCTCGACGGCGGCGAGGTTCTCCTCGAGCTGGCGCACGCTGGAGGCCCCGACCAGCGCCGAGGTGACCGGAGTGCCCTGCACCTGCTCACGCAGCACCCAGGCGATGGCCAACTGGGCCAGGGACTGGCCGCGCGCGGCGGCAATCTCGTTGAGGCCGCGCACCCGGCCGAGGTTCTCCTCGCTCAGCAGCGCCTCCGAGAAGGACTTGTTCTGGGCCACCCGCGAGTCGTCGGGGATCCCGTTGAAGTAGCGCTCCGTCAGCATGCCCTGGGCCAGCGGGGAAAACGCGATCGAGCCGATGCCCTCCTCGGCCAGCACATCGAGCAGGCTGGGCTGCCGTCCTCCACCCAGCGGTTGAGCATGGAATACGAGGCTGGTGGATCAGCAGCGGGGTGCCCAGTTCCCGCATGATCCGGGCAGCCTCGCGGGTCTGCTCGGCGGTGTAGGAGGAGATGCCGGCATAGAGCGCCTTGCCGGAGCGGACCGCCTGGTCCAGCGCGCCCATCGTTTCCTCCAGCGGAGTGTTCCGGTCCGGGCGGTGGCTGTAGAAGATGTCCACGTAGTCCAGCCCCATCCGCTTCAGCGAGGCGTCGAGGCTGGAGAGCAGGTACTTGCGCGAGCCCCATTCGCCGTACGGGCCCGGCCACATCAGGTAGCCGGCCTTGGTGGAGATGACCAGTTCGTCCCGGTAGGGGCGGAAATCCTCGGCCATGTGGCGGCCGAAGTTCGTCTCTGCGCTGCCGGCCGGCGGACCGTAGTTGTTGGCGAGGTCGAAATGGGTGACGCCCAGGTCGAAGGCCCGGCGCAGGATCGCGCGCTGGACCTCGAACGGCTTGTCATCGCCGAAGTTGTGCCACAAGCCCAACGAAACCGCCGGGAGGTGCAGTCCACTGCGGCCCACCCGGCGGTAAGGAGTCTTGTCGTAACGGTCTGTAGCAGCCTCAAACGTCATGCGTTCATCATGCCATTGCCCTTCCGGGACGCCCGATCGGTGGCCAGGCGATTCAAGGCCAGCGCGCCGACAAGGAGTCCGAAATCACGCAGCGCCACGTCGAAGAAGCCGGGCAGCACGAGCAGGTTGATGATGATGCCCGCGAGCCAGGCCGCGACCACGAGGGAACCGATGCGCGGCCGCCAGGCGACGAGCAGGCCGGCCAGGATTTCCACCACGCCGACCGCCCACATGAACTGCTGGGCGGAGACCGGAACGACTTCGGTGGCGACCGGTGCAAGGTATTGGGTCCAATCGGTGAGCAGGTTGGTGAACTTGTCCAGGCCGAAGAGAATCGGCGCGATGGTGAAAACCGTGCGCAGCAGCATGAAGGCCTGCTGCGCCGGGCTCCGCAATCCCGTCCGGACGGCGGTGCTGGGCTGGTGTGTGACCATGACCAATCCTTTCTAAAGTTAGTGATACTTGACTTTAGAAAGCGCCGGCTGTTATGTCAATGGTCATTGTTTTTAGAGTAGGATTTTCCTATGGGAAGACACAGCCAGACCGACGCCGTCACGGCCGTTGCCGCCCTGGCGGACCCCTCCCGCCGCTCGGTCTACGAGTTCGTCCTCGCCTCCGCTGCCCCCGTGAGCCGGGACGACGTCGCCGGGAAGCTCGGCATGGTGCGCGGCACCGCGGCGTTCCATTTGGACCGGCTGGCACGCGAGGAACTGCTCACCGTCAGCTACCGGCGGCTGACCGGACGCAGCGGCCCCGGCTCCGGCCGCCCGACCAAGCTCTACGCACCGACCGTCCGGGAAGTCTCCGTCAGCCTCCCCCAGCGGCACTACGATTTCGCGGCCGAACTGCTCGCGGCCGCCGTCGAGGAATCCACCCGCACCGGCAAGCCGGTGGACGAGACCCTCAGCCGCGCCGCCGCGCAGGCCGGGGCCGAGATCGGCTCCGAGGGCAAGCTGGAGGATGCCTTGGCCGAGTACGGGTACCAGCCGGTGCGTGACGAGGACGGCAGCATCATCATGCGCAACTGCCCCTTCCACCGGCTCTCCAAGTCCCACACGGCAACGGTCTGCGGCATGAACCTGGACCTGCTCGCCGCCGCCACCGCCGCCTCGGAACCCTGCGGCTGCAGCGCCGTCCTGGATCCGGCGCCCGGCCGCTGCTGCGTTCGCATCCTGCCGCCCGAAACCGGCTCCGGCATGCAGGCATAATGGAGCCAGCGCCCTCCGTGAGTGACTAACCGCGCCCCACCGCGAGGACGAACCGACCAACGATTGGACCATCCACCCATGAGCTTCAAGGCCGACAAACCGACCGTCCTTTTCGTCTGTTCCACCAACAGCGGCAAGTCCCAGATGGCCGCCGGGCTGATGAAGGCAGCGGCGGACGGCCAGATCGACGTCCGTTCCGGCGGCACGAACCCCGGCAGCGCCATCAACGGCCAGTCGGCGGAGTCATTGGACGAGCTCGGCATCGACATCCACGCCGAAGTGCCCAAACCCGTCACCGCGGAGGTCCAGCGGGAAGCCGATGTCGTGGTGATCCTGGGCGAAAACGCGCAGCTCGAGGAGGTCGACGGTACCCGGTACGAGCGGTGGATCATCGACGAGCCGAGCCTGCGCGGCATCGAAGGCCAGGAACGCATGCGCCTGGTCCGTGACGACATCGACGCCCGGGTCCGGGAGTTGCACCAGCGGCTCGTCCGCTGATCCAGGTGCCCGGGTCCAGTCCGCTGGCTGCCGCCCGGCGGTTGCCCTTTGGCCCGGCCTCGGGCCACGGCTGCGATCTCGGCGTCCGCCCGTCCGCGCGTCCGCCGGTCCACGCGTCCGGCTCAGGCTTGCAGCAGCCGGCGGATCGTCTCGGGCAGGGCGCGGCTGATATCCGATGCCGCGACCGGACCTCCCGCCGATGCTGCCCTGCCGGCGAGGCCGTGCACGGCGGCGGCGAGCGCTGCGATCCCCGCCGGCCGGTCCGGCCCCGCGATACCGGCGTCCTCCAGCCGCGGGCCGTCCACCGTGGCGGCGAGCGCACCGAGGATGCCCGCAAGCGTGTCGCCGGAGCCAGCGGTCGCCAGCCAGGGCGTCGCGTTGTCCTGGCTGAAGAGCGTGCCGGAGGGTGAGGCGATGACGGTGGCCGCGCCCTTGAGGAGCACGGTGGCCCCGGTCAGCCCGGCGGCCAGCGTGGCGAATTCCGACGGCGAGGCCTCCACCTGCCCGCGCGTCACCTCGACGTCCTGCCGGCCGAGGATGCGGACCAGTTCGCCGGCATGCGGCGTCAGCACCACCTGCGGGGCAAGCTCATCCGGCAGCAGGTCCAGCGCGTTGGCGTCCGCGATGACCGGCAGGCCGGAAGCCAGCGCCGCGCGCACGCGTTCCACCTGCTCGGGATCGGTTCCGGTGCCCGGGCCCACCAGCCAGGCCTGCATGCGGCTGTCCGCAACGCTGTCCGAGCTGCTGCAGACCGCCTCCGGCGTGGAGGCGTTCACCAGCCGGCAGACGTCCGCAGGCCCCAGGTAGCGGACCATGCCGACGCCCGTGGCCGCGGCGGCCTGCGTGCAGAGCAGTGCTGCACCGGGGTACTGGGCCGAGCCGGCCACGATGCCGAGCACGCCGCGGCTGTATTTATGCGCGGCCCGGCCCGGCACCGGCCAGAGCTCTCGGACGTCGGCGGGCTCAAGGCGGCGCAGTGCCGGCTGCGGCAGGTGGGGGCCCAGGCGGATGTCCACCGCTTCCACCCGGCCGGCCGCGCCCGCTGCGGGATCGGCGAGCAGGCCCGCTTTCAGGCCGCCGAAAGTCACCGTCACGTCGGCACGCAGGACCGGCTCGAACAGCTCGCCGGTGTCCGCCGAGGTGCCGCTGGGCAGGTCGCAGGCGACCACCAGCGGCGGCGGGGCGGCGGCGACGGCACAAACCAGGGCCGCGGCCGGATGGCGCAGGCCGCCCGCGGCCCCTGTACCGAGGATCCCGTCGATCAGCACGTCGGCATCCCGGCAGAGCACGGCCAGTTCCGCAGTGTTGGCCTCGGTCAGCCGGACCTCCCGTCCTCCCGCAGCGATGAAGGCGGCCAAGGCCTCCGGATGGCAGCGCTGGGAGGTGAGCACCGCCGTCGTGCTTGCTCCCCGGCGGGCCAGCGACGCGGCGGCGTAAAGGGCGTCGCCGCCGTTGTTGCCGCTGCCGGCCAGGACCACCAGCCGCGCCCCGTAGATCCGGCCGCGGCGGGTCTGCAGCTCACGCAGGACGGCGCTG
>NZ_ANPE02000194.1 GCF_000328305.2 Arthrobacter crystallopoietes BAB-32 | reverse complement strand
CGGCGGCCCTTGGCCGGGCGCATCGGCGAGAAGCCGCGCTCGAAGTGGCGTTCGACGTAGTACTGTCCGACGGACAGCACGGCGGTGACTGCCAGATACCAGATCGCGGCCACGATCAGCAGCGGAATGGTCTGGAAGGTCCGCGAGTAGATGATTGAGACCGAGGTCAGCAGCTCGCTGTAACCGATGACGATCACCAACGACGTGTACTTCAGCATGCCGATGGTCTCGTTGCCCGTGGGCGGGATGATCACGCGCATGGCTTGGGGCAGCACCACGCGGCGCATGGTCTGCGTCCGGGACATGCCGATCGCCTTCGCGGCTTCGGTCTGGCCCTTCGGGATGGCCCGAATGCCGGAGCGCACAATCTCGCCCATGTAGGCGCCTTCGTTGAGGCTCAGTCCTAGCAGCGCGGCCGTGAAGGGCGAGATGACGGAGTTGGTTTGGATCTCGAACAGGCTGGGTCCAAACGGAACGCCAAGGGAGATGGTGGGTACCAGCGCTGCCAGGAAGAACCAGAAGAGCAGCTGGACCATCAAGGGCGTTCCGCGGAAGAACCAGGAATAGGCCCAGGCGGCCGAAGACAGGATCGGGTTGGTCGAGAGCCTGCACACCGCGACGACGATGCCCAGCACAATGCCGATGGCCATGGAGACCACGGTGAGCATCAGCGTCTTGCCAAGCCCGGAGAGCACCGGGGGAGCAAAGAGGTACTGGCCGACGACGTTCCACTGGAAGCGCTCATTGGTGAACATCGAGTAGACGATCAGGGCGGCGGTGGCCACGACCACTACGGCGGCGATCCAGCGGCCCGTATACCGGGCAGGCAGGACCGGCAGGTCCTCGTTCCGATGCCCCGGGCCAGCCGCCGTCACTCGGTCACCCCGTTGATCGGGAACTCGTCAACCGCGTGGTCCGCCATGCCGTACTCCGCCAGGATCTTGTCGTAGCTGCCGTCGGCCTTGAGGGCACCCATCGCCTTCTGTACGGCCTCGGTCAGCTGCTCGCTCTCTTTCGGGAAAACGATGCCGAAGGCGAGGTCCTGGTAGCGCGGGCCCTGGACGAGCTGGCCGTTGCTTTCCGCGGCAATGACCGAACCGGAGGTCGAATCGACCAGGAAGGCGTCGACCCGTCCGCTCTGCAGCGCCAGCACGGCCTGGTTCTGCCCGGCATAGATGGTCACGTTCAGGGGTTCCTTGCCGGCGCTCTTGCACTTCTCCGATTGCTCGGCAGCATCGGCGTCCTCGGTGGTGCCCTTGACGATGCCCACAGCCTTGCCGCACAGGTCACCAAGGGTCTTGAGGGCCTCGGCGTTCGCTGAACCGGTCATGATACCGCCGCCAGCGGAGAAGTAGTCCACGAAATCGACTTCCTTCTGCCGTTCAACCGTGTCGGACATGGCTGACATGGCCATGTCATACCTGTCGGCGACCAGGCCCGGGATGATTGCGTCGAAAGCGATGTGGTTGAACTGCAGCTTCACGCCCAGCTGCTTCTCCAGTTCGTCCGCAATGTCACGGTCGATGCCGACAATCGTTGTGCCGTCCGTATCGAAGGATTCGAAGGGCGGATACTCCACGTTGCTGGCGACGTTGATGGTGCCGGCCTGCTGGATTTCCTCGGGAAGCTCGCTGAACAGGGGCGCCTTCGACCCTGTCGCTGCCTGGGCTTCTTCGGTTCCGGCGTCGGCGCCGCCACCGCAGCCAGCCAACGCCAGCGTTGCAGCAATGGCCAGTGCGGCCACAGTCGGCCGACGAGTCGAAAGAGCAGAGAATGCCATTTTCCTACACTCCTGAATAGAGGTTCGATATGCGGAAATTCCTCAAACGCTTGGTATTCGGAACGCAACTTCGCGTTCGAATTCCCTCCAGCTTAGGGTTGGAATTTTTTCATCACAAGGCTTTTTCGAGATCGGATTTAGCCATTTTTCGTAGGCTTCAAAAATGGGCAGGAACCAGTGAAACCGCAGGTCAATGCAGCATGGACCTTGATGACATTTCAAACTTCGGGCATGTTCAGGCTGCTCGTCCGCAAATACCTGCGAGCGAGTTATGTGGATTGTTTGAGTATGTGAATTTGGATTTCCAGCTTTGGCTGGAGTGGATTTATCCAGCCAAAGCTCTCTCTTCTTCCGTTTAGTTATTGCCTGCCAGGGCGTCATTGACACTGGCGACGACGGCCCCGCTGTGCACAAGTTCCATGGCAGCGCGCACCCGGGGGTACATCACGACATCCCGGCGGATGTGGTCCAGTGGCCGACCGTCAGTCGAGGATGAGCCGCGGACGAGGTCCAGTACTGCACGGCTGGCTGCGGCCAAAGTTGCTGAAGCGGTTTCCGGCCGGGCCAACCTCAGCTCAAGGGCCTGGCAGGCCATCAGCAGTTCGATGCCGACAACAGCCTCGATATTCGCGACCACCTGCCGGGCATGCCTGCCCGCATTGTTGGCCATCGAGACGTGGTCTTCCTGGTTCGCGCAGGTAGGGATTGAATCGACGCTATCCGGGTGGGAGAGGGTTTTCGAATCCGAAACCAACGCGGCTGCCAGGTACTGCGGGAGCATGTAGCCGCAGTCGAGCCCGGTCTGGTCGCTGTCGATGAGCATGTCCGGAAGGCCGCGGTTCAGGGTGCCGTCGTCTAGCCGGAAGAGCCGGCGCTCGGTGATATTGCCGATTTCCGTGGTCACGATGGAGATGAAGTCTGCCGCGAAAGCCACATACTCGGCGTGGAAGTTCCCGCCCGAGACCGCCTTCAGCGACCGGCTGGCGGGCAGTGCGGGGAAAATCAACGGGTTGTCGGTGGCGGCGTTGATTTCGTTGTTGATGATGCCGGCGGCGAAGTCCAAGGTGTCCTTGACCGGCCCGAAGACCTGCGGCACGCAGCGCAGCGAGTAGGCGTCCTGCGGCGGTTGCCGGACCGGATCCATCTCGGCGCTGCCGTCCACCAAGGTGCTTCCGGCCAGCAGTTGCCTGATGCGGGCGGCCACTTCGATCTGACCCTTCTGGCCGCGGGCTTCGTGCAGCTCGGAGATGAAGGCATCCCCGAAGCCCATCAACGCCTCGATGGTCATGGCAGCGGTGACCTGCGCGGTTTCGAGCAGGTTCTGCGCATCGAAGAGCGCCAGGGCAGCCTGGGCGCAGGAGAACGAAGTGCCGTTGAGCAGGGCGAGTCCGTCCTTGGCGCCCAGCGGCAAGCGCTCCAGCCCCGCGGCGGCCATGGCGGCCTTGCCGCTGACCACAGCTCCGTCGAGGAAGGCTTCGCCGGAATCAAGTTCGTTGTCTTTGCCCGTGTGGGAGCGGGTCATCACGATTGCGACATGGGCCAGGGGAATCAGGTCGCCGGAGGCGCCCAAGGAGCCGTATTCGGGGATGGCAGGATAGACGCCTTTGTTGAGCATCTCGGCCAGCGTGCGCACAATCTCAGGGCGGACACCGGAATGGCCCTGCGTTAGGCTCACGATGCGGATGAACATCGTCGCGCGCACCACCTCCTCGTCAACGTAGCGTCCTACGCCAGCGGCGTTGGAGAGCACCAGGCGCCGGGAAAGCTCAGCGGCGTCTGCAGCGTCGTCGAAGGCCTTTCGCCCGGCAAGGGAACCGAATCCCGTGTTGATGCTGTAGATCGGAGCGGTCGGCTCGCCGGCTTCCATCTGTGACACGACGTCCGAAAGCCACTTTCGGCTGGGCTCCATCCTGGCCAGCGCTTCGTCCGCCAGTTCGACAGGCCGCCGGAACCGGGCGACCTGGACGAGGTCATCGAGGGTGGCGCGGCCGGCACCAATGACGACTGCGGCCTCAATTACTGTTTGCGTATTCATCGGCAAGCTCCCTGGTTGATTGGAAACTGATGGTGGACTCCAGCGATTCGGTGAGGTTCCGCGCCGCTTCTTCCACGGTTTTGAGGACGGTATTGATCCAGGTCTTCGAACCGCAGCGGCTTTCCGGGCCGGCGACGTTGATGGAACAGACCACTTCGCCGCGGCAAAAGACCGGCACGGCGACTGATACCGCACCGGGATCGAGTTCGCCGCGCGAAACCACTCGGCCTGCAGCCCGGATCTGGGGCAAACCGGCCAGGACCTGCTCCGCGGTCGGCGTGTTTTCCGTGAAGCGCGGAAGCGGACGATCAAGCACCTGCCGCACCACGTCCGGCGGGGCCCATGCCAGCAGGATGCGCTGTCCGGCCCCGGCATGCAGGGGGAGCATCTCGTTGATCGCGAAGGTGTACTTCAGCGACTTGTCCGGCTCGGCCCGCCGGAGGCACATCGCTTGCGTGCCCACCCGGATGATCATGACTGCTGTTTCGCCCACTGCATCCACCACGCTCTTCAGCACGGCCGTCCCGACCTCGGCCAAGTGGAACTGCACATGATGCCGGCCCGTAAGCTCCAGCAAGGCGCTCCCGGGACGGTACCGTCCGCCGTCGTCCTGGAGGAACCCCGCGGCCCTCAGCGTCTTGAAATAGCGGTAAGCAGTGCTTGGCGGGATACCCAGCCTGGTGGAAATTTCCTCCACGGTTGCGTCGCCGCTGGCCCCGATTTCCGACAGGATGGCCAGCCCGCGTTCCAATGAAGTCAAATCGTCCTCCTTACGGTTTCCGGCATCCTGCGGCACTGAAGCGATGCTCTACCGAGGTGTGCGCGTCCGGCAATCTCCATTCCCACATAGTGGGAATCGCGTTTAGGGCCACTTCTCATCTGCCATTACGTTAGGGGCATTCCCCGCCGCTTCGAGAAGTGAGGCATTCCATGACAACCGAACTGGCAGCCGCTGCAACTCCAGTCATGCCGGACGACCCGTATTCGGACGCGAACCTGGCCAATCCGTATCCCCTGTTCGAGCGGATGCGCGAGGCGGGCCCGGGCGTCTGGCTGGAACAGTACGATGTGCCCGCGTTTGTGCGTTTCGACGCCTGCAAGGACATCCTGGACGACTATCGGACCTTCATTTCGGGTGCCGGTGCCGGACCGAAGAACCTGCACCATGAACCCTCGTGGCGGCCCCAGGGCATCATGGAGTCCGACCCGCCGGTCCACACCGCCATGCGGCAGGCGATCGGCGGAGTGATTTCGCCGAAGGGGACTCGGCAGCTTCGCGGGCAGTTCCAGGAGTTCGCCGACGAGCTGGTCGAGCGGATGCTCGATCTGCGGGAGTTCGACGCCGCTACGGACTTCGCGCAGGTCTTTCCGCTTCGCGTCTTTGGCGACGCCGTGGGGATTCCGCGGGAGGGCCGGGCGGAGAACCTGCTGGCCCTGGGCGCCATGAACTTCAGTACGTTCGGCCCGGACGACGAGCGGTCCAAGGAGTTCTTCCGGCTGGGCGCCGGAACCAATGACTGGGCCATGGCGAACACGGCACGCGAGCGGTTGGCCGAGGGCAGCATGGGCGCACAGATTTGGGAGTACGCGGACAGCGGAGAGATCACGGAGCAGCAGGCCGCCCTGCTGGTGCGTGCGATGCTCTCGGCGGGCCTGGACAGCACGATCCTGGCCATCGGCAACACCATGCTCTGCCTGGCGAACAATCCGGGGGAGTGGGCCAAGGTCCATGCCAACCCGCGGCTGGCCCGCTTCGCGATCGACGAGGCCTTCCGCTTTGAATCGCCGTTCCAGTCGTTCTTCCGGACCACCAGCCGGGCCGTGACCATCCATGGAGTGGAATTGCCGGCCGATGCCAAGGTTGCCGTCTTCGTGGGCGCAGCCAACCGGGATCCGCGGCGCTGGGGTCCGGACGCAGACGCCTACCAGGTGGAGCGGCAGGCCGGCGGGCACCTGGGCTTCGGTATGGGCATCCACCAATGCGTCGGCCAGCCCATCTCTCGGCTGGAGATGGATGTGCTGTTCTCCACGCTGGCCCGGCGAGTCAAGGCCATCGAACTGACCGCCGAGCCCGTGCCGTTCCTGCACAACACACTGCGCGGCTGGGATTCCATCCCCGTCCGGATCGTCCCTGCCTGATATGTGGGAAGGCCACGGGCTCGGTCGGTGCTGAATCGGTTCATTGCTCGGTATTCTTTTCCGGGGGTGACTGGCCGCCAACGGCGATCAGCCGCGGATCGAGTAGCAAGGCATGGGTTTCGAATGAGCAACGGCACGATTCCGAACGAACCGCACAGGGCTGTGCTGTGGACGGCGGTTGGAGCGACGGTGATCATTGCCGTCGGCGCCTTCATCCTGTCCTTCGCAGCGCTGACGGACCTGGCCCAGCGTTCGGGCATCGAGGCGCATCTGGCGTGGATCTGGCCGATCATTGTGGACGGCATGATCGTGGCGGCGACGGTGGCGATTGTGGCGCTGAACGGGCATGACCGGCGGGCGATGATCTATCCGTGGGCGCTGCTCATCTTCGGCGCGATCGTTTCGACGGCGGCCAACTCGGTTCATGCCATCCTGACCGTGGACAGGCTGGCGACGGACATTCCTCCGCTGGTCTCGGCGCTGGTGGCCGCGATGCCGCCGGTAGTGCTGCTGGCGATCACCCACCTGACGGTGCACATGTACCAGAAGCGTGCCGAGGTGGCGCAGCAGCGGGCGGAGGAGCAGGCACTCGCCGAGGCCGAGCTGGCGGCGAGCGGCTACTACGCCCACGAGTACGAAGAGGACTGGCAGCTGGAAGCGGTTGATGAGGAGCGCCGGGCGGACGCCGCGGTTCAGGCAGGGGAAGCCATGCTGCCCCCGGCTCCGTCGCGCCAGCC
>NZ_ANPE02000195.1 GCF_000328305.2 Arthrobacter crystallopoietes BAB-32 | reverse complement strand
AGGAGGCCGTCCAGCGCGTCGGGCGGCATGCCGGCAGCCGCCGGGACCCTCCCCTGCGGCTCGCTGCGGGGTGCCGTGGGGCCGTCGTCGTTGTCCTGCATCATCGCCTGCTCCCTCGTCACGGCTGGATCCCGCCCCGCAGCGCCACCCCCGCCACTAGAAACAGTTGCCTTCGTCCGGGCCGGCAGCTGAGTGGCCCCGTAAACCCAGAATAGGCGGCGCGGGGCGGATGGCAAGGCCACCCGGGGCGGACAGCCAAGGTGAAACGACGGATAACCAGGCCGTGGGAGAATTGGAGGCGGCCCGGGTGCAGACGGGCCAGCCAGTGCTAATACAGCGGACGCTGCCGAGCCCTCGCCGGACCGGCCATGCGTTGCGCGAACCACTACTTCCCTAAGGGTGCAATCCATGCCTGACCTGCAGAAATCCCGCCCGGCAGCCCGCGCGCGCTTCGCCTCGATCGGCAGTCCGTACTTCGGCATCATGCTCGCCGCGATGGCGGTGGTGCTGATCCTGTCCAACATCGGCGCGTCCAAGGGCGTGGTGCTCGGGCCGATCGTCACCGACGGCGGCTTCTTCCTCTTCCCGCTGGCCTACATCCTGGGCGATGTGGTCAGCGAGGTGTACGGCTTCCGGGTGGCGCGGCGGGCGATCTTCACCACGTTTGCCCTGTCCGCCTTCGCGTCGCTGTGCTACTGGATCATCATCATGCTGCCCGGCTTCGACGACGAGTTCGGCGCCTCCAAGCAGGCGGCGCTGGAGGGCGCGTTGGGGCCGGTGCCGCTGATCGTGCTGGCCAGCCTGCTGGGCTTCCTGGTCGGGCAGACGCTGAACTCCTGGGTGCTGGTGCGGATGAAGGAGCGGTTCGGCGAGCGGCGGCTGTGGGCCCGGCTGATGAGCTCCACCGGCGTGGGCGAGTTCGCGGACACACTGATCTTCTGCTCCATCGCGGCCTCGGTCATCGGCATCACGGACGTGGGCACGTTCCTCAACTATGTGGTGGCCGGGTTTGTCTACAAAACGCTGGTCGAGTTCCTTTTCGTGCCCATTACGACGGCGGTGATCGGCCTGGTGAAGAAGCGGGAACCTTCGTACGGGCAGGTTTAGGTACGGCCCGCGCGCCGGCCGCCAGCGGCTGATCCGGCCTGGCGGGCGGCTGCCGCTTCAGCATTGCTTGCTGCCGCTTCGATCCGAGCGCGGTGGCCGGCCCATTCCTCGCGGCTCCGGGTGGAAAGGTTCGGGTCCGCGGCACCTTGCCCGGCGGCGCCGTCGATGAGTTCGCGGAGGATGTCCGCGTGGCCGAGGTGCTGCGCGGTCTCGACGCACATGTGCACCAGGATCTGGTGGAGGGTTACCCGGCGCCGCTCTTCGGGCCACCACGGCACTTCCCCGACGGCGTCGAGCGGCAGCACTTCGATGGTCGCATCGCTGTGCGCGGCGGAGAACCGGTGGAGTTCGAGGATCTCCTCGCGGGTCTCGGCGGCCGTGGCCCACAGGTCGGCGTCCGGCTCGGCGCCGTCGGCGAACCAGGGCAGGCTCCTTCCGCTGGGCCGGCTGAAGACTTCGCCGAAGTAGTCGAGCTGGACGCTGGCAACGTGCTTGACGAGGCCGAGCAGGTTGGTGCCGGTTGGCGTCAGCGGCCGGCGCACATCGTACTCGCTGAGGCCCTCGAGCTTGCCCGCGAGGTCGGAACGCCGCGAACTCAGGTACCGGTGCAGAACCGCCTTGTCATCCATGCGTGCACTCTACCCACGCGGGCTGACATTCTGGACTGCGCCCGGGCAGGCCGGGGCAGCCTTGGCGGGTTTACCCTTGTCCCATGTTCGAGATCCTGACCGGCACCGGATTGTCAGCGGCAGCGGGTCTGAACGCGTTCATCCCGATGCTCATCCTCGGCCTGCTGGACCGGTACACCGACCTGGTGCAGCTGCCGCCCGAGTGGGACTGGCTGGCGAACGGCTGGGTGCTGCTCATCGTCGGCGTGCTGCTGGTGCTCGAAATCGCCGCGGACAAGATCCCGGTGGTGGACAGCTTCAACGACTGGATCCAGACGGTGGTCCGGCCGGCCGCCGGCGGAATCGTGTTCAGCAGCGGCGTCTCCTCCGAGACGGTCACGGTCTCCGATCCGGACACGTTCTTCGGCGGCACGGCCTGGGTTCCGGTGGTGATCGGCATCGGGATCGCCTTCGTGGTGCACCTGGTGAAGATGATGACCCGCCCGGTGCTGAACGCCGCCACCGTGGGGGCCGCAGCGCCGGTCGCCAGTACGGCCGAGGACACCGCGAGCCTCTCCCTCGCACTGGCCGCCGTGCTGCTGCCGCTGCTCGTGGTGGTGCTGCTCGCCGTCGTCGTTATTGCCCTATGGCTGCTGTACCGCAGGTACCGCCGCCCGCGCCGGGTCAGGAGTAGTAGCGGCCGAGTACTTCGGCCTTGAAATCGAAGAAGCTGCCGTCCTCGATGGCCAGGCGCGCGTCGTCCACGAGTTTCACGGTGAAGCGCTCGTTGTGGATGGAGATCAGCGTGTGGCTGACCATCTCGTTCGCCTTGAACAGGTGGTGGATGTAGGCGCGGGTGTAGTTGGCGCAGGCGTAGCAGTCGCAGCCGTCCACCAGCGGCGTGAAGTCCCGCTTGAACCGGGCGTTCGAGAGGTTCTTGCGGCCGTCCGGGGTGTAGAAGGCGGAGTTCCGGGCGACGCGGGTGGGGGAGACGCAGTCGAAGGTGTCCGCGCCGTTCTCGATCGCGGTGAAGATGTCGTCCGGCTCCGAGATGCCCAGCAGGTGGCGCGGCTTGTCCTCGGGCAGCTCCTCGTTGCACCAGCGGACGATCGTGCCCAGGTTCTCTTTCTCCAGCGCCCCGCCGATGCCGAACCCGTCGAAGTTCATGGCGCCGAGGTCGCGGCAGGCCTTGCGGCGCAGGTCCTCGTACTGCGCGCCCTGGATTACTCCGAAAAGCGCCTGATAGGGCCGGTGCGAGCGTTCCTTGGTGAGCCGTTCGTGCTCGATCACGCAGCGCTCGGCCCACAGCCGGGTCCGCTCGAGGCTGGATTCCTGGTAGCCGCGCGAGTTCATCAGCGTGGTCAGCTCGTCGAAGGCGAACATGATGTCGGCGCCGAGCTGGTGCTGGACCTGCATGGAGATCTCGGGCGTGAACCGGTGGCGGTCCCCATTGAGGTGGGACTTGAACCAGACGCCGTCGTCGTCCACATGCGCCAGCCGCTCCTTGCCCGCGGCCACCCGGTCATCCGAGCCGGAGCCGGCGGCAGCGGCGGCGTCCATGTTGATGACCTTCTTGAAGCCCGAGCCCAGGCTCATCACCTGGAAGCCGCCGGAGTCCGTGAAGGTGGGGCCGTCCCAGTTCATGAACTTCCCGAGCCCGCCGGCCTCGTCCAGGACGTCGGCACCGGGCTGCAGGTAGAGATGGTAGGCGTTGGCCAGCAGCGCCTGCGCGCCCAGGTCCTTCATGGCTTCCGGCAGCACTGCCTTCACGGTGGCTTTAGTGCCGACGGCGATGAACGCCGGCGTCTGGATCTCGCCGTGCGGGGTGGTGATGGTTCCGGTCCGGCCGTTGAATCCGCCGCCGTTGGCCTCGATCTGGCTGGTAGTGGGAGCTGCGGTTTCGGCCAGGCGCTTGCCGACCGTGAAGGAAAAGTCAGATTGGGGCACCCATCCATTCTGCCGCATCTGCCCGCGGGCCCCACCGGGACTTGTCCGGGCTCACGCCCTCCTGTTCGGGTGCTCACTTAAGTGGCCGGCTCCCTGCCGGGCAGTCCTAGAGTGGAAAGTGGTTCCCAGCAACGAGCCGAAGGCAGGTCCGCGTGAAACAGCATGTGCGGGAGTTCTTCCGCGTGGGTCCGGCGCGGCAGGACCACATCGTTGGGCTCCGCTGCGCGGCGAGCGTGGGCCTGCCTCTGCTGGTCCTGCTGGCGATGGGCCGATTCGACCTGATGGTCTTCGCCGCGTTCGGCGCCTTCACCGGAATCTACGGCAGGGGTGAGCCGCACGGCGCGCGGCTGCGGCACCAGGGCCAGTTCGGCGTGCTGATCCTGCTGGTCATGCTGGGCGGCTACGTGACAGCAAAGGCCGACGCCGGACCCTGGGGCATCGTGTTCGGCACCACCGTGGTGGCCGGGTTGTGGTCGCTGGCAGTGAACTACTTCAATCTGCGGCCCGCCGGCGTCATCTTCTTCACGTTCGGCTATGCCGCGATCGGCTCCATTCCGGCCACGGCGCCACTCTGGCAGGCCATGCTCACCGGCCTGGCCAGCGTGCTGCTGGCGATGCTGATTGGAATCAGCAGCCGGCTTCGTCCGTCATGGCGGACGTCCATGGCGCCGCCGGCCAAGCGCGTCCTGACTCCGGGGCACTGGCGGGAGTTTGGCGTGGAAGCAGCGGCGAATGCTACCGCGGCCCTGGCAGCCGGCACGATCGCCACGGTGGTCGGCCTGGGCCACAACTACTGGGCGATGGTGGCGGCCGTGGCGCCCATCGCCGGTCCCAGCCTGACCCAGAGGATCAACAAGGGAGTGCACCGCATCATCGGCACGTTCGCCGGGGTTGTCGCCGCCGGCTTGCTGCTGGCTCTGCACCCGGCACCCTGGGTCATGGTGCTGATGGTCATTGTGCTGCAGTTCGCCGCCGAGATGTTCGTGCTGCGGCACTATGCGCTCGCGCTGATTTTCATCACGCCGCTGGCACTCATCATGACCGAGCTGGCGGCGCCAACGGACCCGCAGGAGCTGATGGTGGACCGGGCCTGGCAAACGGCGATCGGCGCGCTCGTTGGCATCAGCCTGGTATACCTGATGCACCAGCGCAGCCTGCGCGAGAAGAACCGCCGCCGCTTCCGCAACCGGCGCTCCGGCCAGGTCTGACCGGCCTGGCCGGCAGGAAGCGGCCCCGCCGCCGGGTCAGGGAAAGCGCCAGAGCAGCTGCCGCGACGCTGCCGGTCAGAGCGGGCGGCCGACCGTCAATTCTTCCGACGACGGGAAATGCTGGGTGCGCCAGGAGTCCCACGCGGAGCGGATTTCGCCCAGCCGTCTGGCCCCCAAACCGTAGGTCGTGATCAAGACCTGCGTGCCGCCGTCGGGCCTTAACCGCTCATGCCTGGGCATGTCCGCGACGATCAGCAGCCCGTCCCCGTGCTCCGCATAGGACCGCACGGTCAGCCCCAGCTGATTGTCTGTGCGGAACCAGACCTTGCCGCTGATCGTCTCGCCCGTGCTGAGCTCGGCCTCGTACTCTTCTCCCGGAGCCGGCAGATTGTCCAGGCCGAGGCTCGCCAGCGCGCCGCCTTCGGGCACCGCGTCGTGCGAGAAGTAGGTGGTCTGGCGCGGTGTGTTCGGGTGGCGTTCCAGGGCGAAACGCAGCTGCTGGAGGAAGCTGGTAAAGCCCTCGGTGATGTCCTGGTCCCAGTCCGCCATCTCGGATTCGGGGTCCACCGGACCGCGCTCGAGCGTGACCCGGGTTCCGTCGCCGACTGGCTCCAAGGTGAACGTGTTGCCGCCGTTGGCCACGAGTTTGAGGTGGTCCTCGCTCTCGGTGGCGTCGGTGAAGTAGATGAGGTTGATCTCGTCCTCGAGGCTGTCCAGTTCCCAGCCGTGCCATTGGGCAATCAGGCTCGGCTCGCGCAGCATGACCCAGACCTGGCGGGCATCGGCGTTGATGTGGACGCTCAGTGGGTTGTGATTGCTCTCCGTCATGCGGCCGACTCTACCGCCGGACGCTCGCGAGTGGCCAGAGCCGGGAGCCCGATCAGCGCTCGCTGAGCTGCTCGGTGAGGGCGCGCACGGAGACCAGCTCATTGGCGATCCGGCGGTCCAGCTCGGCTGCCTCAAGGGTCTCGGATCCGCCGTGGGTGCGCAGGTACATCAGGACGGCCAGCCGTTCCACGCGCCACTCGCGCTCCGAGGACCTGTCCCCGGCCGCCAGGGCACGGTGGATTTCCTTGTCGAAGAGATTGGGCTCATTGAGCTGGCGCTGCAGGACGATGGCGTTCATCTTGGCGCGCAGCGGGTCCGCTTCCTCGACCTCGTCCGGCGCGCGGAGGGCCTTGGCCAGCCGTTCGGATTCCTCGGTGTCGCCGGCTTCGTGGTTGATGTAGGCAGCCATCGCCAAGGCGGACTGGATGGACTTCCACCGCCCGAAATTCCCGTCGAAGGGCAGGTCCGTGATCAGCCGGCAGACCGCCAGGGCGCTCTCCTCGTCCGCCGCGTGGATGAAGAGCCGGTGCGCCAGATCCCGGACGTCCTGGAGGTTGCTGCCGGACTTGGTGTTCAGGCCCCTGCTCAGCCGGGCGGCGATCCGTTGGATGTCGACGTCCTTCGGATGGGCGCGGGCGACGTCGACGATGACGGCCTCCGGCGTTCCCTCCTCAGCGGGGATCAGCTCCAGGTCATCGAGCGCCAGGGCGCTGGCGGGGCCCGGCCCGGGACGGCTGGAGGCCACGCGGATGCTGGAACCATGGGCGATCCGCACGGTCTTGCCGTCCTTCAGCGTGGCCATCACCAGGGCGGGCGTGCCGAAATCGTCATTGACGACGGCGGTGCTGGCGACTTCCGCTGAATGCTTGCCTCCGCGGCGGAGGAATTTGTGTCCCGGTTCGATCGCCTCGGCTTTGATCGTATGGACATACGTTCGCTGCTGCTCGGTCATCGGGTCCTCCATGGCTCAGGCTCAGCCTTCAGTATATGAATCTGTGACCTTGAAAGCCGAAGTTGCGCCACGCCGTCCGGTTATGGTTCGGGCGGTGCCGGGAGGCGTCCGGCGGTGGCTGGTGCCGGACGCGGCCTGCCGTCAGCGGCACCAGCCGACAGCGCTACTTGCCCTCAGCGGCACCAGCCGGCATGTGCTACTTGCCCTCAGCGGCACCAGCCGGCATGCGCGAGCGCCTGGCGCAGGAGGTTGCCGCGGCCGCCGGTGAATTCGGACTGGACTTCCGGGCTGAGCGCGTCCTCGGGGCTCATCCAGGTCAGCTCCAACGCGTCCTGACGCGGGTCGCATTCGCCGGTGACCGGGATGAGGTAGGCCAATGCAACGCAGTGCTGGCGGTCGTCCGTCAGGCCGGTTTCCGACGGCGACGGGAAATACTCTGCGACGGTGAACGGGATGGGGGAGGCCGGCAGCTGCGGGAAGGCGAGCGGGCCGAGGTCCTTCTCGAGGTGCCGGATCAGGGCGGCGCGGATGGTCTCGCGGTACATCACGCGGCCGGAGACGAACGAGCGCACCATCTGGCCTTCTTCGGACGCCTGCAGCAGGAGGCCCACGTCGGTGACGTATCCGAGGGAATCCAGGCGTACCGGGATGGCTTCCACGTACACCATGGGCAGCCGCCGGCGGGCTTCGTAGAGGTCTTCTTCGGAGAGCCACCCGGGATTCGGGTCGGGAGTGCGCACGTTCATGTACTTGTTGTATCGCACGGCTGAGGTTCGGGTCACGCCGGAACCGCCGGTCAGCGCCGGTTCACCGGAGAGCGTAAGAGCCCACTACAGCCGGAACAGGTGCCGGCGCCCCTAGGGCCCGCTGGTTCCGGCGGTCCGATGGTGAGCTTCAGCGCGGCCGGGTGATGCGCAGCTTTCCGCCGCTGGGGGAGTCCGGGCCGTCCGGATCCGGGACCTCCAGCACCGGTCCTGCGGGGGTGTCGGCGAGGCTCGGCTGGAGTCCCGCACCGGCGAGCTTTCCGTGCAAAACCTGCAGGTCGCCGTCGTACTCGAAGGCAAGGTCCGCGTCCGGCTCCCGGGCGTGCCGCACGTGGACGACCCCGCCGTTCTTGGCGGTGAAGTCGGCCGCATCCTCGGTGCGGCTGCGCTCGCGGGCGCCCATGTCCGCGAGCACCTTCGCCGCCCCCGCGACGTCCGGGGTGAGCCAGACCGCGACCACCGCAAGGGCCTGGTCCGCGTCATGTTCGTGGGCCGACTCGTTGGCCCGGTCCACGACGAACTCCAGGCCGTCCGGCGGAATGACCTTGACGTTGGCGCCGTGGTCCGCGGAGAAAGGGACGGCATGGCTGCCGGCGTCCTCGGTCCGCTGCCGGAAGGTCTCGAGGTCCCGGGCTTCGAAGCCGAGTGCGGTGGTGGCGTCGCCGGTGGAGGCTGCGGGCATGGCATGCAGCGCGAGGCGCCCATGGCCGGCGTCGAGCTCGATCCAGGTGCCGTAGTCCGCGGTGACGGCCATGCCGAGCGCTGTGAGCAGGCGTTTGAACTCCTGCGGATGGGAGGTGTAATGGACCGGGCGGACTCGCAGCATGGGTTCCTCCTGGCTCGGCGGCGTGTGGTTCCAGCCTATGGCGTTCCGGCCGGGTCCGTCGCTAGGTTTGGTCCATGCCCGCGGAACTTCCGGAACTGCTGCTGCCCGACGCCTCGGCCTGGCGCGCCTGGCTCCAGGAACACCATGCCGCCTCGCCCGGGGTGTGGCTGGTGCTGCACAAGAAGGGCGGCAACGTGACCGAGCTGGACTACGAGGGCGCGCTGCAGGAGGCGCTGTGCTTCGGCTGGATCGACGGGCAGGCCAGGCGGCGCGATGCGGAGAGCTCCTTCCAACGCTTCAGCCCGCGGGCCAAACGCAGCGTGTGGTCGCTGCGGAATGTGGAGCGCGTGGCACGGCTGGAGACCGACGGACGGATGCAGGATGCCGGCCGGGCTGCGGTGGCGGCGGCGAAGGCTGACGGGCGCTGGGAGCTGGCGTATGCGGGACCGGCCACGGCGGAAGTGCCGGAGGACCTGGCCGCGGCGATCGCAGCGGTGCCCGAGGCGCAGGCCATGTTCGACGTGCTGACGTCGCAGAACCGCTTCGCCCTGATCTTCCGGCTCAGCCAGCTGCGCACGCCGGAAGCCCGGGCGAAGAAGATCGCCGGGTTCGTGGAGCTGCTCGCCCGGCACGAGGCGCCGTATCCGCAGCGGAAGAAGCCCTGAGCTCGGCCAACAGATGATGGGCTGGCGTCAGGGGCGGAGCGCCGCCGCTTCCAGCACCATCCAGGCCTGCAGCTGGGTGGAGAGCTCGACCTGTTCGCCAGGCGGATAGGAGGTCTTGGCCGGAACGGCAGGATCCTTCGAGAAGACCAGCACCTCCCAGCTGCGGTGGCTGTCGAAGCGGCGGCCGGCCCAGAACGCGTCGGCGGTGTTGGCCACCAGGGACCGCGCCAACGACCGGGCGGCTTCGGGCAGCGTTGCCGACTCCGCCGCGAGCGCCAGATAGCGGGCCAGGATGCCGGTGAAGAGGCCGCCGTCCCCGTCGCCGTGGGTCTTCAGCACCGGCCTGCCCTCGTGCTGCGTGGTCAGTTTGGCGGCCACCGCGGCGATCAGCGCCTCGGCCTGCTCCAGGTCCTGCGGGCGGCCGAGTTCCAGCAGCGCCCCGAGTACCGGCCCCTGGTTGTAGGTGTAGATGTCCGGCACCAGCACGGGGCTGCCGCCCACCAGCCGCAGCCCGTCGCGGTAAAGCCCTTCGCCGGCGTCGTACAGGTTCTCCCGCAGCCAGTCCACCAGTTCCGCCGCACGCCCGCGCTGCCCGGTGCGGGCGAAGAACAGCGCCGCCGGCGCGGTGGCCGGGGTGTTCTTGAAGTCCCGCTTGGTGTTCCACCAGAGCCCGCCGCCCAGATCCTGCGTGTGCGCCGATTCCAGCGCCGGGCCCAGCGCGCGCAATGCCCTCCGGTTGAGCCAGCGCGGTTTGTCCGCGGCTTCGGCCAGGGCGTCGAGCCGGCCTGCCGCCAGGGCCAGCCAGGCCATGTCGTCGTAGTAGGAGTTGGTGAAGCGCAGGAAATTGCGCAGCCAGATGGTGCCCAGCACGCGCCCGCCGAGGGCTCCGGCACTCAGGCCGAAGGCGCCGTCGTAATGCTGTTCCCGCTCCAGCTCGCGGCGGCCGGCATCCACCAGGCAGTCCAGGTAGTGCGCCTGCCACCAGTAGTGCCAGGGTCCGCCGAGGGGCCAGAGCCGCTGCGCCGGACGAGCCACGGCGCCCAGGTGGGTGAATGGCAGCCCGAAGAGCCGGTGGCCGAAATGCCCGATGACGGCGGCGGCCGCCTCGTCCGCGCGCCCGGCGGCACGCACCGCACCGGCGGCACGGTGGTCAGGAACGTGGACGGATTCAGGCATGCAGAGTGGGCCGGTAGATGAGCTCTTGGATGTGGCCGTCGAGCGTCCGGTGCTCAATCAGCTCGAGGTCGAAGTCGGCTGCGCCCCGGAAAATCGGGTCCAACCCGGTCCGGCCGGTGATGACGGGGAAGAGCGTCACCTGGAGGCGGTCGACCAAGCCGGCGGCGAGCAACGCCCGGTTCATCGACAGGCTGCCGTGCGAACGCAGCGGAACTTCGGACTCCTCCTTGAGCCGGGTGACAACATCGACGGCGTCACCGCTGGCCAAGGTTGCATCCGGCCAGTCGAGGGGGTCCTTCAACGTGGTCGACACGATCGTCGCCGGCAGGTTCCTCATCCGGGTGACCCAGGGGTCGCGCACCTCGGACTCCTCGGTGCTCGAAGCCAGCATCTGCGCGAACAGCCGATACGTGTGGGCACCGAAGACCATCCGCTGCTCCTTGCCGTACACGTCGAGCCGGTGGTCGAGCAGCTCGGGACCTTGTTTACCCCAGTAGCCGGTCCAGTTGCCGCCGGCAGCGCCGAAGCCATCGAGGCTGGTGAAGACGTCGAAGGTGTAGGTGGCGGTCATGATGGTCTCCCCGGCTGTTCGGGTCCCGGCGGCGTTCGGTCGTTGCCGGCGGTGATCGACTCGGCCGCGCTCGTCTCCACAGATCCCTCGAGGCACCGGTAGCGCAGCAGCATCACACCGGCCGGGAAAGGCCTCGGCTTTTCGGCCAGTTCGAAGCGGGCGGCTGGTGTGCCTTCCGGGAACAGCCTCTTTCCGTGCCCCAGTACGACCGGGCAGACCCACAGGTTCACCTGGTCGACGAGGCGTTCGCGGAACAGCGTCTGCAGCAGATTGGCGCTGCCCCAGGTATGGATCAACCGATGACGCTCGCGCAGCCGGGGCACTTCGGAGGCAGCGTCGGAAACCTGGGTGCTGGTGTCCCAGGACAGTTCCGGCGTGCCACGTGAGGCGACATATTTGGGCATGCGGTCGAAGGCACGCCCAATCGCATTGGGCTGGCCTGGCCAATAGGGGCGGAAGATATCGTACGTTGTACGGCCCAGCAGCAGCGCGTCGGATGCCTGCACGTCCGCGTCCAGCTGCTCCCCGGCCTCCGAATCCCAGTACGGGCGCTCCCACCCGGCATACTCGAACTCTCCGTCCTGGACGGTGGGGCCACCGTTGGCCTGGATCACGCCGTCGAGCGTGACGTTCATGTAGACGTGCAGTTCACCCATCGAGCCGTCTCCTCACGTTCGCCCGTGGTGTCCGTTCGGGCTGCCTCGCGATCCACAATACGAAGGGCGCGCCGGGCCGACAACCGGGTCGCCTCGAACAGGTCCCGGGCCGACAGCCGGGTCGCCTCGAACAGGATCGGGGCCGCCCTGCACCTTTATGGAAAACCCCGCATGTTCGCGCCCTGGCACTATGCTGGCAGTGCGCGCCAGAGTCCCGCAACGCCCGCCGACCGAGGAGGAACTGTTGGAGCTGACCGGAGCAGTAGCCCTGGTGACCGGAGGTGCCTCGGGTTTGGGGGCCGCTACCGCCCGGCGGCTGTACGACGGCGGTGCTTCCGTGGTGCTGGTAGACCTGCCGCAATCCGCGGGGGCGGCTTATGCAGCCGAACTCGGCGGGCGGGCGGTCTTTGTTCCGGCGGACGTGGCCAGCGAGGCGGAGGTGCAGGCGGCGGTCGAGGCGGCGGCTGCGCTCGGACCGCTGCGTGTGGTGGTGAACTGCGCCGGCGTCGGAACGCCCGGGAAGGTCCTCGGCAAGCAGGGCGTGCTGCCGCTGCAGGACTTCGAGCGGGTGGTCCGGGTCAACCTCATCGGCACTTTCAACGTGCTGCGCCTGGCCGCCGCCGCCATGGCCGGAACCGAGCCCGTCTCCACCGGGCTGGGCGGACCGGAACGCGGCGTGATCATCAATACCGCCTCCGTCGCCGCCTTCGACGGGCAGATCGGCCAGCCCGCGTACGCAGCGTCCAAGGGCGGCGTCGCGGCGATGACCCTGCCGCTGGCCCGGGAGCTTGCGCGCTCGCTGATCCGCGTCGTCGCCATCGCCCCGGGAATCTTCGAAACCCCAATGCTGGCCGGCCTGCCGCAGGAGGCGCAGGATTCCCTTGGGCAGCAGGTTCCGCACCCTTCGCGGCTCGGCCACCCCGCCGAATATGCCAACCTCGTGGCCCACATCATCGACAACGCCATGCTGAACGGAGAGACCATCCGGCTGGACGGCGCCATCCGCATGGCGCCCAAGTAAGCCTGATCCCCTTCCCGGTCGAGTGCTCAGGTTCCCATCGAGTGCTCAGATACAGCCCCGTTTTCACAGCCCCGTTTTCACCCGAAAAAGGGCATCATCCGAGCACTCGATGGCGGGGTGCGGTCCAGGCGGCGGGATGAGCGGGGAGAGGCGGGGCGGAAAATGGCACCCGCTTTCGCTGAGCGGAAGGATCGGGTTGCCGCCGATGGAGCGGTTGCTCCACGGTAAAGGCATGACGAAGATGGCGCCTGCGGCAAATCAGTTCGGCCGCGATGTCTCCGCCGGCATCGAGGAGGAGCCGGACGGTGTGATCACGCTGGAGCCGGAGTTGGCCCGGTTGTGGAAGAAGGCAGCGCCGCTGCTGGCTGTGCGGGACAACGATGCCCATACGCTGTACGCCCTTGGCCTGGCCCGCACCCTGCTGCACGCGCATCCCGAGGCGGATGCCGCCGTCGTACTTCCGGCGATGATGCTGCACGACATCGGCTGGTCCCAGGTGCCGCCGGAAGACGTGCTGCTGGCGATCGCGCCGGGCGGCGGACGGCCGGATCTGGTGCTGCTGCACGAGAAGGAGGGAGCGCGGCTGGCCGCCGGGATCCTGGCAGAGGCGGGGTGGGATGCCGCCTGCGTTCCGCGGATCCTGGAGATCATCGACGGCCACGACTCGCGCAGGGAAGCGCTGTCCATCGAGGACGCCATCGTGAAGGACTCGGACAAGACCTGGCGGCTGAGCCCGCATGGCATCGACACCGTCATGGACTGGTTCGGGCTGGACCGCGGGCAGGCAGTGCGGCTGTGCAGCCAGCGCGTCCATGGCCATCTCTTCACCGAAGAGGCCCGAACCATCGCCCGGGCGCTCTCCGCGCTGGAATCCGTGACGCTCTGGCCGGAACGGCAGGCGCTGCTGAGCGGCCGCTAGACTCGTCGGTGCCGGGCCGAGGGAGCCCGGTTTGCGGATCCCTGCTTGAACTGTTGGCCCGTAGTGGCTGGATTGGACGCTGGATGGGCGTCGAATCCAGCCACTACGGGCCAATGGATGAGGCTGGCGGAGAAGGAGGCGGCGTGGCGGGCGGAAACCGGGAGCCGGGCGGACGGTCACGTCCAAGGTGCTCGCCATCCTCGAAGCGTTCGAGAAGTCGCGGGGCGCGTTGAGCCTGACCGAGATCGCCGAAGGCTCCGGCCTGCCGCTGAGTACCACGCACCGGCTGGTCGCCGAACTGGCGGACTGGGGTTTCCTGGCGCGCAGTGCCACCGGACGCTACCAGCTGGGCATCCGGCTGTGGGAGCTGGCGCAGAACACCGGCCGGCAGCTGCGCGAGGCGGCCCGGCCGTTCGTCCAGGACCTGTTTTCGCTCACCGGGGAGACCGCCCAGCTCGCGGTCCGGGCGGGGCATGAGGTGCTCTACATCGAGCGGATCTACGGTACCAAGCGGGTGCCGCGGGCCTCCCGGGTGGGCGGTCGGCTGCCGATGCATGCGACGGCGGTGGGCAAGGTCATCCTCGCGTTCGAAGAGGAGTGGGTCCGCACGGCCTACCTGAACCGGGACCTGGAGCAGGCCACGGCACACACGCACACCAACCCGCGGCGGCTGGGGGAGGAGCTGGTCCAGATCCGCGAGCAGGGCTATGCCACGACGCTGGAGGAAGTGCGGCTGGGGTCCTGCTCCATCGCCGTGCCGGTGTTCCATACCGGACGGATCGGCGCGGGACTCGGGCTGGTGCTGGCGTCCCCGCAGGCAGCCTCGATGGCCCGCCATCTTCCGGTGCTCAAGGGCGTGTCGGCGCAGATCGAACGCGCGACGGCGCACATCCCGCTGGAATCCCTGCTGGGCATCAGCCGGCGCTGAGCAGACCGCGTCCGGCTTTGGCGGAGTGCGGATTTGATTTCCACTGAGTAGAAGCCCGTGGTCTGCATCACGGGGTGATGTGCGCAACACTGGATAGCGAACGAACCGCGGCAGGCACCCCATGGCCGGCTGCGGGAGACGATATCCAAGGAGCACAGATGTCACCCTCGACTGAGACGTCGCCCAAGGCCCCTTCG
>NZ_ANPE02000196.1 GCF_000328305.2 Arthrobacter crystallopoietes BAB-32 | reverse complement strand
ACGCCGGCCGGCTGCGGTCCGCGGCGCGGCGGGCACGTGAGGAAGCGGCCGCAGGGACGGGATAGCGTGGATTCCGTGGCGAACCGACTCTTGACGACGCATCCCTGGCAGGTCCGGGAATCCTCTCTTGACGCGGATTCCCTTGGACTGGGGGAGTCCGTCTTCGCGCTGGCCAACGGCTACGTCGGGCTCCGCGGCACCTTGGATGAAGGGCAGCCCAGCGCAGCCCGCGGCGTCTTCCTGGCCGGGGTCTACGAGTACCACCCGCTGTCCTACCCTGAAGGCGGCTATGGCCATCCGGAGCACGGCCAGGCCATGATCGGGGTAGCCGACGGCACCGGAATCCGGCTCCAGGTCGACGGTGTCCCGCTGGATGTGCGCGAAGCCCCAGCGGGGCGGCACGAGCGGGTGCTCGACCTGCGGGCAGGCACGCTGCGCCGCGAATTCGAGTGGACTACGCCCCGGGGCGGCCGGATGCGGCTCGTCTCCACCCGCATGGTGTCGCTGGCCCACCGTGCCACCACCGCCATCCGCTATGAAGTGCAGGCCCTGGACCAGCCCGTGCAGATCGCGATCCGCTCGGAACTCACCGTCAACTGCACGCCGCCCCCGGTGGACAACAGCGACCCCCGGGTCGAAGAGGCGCTGCACAGCCCGTTCGAGTCCTGCCTCCGCGGCTCGCATCAAACCGGCGGACACTTGGTGCACCGGACCCGGCGCAGCGGCACTTGCGTCGCTGCCGCCGTCGAACACGAAATCCTCCGGCCCGAAGACGCGCAGGTGCACACGACGGACGGCGAGGACCAGGTCGCCACGAGCCTCGTCGCGGAGCTGCCCCCGGGCGGAACCGCCGGTTTTGTGAAGTACATCTGCCACGCCTGGTCGCGCGAAGACCCGCCTGCCGGCCTGCGCGACCAGGCCGCGGCGGCCCTCGAGGCTGCCCGGCAGCTGGGCTGGGAGGGGCTGGCGGCGGAGCAGCAGCGCGTCCTCGACAACTTCTGGCAGGCGGCAGACGTGGAGGTCGACGGCGATCCCGACCTCCAGCAGGCCCTGCGCTTCGACTTGTTCCAGCTGCTGCAGGCATCAGCCTGCGTCAACGCTGCGCCCGTCGGCGCCAAGGGCCTGACCGGCTACGGCTACAGCGGCCACACCTTCTGGGACATCGACAGCTTCCTGGTCCCCGCCATGACCCTGCTGCGGCCTGAAGATGCCGCCCGGATGCTTCGCTGGCGTTCCTCCGGACTGGATCGGGCGCGCGAACGGGCGCAGGTCCTGGGGCTGGAAGGGGCCTCCTTCCCGTGGCGGACCATCGACGGCGGGGAGGCGTCCGCCTATTGGCCGGCCAGCACTGCCGCGGCGCACCTCAACGCGGACATCGCCCGTGCCTTCGGCTTCTGGGCCGACGCCACGGGCCGGAACCTCGAGGAGGTCGGCGGCCTGGACGTGCTCGTGGAAACGGCCCGGGTCTGGGCGCGGATGCTGCACCGGGACCACAAGGGACGCTGCCACCTGTACGGCATGACCGGACCGGATGAATACACCGGAGTGGTGGACGACAACGTCTTCACCAACCTCATGGCCAAGCGGAACCTGGACTTGGCCGCCGACGCCTGCGAGGCGAACCCCGCCGCAGCCCAGCGGCTCAGGGTCTCGCGGGAGGAGAAGCGGCACTGGCGGGAAGCCGCGGACGCGATGTACGTCCCGTATGACCATGTGCTTGGGGTGCATCCGGCCAACGAAGGGTTCACCACCTACCGGGAGTGGGACTTCGAGGGCCAGCAAGGCGCCTACCCGGTCCAGGACCACGCGCACTACGCGAAGATCTACCGGCGCCAGGTGGTGAAGCAAGCGGACCTGGAGCTTGCCCTCTGGTGGTGCTCCGACGCCTTCACCCCGGAGGAAGCGGCCCGGAACCTGGACTACTACGAGCGCCGCACCGTCCGGGATTCCTCGCTCTCCGCAGCAGCCCAGGCCGTGGCCTGCGCCCACGCCGGCCACCTGGACCTGGCGCTCGCCTACCTGCGCGAGGCTGCCCTGGTGGACCTGCGCGACCTGCAGCAGGACAGCCAGGAGGGGCTGCACCTTGCGTCGCTCGCCGGAGCGTGGCTGGCGCTGGCCTGCGGACTGGGCGGGCTGCAGACCGAAGGCGGGAAGCTGCAGCTGGCACCGCGGCTGCCCGCCCGGCTGGAGCGTATCGCCTTCCGCCTCCAGTGGAGGGGCCACCGGCTGGGTGTCGAAACCACCCCCGCCGGCACGACCATGCGGCTGCTCGACACCGGAACCTCCGGCACCGCTGCGGATGAGGCTGAGCTGACGCTGTCGGTCGACGGCACGGACTATGTCGTGGCGCCAGGGCGGCCGGCCAAGGCTCCGCTGCACGCGGCGGAGCCCCTTCTTCAACGCCAACCCAGCCGGCAGGGCGGGAACCGGACGGGTTCAAGCCAGCGCCGTAACGGGGCCACGCCGGCCAATTCCGTCAGCCAACGAAGTGCGGCGGCGTCGCCCGCCTCCGGGCAGGCACACCACGCCAAAGCCCCCGCCATGGCCTGATTGACAGGTTCTGGCGGGGGCTTTCGCTAGGTTCAACGTGCCGCGGATGCGGGCTGTTTCTGGAAGGCCGGCACGACATGCTCGATGAAGAGCTCCAGGGAACGCTTCTTCTCCTCATGGGTCAGACTGTTGTCGGACCAGAGGCTGAACTCGGTGACGCCGAGTGCCTCGTAGTGGCGCAGGCGCTCGATAATTTCATCGGGCGTTCCGATCATCGCTGTCTTATGCAGGGACTCCGGCGTGAACTCCGGCCGCCCCTCGAACTTCTCGACCGGGCTGGGCTCGAGGAAGCCGTTCTTCGGAACCGTCTTGTTTCCGAACCAGGCATCAAACGTCCGGTAGAACTTTTGGATGCCCTCGGCCGGGCGGCGCCATCCCTCGGGATCGTCGGTGTCGTGGACATGGGTGTGACGGAGGACCATGAGGTCCGGGCGGGGGGCGCCGGGGTTGTTTGCGCTGTTTTTTGCTACCGCACTGTCGAATTTGCCCGCAAGGTCCGCGACCTCTTCGTCGCCCTTCATCAGCGGAGTCACCATCACGTTGCAGCCGTTGGCGACGGCGAACTCATGCGAGGAGATGTCCCGGGCGGCGACCCACATGGGCGGTGTCGGCTTCTGGATGGGCTTGGGAACGCTGGTCGAGGTGGGGAACTGCCAGATTTCGCCGTCGTGGGCGTAGTCGCCTTCCCACAGCGCGCGCACGGCCGGCACCAGCTCGCGCAGGTGCTTTCCGCCGTCGACCGCGGACATGCCGCCCATGAGGCGGTCAAACTCGAACTGGTAGGCGCCGCGCGCCAGTCCCACTTCCATCCGGCCGTTGCTGATGACGTCCAGGAGCGCTGTCTCGCCGGCCACACGAAGCGGGTTCCAGAAGGGTGCGATGATCGTTCCGGCACCCAGGCGGATGCGGGACGTGCGTGCTGCCAGGTAGGCGAGCTGGGGCATGGGGCTGGGCGAGATGGTGTACTCCATCGCGTGGTGCTCGCCGATCCAGACGGTGCTGAAGCCTCCGGCCTCCGCCATGAGGGCCAGTTCCGTCAGGTTCTCGAAGCATTCGCGGTGGGAGACGCTCTCGTCCCAGCGCTCCATGTGGACGAAGAGGGAAAAGCGCATTAGTGACTCCTTTTATTCTGCGGCGGTTTCGACCGGCGCCTCTTGCGTGAACTGAGCTGCCGGGGCTGCGGCTTGGCGCTCGGCGATGGTCTGGTTGGCCTTGGACCAGTGGGTGGCGGGGACCTCGCGGATGATCACCGTGGTGTTCTCCGGCAGGGCGCCGACGGACTCCTCGGCAGCCCGGTGCAGGGCCGCCACCAGCCCCCGTAGCTGTTCGGGGGAGCGGCCCTCGGCAATGGATACGTCGATCAATGGCATGCAAGGCTCCTATCAGCGCATGACGAACGGGTCCGCGACGGGGCCCTCGTCGGTGTTGATCCAGATGCTCTTCAGGCGGGTGTACTCGTGCATCGACTCCAGGCCGTGTTCGATGCCCACACCGCTGTTCTTGAACCCCTGGCGCGGGGACATCGGGGACATCGCCCGGTAGGTGTTGACCCAGACAGTGCCGGCCTCCAGCCGCCGGCTCATCCGGTGGGCACGGGCCAGATTCTGCGTCCAGACGCCCGCGGCCAGCCCGTACTGGGTGTCGTTGGCGAGCCGCAGGACTTCCTCCTCGGTATCGAACGGCATGATGGCCGCGACCGGACCGAAAATCTCCTCGCGCACCACGCGCATGGAGTTGTCAACGCCGGTCAGGACCGTCGGCGCGTAGAAGTAGCCGGGCAGCTCCACGTCGGGCCTGCCGCCGCCGGTGAGGACCTTGGCTCCCTCGGATACGCCGAGCTCCACGTAGGAACCGACTTTCTCCTGCTGCGCCGCAAAAGCTAGCGGACCGAGCTCGGTGGTGTCCTCGATCGGGTTGCCGATGACGATTCTCTTGGCCCGTTCGGCGACCTTCTCCAGCAGTTCGTCGTAGACGGAGCGGTGTGCGAAGACCCGGCTGCCGGCGATGCAGGTTTGGCCTGCAGCCGCGAAGATGCCGGCCACGACGCCCATCGCGGCATTCGCGATATTGGCGTCCTCGAAGACGATGTTGGGGCTCTTGCCGCCCAGCTCCAGGGTGCAGCCGATGAAACGGGAGGCGGCGGATGCGGCGATGGCCGAGCCGGTGGCGGTGGACCCGGTGAAGGAAATCTTGGCGATGTCCGGGTGGTCCACCAGGGCGGCGCCGGCTTCGGCGCCCATACCGGTCACCACGTTGACGACCCCGTCGGGGAAGCCCGCTTCGACCGTCAATTCTGCGAACCGGAGGATAGTCCGTGAGGTGTATTCGGACGGCTTGATCACGATGGTGTTGCCGGCGGCCAAGGCCGGCGCCAGCTTGGAGGTGGTCAGCGTCAGCGGCGAATTCCACGGAGTGATAGCCCCAACTACACCCAGCGGTTCACGCTGTGTGTAGTTCAGGATGGCCGGGTTCATGGTGGGAACCTGGCTGCCCTGCACCTTGTCGGCCAGGCCCGCGTAGTAATAGAGGTACTCGGGCAGTGTGGCCAGCTGGCCGCGCATCTCGCGCAACAGCTTGCCGTTGTCCTCCGTCTCCATCCGCGCCAGCTCGTCGGCATGCTCGCCGACCAGGTCGCCGAGCCTGCGCAGCAGGTGCCCGCGCTTGGTCTGGCTCAGGTCGCGCCACAGCGGGTTCTCGAAGGCGCTGCGGGCCGCGTCCACTGCCGCATCCACATCCGCCTTGCTGCCCCGGGCCGCCTGGTAGAGCACTTCGAGCGTGGCCGGGTTGGTGCTCTCGAAGTAGGCGCCCTCCGCCGGAGCGACCCACTTGCCGTCGATGAAGTGGTCGTATTGCCTAGTCATGGGTGTTTCGCCTCGGTTCTTCGATGAATTCGGTGATGATGCGGGCCAGCTCCGCCGGTCGTTCCACCGGCAGCATGTGCCGGGTCTCCGGTACGACGGCGGTGCGCGCCCCGGCGATCGCCTCGCCCAAGCGGCGGGTCATATCGGGAGTCGAGCCGGGGTCCAGATCCCCGGTCACGGCCAGCGAGGGAGCGGTGATACCTCCCAGCTCTGCGCCGATCCCGGCGTCGGCCGTGGCGAAGACCCGGTAGGCGTGCAGGTAGGATTCCTGGTTGTTGGCCAGCAGGGTTTGGCGCACGCCGGCAACCGTGGCGGAATCCGTTCCCGCCTCGGCCGGGAACCAGCGTTCAAGGGAGGCCTCGACGCTGCCCGGAAAGTCTGCGCTGGCATTTTCCAGCCGGGCGGAGACGGAGGCAGCCTCCTGCGGTGTCCGAAGGCACACCGAGCTGACGCTGGTCAGGCTCGCCACGAGCTCCGGGCGGTACCTGGCCAGATGCTGCGCGATCAGGGCCCCGAGCGAGAACCCGACAAGGTGCGCGCGCCCCGGAAGCCGGGCAGCGACGTCGTTAGCCAAATCCGCGAGGGAGACGGCTTCCGTCAGCGGCGGCTGGCCGCCGTGGCCGGGCAGGTCCAGGGCCAGGATTTCCCGGTCGGTAAGCCGGCCCAGTTCCGCCCGGAACAGGTCCCACATGCTGCTGTCCAGCCCGACGCCGTGCAGCAGGACGATCGGCAGTTTCCGTTCCATCCGGTCCAACCCGTTACTGTTCGGTCGACAGCGGTGCCAGGCGCTGCTGCGGACGGCCCTGCGAAGCTGCTGCCAGCGCGATGACGATCTCGCCCGGGTGCGGGGCATCGGCCAGCCGGACCTCGATGCTCTGGTGGTGCGAGCGGATGGTCGCGTCCGTGACGTGCTTCAGGGGGATGTCGAACGTGACGCCCGCGGGACCGCGCTTCTCGACGGCGGGGAGCAGCGTGGTGGCATTCGCCGCGTTGCGGAAGTGGTCGCCGAACTTGAGCGTGTGGATCAGCGCGGAGCCGTGCTCGATTTCGCCGTCCAAGCCGACAATGGCGGCCTTGCCGTAGGCTTCGACCGTGCCGCCAAGGGCCTTGACCACGCGCGGTGCGAGGACTTCCCCGACCCGGGAGGCTGCTTCGTCGATGCCGGCGGTGAGGTCTTCGACGAAGCCCTGGCCGCGCCACGGGTTCTCGATGACGGCGGCGACCACGGCGACACGGGCGTTGGGTTCGACCGGGCGGCCGCCCTCGGTCAGGGTCTCTTCGACGAGGGTGACGATCTTGCGGACGTTCATGCGGAGGCTCCTTCGAGGATGCGTGAGGTTACGGCGGGATCAGTGGTGCGGTCGCCAATCCTGGCATGCGGCCGGGGGCCGGTTGAGGCGGCGGCGACCACGACGATCTCGTCCGGCCGGGGGCCGTCGGAAATCCGGGCTGTGATGGTCTGGTAGTGGCTGCGGGTGGCGGCCTCGGTCTTGTGCCACATCGGCACGACGAGCGGCTGGCCGGCCTCGGCGCGGTCGTCGGCAAAGCAGATGATCGACGAACCTTCCAGGAACTCGCGGACCAGGTTGCCGAAGTAAGGTGTGTGGATCAGGGCGCCGGCATGCTCGATTTCGCCGGCCGTTCCGACGATGGCCGCCTTGCCGAACGCTTCGATCCGATCGGCTCCGCCAAGGCCTTCGATCAGGCGGTCGGTCAGGATCTGCGCGATCGGCGGGGCCACGGTCCGGGACTCCTCGGCCAAGTCCTTGTCCGGCGCCGTGCCGATCCAGGGGTTGGGGATCACCGCTGCTGCGGTGGCCCGCAGGGCCGGTACCGGCGGCTGGGTGCCGTTCTCCAGCAGGATTTCCTCTTGGTAGTAGACGATTTTCCGGATGCCGGCTGCGCCTTCCGCGGAGCCGGCAGTAGTGCTGTTAGTCAAAAGGGGCTTCACTTTCTTGGAGAACAGCTCAAGGCTGCCCATGGGCTTTTGTGCTCGAGTCCGAGGTGGGGGGCCCAGAGCATCCTGTGCTCAGATGGTTCTTTCGGCAGGGATCAGTCGTTCCGGGTCCGCGAGTCCGTCAGGACTTCGCGGGACGATGCGTAGACGTGGTTGCGCATGGCTGCTTCGGCGCCGAAATGGTCCTTGTCCTTGATCATGGCCAGGACCGTCCGGTGTTCAGCCGTCGAGGCCCTGATCCGGCCGGGATGCTCTGCTGTCCGCAGCACCAGGCGGTGGTAGGCCAGCTGGTTCATCAGCCGCTCATAGTGCTCGACCAGTTTGTTGTTGTCCGCTCCAGTGATGATCGTCCGGTGGAATTCATGGACGAGTTCGGCGTAGCGTTCGGCATCCTGCTCCGCCGCCGCCTCATCCGACTCTGCGACGTTCCGCTCGAGGACGGAAATCTCGCGGACCTTGCCGCGGCGGGCCAGCAGGCCGGCCGCCAGACCTTCCAGGCCCTCCTTGAGCTGGAACAGCTCGACGATCTCGCGCCGGGTGGGTTCCCGGACGAACGTACCGACCTTTGGACGGATCTCGACGAGCCCCTCGTGCTGCAGCTGCTTGAGGGCTTCGCGGATGGGAGTGCGGCTGACCTCGAACTCCTGGGACAGGAACACCTCGGACACCGGAGCCCCGGGCGGGAAGTCCCCGCCGAGGATCAGGGCCCGGACCCTGTCCAACAGTGAAAGCTCTTTGGCGGGCGGCTGGCTGCCCTGCGCTATGACCAACGTCTCTTGCATACAACAGAGCCTAGGTTGCATACATGAGAACCGTCAAGGAGTGCGCAAAGTTTCCTGCAACTTCCCCTGAATTGCAGGAATTTCAAGCTTTTCCAGTTGAGTGTTGACCTCTCCATGTGATGCCGCTTACGCTATCTGCCATGCAACAGACTTTTGATACCGCAGTAGCAAGCGTGTGGGCAGCCGCCTGGGACCGGGGCGAGGTTGAAGCACTGGAAGCGCTCGTGACGCCGGACTACCTTCGGGTCGGCAAGGCCAGCGGCAAGACGCTCAGCCTGCAGCAGCTGCAGGCTGAAATTCTGGGAATCCGGGAAGCGTTCCCGGACCTGGCCACCATCGTGGATGCCGTCGTCGTCGACGGCGACAAGGCCGCCATCTTCTGGACCTCGACCGGCACGCACACTGCACCGTTTATGGGCGTTCCGCCGACCGGACGGCGCGTGCAGACCCGCGGCTCCAATTTCGTCACCTTGGACGGCGGACGGATCAAGCAGGAAACCGTGACGTGGGACAGCAGCGAACTGCTGAACTCCCTAGGCATCCGGCACCTGGGTGACGCGCTCGCTGAACCGGGCACCGGCGTCGTCGTTGATTCCCTGTCCGGGGAACCGGACCTGGAGATCATGAAGACCTTCAACCGGCAGTTCGTCACCGGGGTCACCGTCGTGACGACGCAGGAAGGCGGCGTGCCCAAGGGGCTGGCCGTGAACGCCTACGCGTCGGTCTCGCTCGAGCCGCCGCTGGTGATGGTCTGCATCCAGAAAACCTCCTCGACCTATCCTGCCCTGTTCGCCTCCAGCCACCTGGGCATCAACATCCTGAGCAACCAGCAGAAATCCACCGTTGCCACCTTCGCCTCGAAGTCTGCCGACAAGTTCGCGGAGATCGACTGGCACGCCGGGCCCAGCGGCTCGCCGCTGATCGACGGCTCCTCCGCGGCGCTCGAGGCGGAGATCCGCGAGCGGTTCCAGGCGAAAACCCACACGATCTTCATCTGCCGGGTACGCCATGCGGAAGTGAGCGAAGCATCGCCCATGGTGTACCAGGCCGGCCGCTTCTTCGACAGCGAAGGCCTGTCCCAGCTCTGACGTTCGAGGACGTCCCCCCGAGACCCGGAGACCATTATGGTTCAACAAATCACGCCTCCCGCCGCGGGAACTGCGTCCGGTAAGGCGCGGCCGGAGGGCTCATCAAGCGACGGCCGGTCCCGGCGTCCAGGCAGTGTGTTCTGGACATCGATCGCCCTGATTGCCGCCTTCGTCCTGTGGGCGTCGCTGTCTCCCCAGAGACTGGGAGACGTCATGACGGCCAGCATGGACTGGGTGGCCGCGTCCGTCGGGTGGAGCTACCTGCTGGTCACCTTGCTGTGCATTGGCCTCATGCTCTACCTGGGCTTCAGCCGGTTCGGCGGTATCAGGCTGGGCTCGGACACGGACCGTCCGGAGCACAGCACCTGGGCCTGGCTGGCCATGATCCTCTCCGCCGTGATGGGCATCGGTCTGATCAGCTACGGCGTGGCGGAGCCGGTGTCGCACTTCGTTGCCCCGCCGCATGCGCTCGCGCAGCCGGAGACGATGGAGGCTGCGGTCCGGGCCATGCAGTTCAGCTTCTTCGACTGGGGGCCGCATGCCTGGGCTGTCTTCGGGATCTTCGGACTGGCGATCGGCTATTCGACGCACCGCAAGAAGCGCCCCGGGCTGGTGTCTCCGATGCTGCGGCCGATCTTCGGCAAGCTGGTGGACGGCTGGGTGGGGAAAATGATCGACGTCTTCGCCATCATTGCCACACTGTTCGGCACCACCACCTCATTGGGCCTTGGCGCCTCGCAGATCGCCGAGGGGCTGGGCCGGGTCTTCGGGCTGCCCTCGGGACTCGTGACGCAGATCCTCATCATCGCCGTCGTGACGGTGCTGTTCACGCTCTCCGCACTGTCCGGCGTGAACCGCGGCATCAAGTACATCAGCCAGATCACCATGACGCTGTCGCTGGCGCTGGCGCTCTACGTGTTCATCGCGGGGCCAACCAACTTCATCTCCAACCTGTTCTTCCGGTCAGTCGGGCAGTACTTCAGCGATTTCTTCGCCGTCAGCCTGATCACCCCGAGTTCCGCCGACGACCTGCAATGGATGCAGTGGTGGACCTACTTCATGATGGCCTGGTGGCTGAGCTGGGGTGCGTTTGTCGGGGTCTTCCTGGCCAAGATCTCCCGCGGACGGACCATCCGCCAGTTCGTGGCCGGCGTGCTGGGTGTGCCCAGCCTGGTCTTCTTCGCCTGGTTCACGATCTTCGGCGGTTCGGCGATCCAGATGGACATGAATGGCGCCGGCATCGGTGCGGCCACCAGCGAGAACATCAATTCCGCGTTCTTCGCGATGCTGGAGAACCTGCCGCTGGTGCAGCTCACGGCAGTTGTCACCGTCCTCCTGGTGGCGCTGTTCTTCATCTCCGGAGCCGATGCGAACACCTTCGTGCTGAGCATGCTCTCCTCCAAGGGAAGCCTGGAACCTGGGAAGCCCGTCCTCACCCTGTGGGGCGGACTGACCGGAGCCTGCGCCGTGCTGCTGCTGCTGGTTGGCGGGCTGACCGCCCTGCAGCAGGCAGCGATGCTCTCCGCGCTGCCCTTCACGATCATCGTCGCGCTGCTCGGTGCCTCGCTGATCATCGAACTGCGGCGGGACCACGAGTTCGACGCCCTGCGGCACGCCCGACTGATGGACCTGCGCCAAGAGAACAGCTCCGCCCCGGATGTCCGCGAGCGGACGGCGCCCCTGCCGGACGGCGGTCCGGAATCCTGATCTTCCACGCGCGGAGGAAGCGGCTGGTTTGACCGCTTCCTCCGCACCAGCTCCACCGGCAGCCCAACCGGCCGCCGTGACCGATTGAGTAACCGAAGGAACAAACCGTGAACACAGACATCAACAGCAAGGCTGTCGAGGAGGACAGCGTTGCCGAGGACCGGGGCTACCGCGACAGCCTCACCAAAATCGAGCCGTACGGCATCGAACACATTCCCGACGTAGAGCGCCACGGCAAACCGCGCTCGCAGTTCTTCCTGTGGTTTGCCGCCGGCATGAACTTTCCGCTGGTGGTCCTTGGCTTCAGCGCCGCCTACTTCGGCCTGCCGTTCTGGTCAGCCGTGGTGGCGATCCTCGGCGCCGGACTGGTCGCCGCGGCCGTCATGGGCTACCTGTCCGGCATGGGCGTCCGCCTGGGCATCCCGCAGCAGATGCAGGCCCGCGGGCCGCTGGGCTTCATCGGCAACCTGCTGCCCGTCGCCTACGTCAATGTCTTTGCCGGCGTGGGCTGGGCGGCAGTCACCGTCATACTCGGCGGGCAGGCGATCGGCCTCCTCACCGGCATGCCCTTCTGGCTCTCGGCACTCGTGCTCATGCTGCTGCAGTTGGGCGTGGCGGTCATGGGCTACAACCTGATCCACTTCCTGCAGCGCGTCCTCTCCTTCGTGCTGCTGGCCGGATTCATCTTCGTCACCGTGGTGACCGTGGCGTCGGGAAGCATCGTCAACACCCCGAATCCTGAGGCCGAGGGCTTCCAGGGAGTCGGCGGCTGGATCATCTTCTTCGGCTACTTCTTCTCCTACATCGTCGCCTGGATGCCGTTCGCCTCGGACTACTCCCGCTACCTGCCCAACAGCGCCGCCAACCGCCGCGGAGCGGGCTGGTTCACCATGCTGGGCAACTTCGTCACACTGTCCTGGATGGGCATCCTCGGCGCCCTGCTGGGTTCGACCGCGACATCCACGGACACCATCGCCGCCCTGGACGAGCTGATGGGGCCCTGGGCCATTATCGGGCTGGGCATCGTTGCCCTGTCCTCCTTCACCCAGAACTTCCTGAACGTCTACGGCGGCGCGATCTCGATCCAAACCATGGGCATCCCGGTCAGCCGGCACATCGCCGTCGTGTTCATCTGCATCGCGTCCTACCTGGTCGCGCTCTGGGGGCAGCACGGCTTCTACGAAGGCTTCACTGCCTTCCTGAACCTGACCGCCTACTGCATCGCTCCCTATGTGACCGTGCTGATCTTCGACTATCTGTTCGGAGGGCGCCGGAGCCAGCGCGGCCTGCAGGAACTGTACGATAAGTCGCGCAAGTTCGAATGGGGCTTCGTAGCCTGGGCGGCAGGCGTCGTCGGCTCCTCGCCGTTCTGGATCTCCGCCGTCTACACCGGCCCCATCGCCGCGGCCTTCCCGCAGATAGGCGACCTGTCGTTCTACGTAGGTGCGCTGATCGCCGCGCTCGTATACCTTGCTACCTACAAGCTGCCGCGCCTGTCCAAGCAGCCGCTGCTCGTCGCCGAGAAGGAGGACACCAATGCCTGAGAGGGCGAAACGCCATCTCGTCGTCGTCGACATGCAGCGGGTCTTCCGCCGGAACGGCGACTGGCATGTCCCGCGCTATGACGAAGCGGCCGAAGCCATTGCCCGCCTGGTGGCCGCCGGCCATCCGCCCATCCTCACCCGTTTCGTGCCGGATCCGGCCGAAGAAGGCTCCTGGTCCGCCTACTACGACCGCTGGCGGAGCATGCGCCTGGACCCTGCCGATGAGGCCTGGGACCTGGAACTGCCCGGCGTCGAGACCAGCGGCACGATCGACCTGCCGACCTTCGGCAAGTGGGGCGAAGAGCTCGCGCAGCGCATCCCCGTGGGGGAGGAGCTGCTGCTCACCGGCGTCGCCACCGACTGCTGCGTCCTCGCCACCGCGCTCGCCGCCGCCGATGCCGGCCGGTACGTCACGGTCATCACCGACGCCTGCGCCGGGCAGAACGACCAGGCGCACCAAGCCACGCTGGACCTGCTGGAGCTGCTGTCTCCGATGGTCCGGCTCGCCACCAGCGCCGAGGTCGCCGCTTCGCCGCAGGCAGCAGCGGTGTAGGCGGAAACCGAACCTCCCCAAGGACGACGGCGGCACTCACCTCAAGTGCCGCCGTCGGACTTTTGCCTGGGGTGCTTCGGCGACGTCTGCTGATTGGTCCCGTCCCGCGGCCGGCGGCCGGGAACCCGGCATAAGATAGCCGGGAACCGCCGTCGACCTTGAAATGAGCACGTCCCCATGCCGCCCCGCACCCAGCGACCACTGCACCAGCAGTTGGTCGTCACTCTGTATGGACTGTACGGCGGGAAAACTGGAGGGTCCTTCCGGGTTGCGGCACTGGTGGCGATGCTGGCCGATTTGGGGATCGACGAACAGGCCGCCCGTTCCACGGTCTCGAGGCTGAAGTCCAAGGGGATCCTGCTTAGCCAGCGGGATGACGGCGTGGCGCGCTATGCCCTGTCAGGCGACGTTTTGGACATCTTTGATTCCGACGACAAGCCGATTTTCGCACCCGAGCGGTCCAAGCCCGGAGATCCGTGGTCGCTGGTGGTTTTCTCGGTGCCCGAGGCAGAACGGAACCGGCGCTATGAGCTGCGCGCGGAACTCACGAGCCTCGGTTTCGGCTTCGTGGCCGCCGGCGTCGCGATCGCGCCCAGCACGGCGATGGACCAAGCCATGAAGCGGCTGGCCGAGCGCGGGCTGGACCGGTACGCCGAATACTTCTCGGGCGACTACCTGAAGTGCGGGGACATCCGTGGGCAGGTCTCGCAGTGGTGGGACCTGGAGCTGCTCGACCGGCAGTACTCGGACTTCATCGACAGCTATGAGGCATTGGCCCGCCCCTGGCAGGAACGCGCCCAAGCGGGGCAGCCGCTCTCCGCTGCAGACCGGCTGGACGCCTTCCGGACCTATGTGCCGATGCTGACGCTGTGGCGGAAGTTCCCCTACCGGGACCCGAACCTGCCGCTGGAGTATCTGCCGGCGGGCTGGCAGGCCCCCCGCGCGAAACAAGCCTTCCTGACGCTGCACGGAATTCTCCGCGCGCCGGCGGAGGCTCACGCCGATGACTTGCTGCGCAGCCGGGGAGCCTGAACCGGCACGTTGTCCATCCACTCGCGCACGGACGGCCATACCTGTGCGGAAGGGTCGATTGCGGCCAAGTGGTCCAGATCGTAGGGGGAGATGAAGTCCGTGCGGTCTCCCGCCGCCCGGGCACGGGCCAGGTAATCAAGCGAGTGCTCGACCGGAACCCGCTGGTCCACGGCGCCATGGACCACCAAAGCAGGCGTCTCCAGCGGCAGCTGCCGGATCGGTGATGCACCCGCGTAGACCTCAGGGGCCTGTTCCGGCGATACCCCGAAGAATTCGGCGGCAGCGTTCTCGCCCAAGCCTTCCCGGTAGGTCCGCCCGGTGTCGGTGACCGGAGCCAGTGCGACGACGGCGTCCAGCAGGTCCGCGGTAAGCAGGGCCAATTGCCCGCCCACCGAATGTCCGACGCCGACCAGCGGGCCGGGGTGCGACTGCCGCCAGCGTGTAGCGGCGACGGCGGCGACGGCGGAGCGTACGTCCTGGCCGGTTTCGGGCCAGCCACCGCCGTTGCCGCCGCGGCGGTACTCGACGTTGGCCACGGCCCACCCGTGCAGGGCCAGATCCCGGGCCAAGGGAACCATGAGCGAGGCGTCGAACCGGGCACGCCAGTAGCCGCCGTGCACCAGGACGGCCACGCCGCGGGCCGGCCCCGGTACAGCGGCATCCCAGCACTCAATGGTCTGCGGAGCGTGCGGGCCGTAGCTGAGGGTCAGTGCCGGCCGGGCAGGAGCTGGCTCCAAGGTGTCGTCCTTTCTGCTCATCCGGTGCGCGCTCCGCCGGGCACCGGAAGGGGTAGTAGTTACGCGCCGGGGACGGCGCCCGGCGGGAGGAAATCCACATCGTGCAGGGCGGAGCGGCGCACGACTTCCTCGGGGTCATCCAGATTGTGGAGCTGGTCGAACAGCTGGGAGAGCCGGCCTGCCGGGCTGACCCAGAACAGTGACTTACCTGGCGTTTCGCCCTTGTTGTAGTAAGCGTGGGGAAGGCCCTTCGGCATCCGCACCGTGTCGCCGGGGCCCGCGGTCGTCCACTCGCCGTCGAGGTAAAGGGTGTACACGCCCTCCATGACGTAAATGTGCTCGTCCTGGGTCGGATGGACATGCGGCGGCACACCGGTGCCGGTCGGGTCCAGGGACAGCCAGGCGAAGCTGGAGGCGCTCTCGACCTTGGCCAGGTAGGTGTGGCCGAGCACGTTCCAGGTCTTGTTGCCCATGGCCTCACTGGCGAGCGTGATGCCCTTCGGCAGGTCGCCAAGCACGATTTCCGTTCCTTGCTGCATTTCCATGACAGGTCCTTTCGTCGAGCAAACGGTGCGGCCAGCATGGCAGAGGAAACTTTGATATGCAACACCTATTGCGATCGCAAAAACTGCTACATATGATGTGTGTCACGTTCCTGCCGGTTCAGTCCGGCTCAGCGAATCTTGCAAACCGCCAGCTGCGCCGACAGCCGCGGTGTCCGCCCACCCATCAAGGAAGACGAGGGGCACATATGAGCAATTCAGCACCAGGAATGTCCGTCCACTCATTAGGCACCGGCGGCGGGCCGATTGTTTCCAGCAGCCGCGCCGGCACCAGCACCGTAGTCACCGTCGATGGCGCGGCCTATGTCATCGACTGCGGCATGGGCAGCATCCGCAATTACCGGTCGAGCTGCGCGTGGTCGGAGCTGCGCGGCATTTTCCTGACCCACCACCATTCTGACCATGTCTATGACCTCGGTTCGTTCCTGGTTACGGGCTGGCAGGTGCCAGGAGAGTCCTTCAGCCGCCCGATCCAGGTCTTTGGACCAGGCCAGCCGCCGCGGGTTCCTGCACTGGACCGTGAGCATGCCGCGCAGGTTGATGCGCGAACCGCGGGACGGGCCATGACCGGCACGGTCGAGATGGTCGACGCCCTTCTGGATCGGGTTTTCGCCTCGGATATCTGCATTCGGATGGCCGACGAAGGCCGCGAAGAGCCGCACCGGTGGGTGACCGCCCACGACATCGAGATTCCATCCTCCGTGCCGGCCGACCCCGTGGAAGCGCGGCATCCGGCCATGGAGCCTTTCGAGATCTACCGGGATGAACTGGTAACCGTCACGGCGATCCTGGTGGACCACCGGCTCTGCTTCCCGGCCTATGCCTTCCGCATCGATTCCGCCTACGGTTCCGTGGTGGTCTCCGGGGATACCGCCTATTCCGAAAACTGCATCCGCCTGGCCCGCGGAGCGGACCTGCTCCTGCATGAAGTCATGGATCTGGAAGCCATTTTGGCAACGTTCCCGGACGGCCCCACCCGCGACGGCATCGAAATCCACCTGCGGGAGTCCCACACCTCTTTCGACGAAGTGGGCAAGGTCGCCCAAGCGGCCGGAGTGGGTCAGTTGGTCCTGCACCACATTGTGCCGAACACCCCGGGCGCGGCGGACCTGCAGAAGATGCAGGCAGGGGCAGCGAAAGACTTCTCCGGACCGGTACACGTCGCAGAAGACAACGACCACTTCACCATTTCTTCGACGCCCCGGACCGTGGCGCCGCGCGAGGATGCGGAGGTCATGGCATGACCACGCAAAGCCAGCTCCCGGCACATACCCTGCGTGCCGCCGTCGTACATGGCCGGATGAACCGGCGCGCATGGCTGGTGACCGGAGCCCTCGTGGTTTTCCAGATCATCAACTTCGCCGACAAGGCCGTTATCGGCCTCGTCGCCGATCCGGCGATGCGGGACCTTGGGCTGACGGCGGGCGAATTCGGCTTCATCGGAAGCGCCTTCTTCTTCCTGTTCGCGATCGCCGCCGTTGCCGTCGGTTTCCTGGCGGGCAAGGTCCCCACCCGCTGGATCATCCTCACGATGGGTATCTCTTGGGCGGTCCTGCAGTTCCCGATGCTCTTCGGCGGCGGCGCGGCAGTCCTGCTGGTCACCCGCATCCTGCTGGGAGCGGCGGAGGGGCCCGCGACTCCCATCAGCCTGCAGCACGTCCACGGCTGGTTTCCGGCGAAGGAGCGGGGCCTGCCGAGCAGCTTGGTCGCCATCGGTTCGACTCTGGGGCCCATCATTGCCGCGCCGGTGCTGGCGTGGATCATCGCCAATCCGGCCCTCGGCTGGCGCTGGGCGTTCGGTTTCCTGGGCATTGTCGGCCTGCTCTGGTCCCTGTGCTGGCTGGTGGTCGGACGCGACGGGCCCTACAGCCACACCGCCCGGAAGCGGGACGAGGCGGCCGAGCCGGCACCGGCGGAGGAGCCGGAGCCTGCGCCGGCCTCCGAGGTCCGGGCCGGCCCGGGGAACAGCATCGCCGACAAGGCCGACCTGCTGAAGATCGTGCCCATCCGCAAGGTCCTTGGCACGCGCATGTTCGTCGCTGCGGTGCTGGCTGGCGCCGGCTGCTTCTGGGCCCAGGGGTTCCTGACCACCTGGTCGCCCAAGTACCTGGCCTCGGTGGTGGCGCTCCCGCCGGAAATGATCGGGCTCTTCTCGACCTTCCCATGGGTCCTCGGCGCTCTGGCTCTCCTGGCCCTGGGCTACGGGTCGCGCTTCCTGATGCGCCGCGGCGTAACCGTCCGGTGGGCGCTGGGTGCGCTGTTCGGCGCCACCCTGCTGTGCTCCGGAATCTGCTTCCTGCTGCTCCCCGGACTCGGCGGCACCCCCGCGGTCATTGTCGTGACCCTCGGTGCGGGCCTGGCCATGACCTACCCGCTGGCACCCACGGCTGTCGCCTTCGCGGTTTGTTCCAAGCAGCGGGCCGCCGTCATGGCCACCCTGACCGGCCTGGCGTCGATGGGCGGCGTCATTGCTCCGGCCATGGTCGGAACGCTCATGGACAATGCCGGTTACGCCCCGGCGCCGAAGGGGGTACGGGAAACCGCCGAAATGGCGGCCAAGCTCGCCGAGGGCATGAACTCCGCCTTCTGGATGATCGGTGTCTACCTGATTATCGTCGGCGTGATCAGCATCCTGCTGCTCAATCCCGACCGCACCGCCGGCCGGTTGCAGGAGAAATTCGTCTACAACGGCTGATAAGGCTGCTGAAATGAAGGGCCGGCGTCACCACCGACGCCGGCCCTTCGTCATGCCAAGGGTTTCACGAACGTCGCGGCACCAGCGCGAGAACCCGCGCGGGGCTGCCGGTGCCGCCAACAATCGGCAGCGGCGCGACAATCAGCATCGCCCCGCGAGTGGGCAGCTGGGAGACGTTCTGCAGCGAGGTCAGGCCGTACTTGTCGGCACCGAGCAGGTAATAATGCACCGGGAAGATCGGATCCAGCGCGCCCGCGTTGCCGGCGTCGATCCCGACGGTCTCCACACCGAAGCCAGCGATGCCCGTCTCCGAGAGCCACTGTGCGCATTCGGACGAAACGCCGGGCGTGTGGGAGCCGTCCTCGTCGGTGTTCAGGAACTTCTCCCGGTCCTGGGCGAATGCGTCCCAGCCGGTGCGGTAGAGCACCCAGCCGCCCTCGGGCAGTGGCCCGTGCTGCTTCTCCCAGGCGCGGACGTGCTCGACCTCGAGCAGGAAATCCGGGTCGGCGGCCGCCTCGGCGGTGAAGTCGAGGACGACGGCGGGGCCGATGAGGCGGGGAAGCGGGATGTCGGCGACGTCGTGGCTGTGCCGCCCGGTCACCCAGTGGGCCGGAGCATCGATGTGCGTGCCGATGTGCTCGCCGGTGTGGATGTTCTGGTGCTTCCAGAAGGGCCCCGGTTCGTCGTACTCGCTGACGGTTTCCAGGCTGAAGTCGATGAGGTTGGCAAACGGCTCGGGCAGCCGGAGGGTAGGGGTCTCACTGCTGAGGCGGTTGGTGAGGTCGACGATTTCGACGGCGCCGTCCGCCAGTGCATTGAGGAGTCCGGCAAGAGGGCCGGTGGCTTGGTCGGTTACGGTGTTGGTAGCTTCGGAAGTCATGCATCCAGCTTTCGGGTCATTGGGATGGCGTGGTCCGCGTCATGATGCGACGACGTGTGATCCATGTCTACCACCGCTGGCAGCGTCGGCTCCAGCGGTTCGGACACACCCCTATTGATTTGTGTGGACGACCGTCATTTTTACGTCATACCATGTAGACAGGGCTGCGATAGTTCCTGAGCCAGGGATGACCTGGTCGGGGGAGAGGAGAAGCATGGACCCCCAGATGAGCGGGCAGGACCAAATGATGCCGGCAGGTGCCAGCATCGAGCGGACGGTGGAATGGGCCGACACGGATGCGGCCGGACATCAGCACAACTCCGCAATCATGCGCTGGGTCGAGGCGGCCGAGGCTGAGCTGTTCCGCAGGCTGGAGCTGCCCGACTACTTTCCTAGTGCTCCCCGCGTACAGCAGGTCATCAACTACCGGGCCAAGCTGTGGTTCGGCCAACGCGTTACCGCGGCCCTGACGGTCCAGAAGATCGGCCGCACGTCGATGACTTTCGCGTTCGAGGTCCATGGCCAGCCGCACGAAAAGTCAGCCGGCGGACTCGCCGCCTACGGGACTTTCACCACCGCTTATGTCCCCGAGGGAGCCGACAGCGCAGCGCCCTGGCCGGAGCACATTCGCACCGCCGTCGCCCGAGGATCGGCCGTGCCGGCCTGAGAGCCCCAGCGGCCCACGTGACAATTTCTGCAGTCTGATTGAACTGCTGTTCCAAGAAGGAGACCTCCATGACCGCTACCAGCACTCAACCCTCGGTCAGCGGTGCCGCCGTGACCAGCCCCGCGGCAGCTGTGCCGTCTTCCCGCCCGGCTGCGAATATCGCGGAACTCGTCGGCTATACCCTGGCGCAGCTCGGGGTCGGGCACGTCTTCGGCGTGGTCGGCAGCGGCAACTTCGTGGTGACCAACGCGCTGCGCCGCCAGGGAGTGCCATTCACGGCCGCCCGGCACGAGGGCGGAGCGGCGACGATGGCGGACGCGTACGGGCGGATGTCCGGCAAGGTCGGGGTCGTCTCCACCCACCAGGGCTGTGGGCTGACGAATGCGGTCACCGGGATCGGTGAGGCGGCCAAGAGCCGCACGCCGATGCTCGTCGTCACCGCGGACACCGCCGCCTCGGCGATCCGGTCGAATTTCAAGATCGACCAGGACGGACTGGCCCGCAGCGTCGGGGCCGTGGCAGAACGGATCCACTCGCCGCAGAGTGCGGTGGCGGACACGGTCCGGGCCTACCGCACGGCCGTCAACGAAAGGCGGACCGTGGTGCTGTCGCTGCCGACGGACCTCCAAGCTCTTCCCGTCCCGGAGGGACTCCAGCCGTCCCCACACGGTTGGAGGCACCACAGCCGGTCCGGCCGGCCGCAGCGGCAGTGGAGCGGTTGGCGGCGTTGATCCGCGGTGCCGAACGGCCGGTCTTTGTTGCCGGCCGCGGAGGCCGGGGTGCCGGGACGGAAATTGCCGCGCTCGCCGAGGCAAGCGGTGCACTAGTGGCGACCTCCGCCGTCGCCCACGGACTGTTCCACGGCGATCCCTTCAACCTCGGCATCTCCGGCGGCTTTTCCTCGCCCTACACGGCGGCAACGATCGCGGCTGCCGACCTGATTGTCGGCTGGGGATGCGCGCTGAACATGTGGACCATGCGGCACGGCTCGCTGATCAGCGCGGAGGCCAAGGTGGTGCAGGTCGACGTGGAGGACGGCGCGCTGGGTGCGAACCGGCCCATCGATCTCGGGGTGCTCGGCGACAGTGCCGAGACCGCAGTCGCCGTGCTGGAGGAACTGCAGGCTGCCGGGCACCAGGCGACCGGGCTGCGCACGCCGGAGATTGCGGTGCGCATCGCGGCCGAGTCCCGTTGGAAGGACGTGGAAACCGTGGACATTTCGACCGAGGAGGCAATCGACCCGCGGGTGCTGAGCCGGGAGCTGGATAAGATCCTGCCGGCGGATCGGATCGTGTCGATAGACTCGGGCAACTTCATGGGGTATCCGAGCGCGTACCTGTCAGTGCCGGACGAGTATGGATTCTGCTTTACGCAGGCTTTCCAGTCGATCGGGCTGGGCCTGTACACGGCGGTGGGTGCGGCGGCAGCCCGGCCGGACAGGCTGCCCGTACTCGGGACCGGTGACGGTGGGTTCCTGATGTCGATTTCCGAGCTGGAGACCGTGGTGCGTGAGCGGATCCCGCTGGTGGCGATCGTGTACAACGACTCGGCGTACGGCGCCGAGGTGCACCACTTCGACGCCGACGACGAGGATCTTGGGATCGTAAAATTCCCGCTGACGGACATCGCGTCGATCGCCCGGGGGTACGGCGCCGAGGCGGTCACCGTCCGCACCGTGGAAGACCTGGCTGCCGTGACCGAGTGGGTCAACGGGCCGCGGGAGAAGCCGCTGGTCATCGACGCACGGATCGCCTCCGACGGCGGCGCCTGGTGGCTCGCCGAAGCTTTCAAGGGCCACTGAGATGATCGACATCCCCGCTCCTCCACTGCGGCACCAGCAGCTGATCCTGACCATCTACGGCCTGTACGGGCGGCGCGGCGGCGGGCCCTTGCCAGTCTCGGTCCTCATCGACATGCTCGGCGACCTCGGCCATGATGCCCCTGGCGTGCGCTCGGCGGTGTCGAGGTTGAAGGCCAAGGGCGTGCTCAACAGCGTCAAAGCCGGCGGAGTGGCAAAGTACGAGCTGTCGCCGCGCTCGCTCGAGATGGTCAACGAGGGCGACGAGCGCATCTTTGCCCCGTACCGCGGATCGGCCGGAGGCCAGTGGGTGCTGGCGATATTCTCGGTTCCTGAGTCGATGCGGGACCGGCGGCACCAGCTGCGCACCGAACTGACGCGGCTGGGCTTCGGGTCCATGGCGGCAGGAGTGTGGATTGCTCCGGCCGGTGTGCGTGAGGGCGCGAAGCGGCGGCTGGCCTCCCGGGGCTTGGCAGATTATGTCGAGTTCTTCACCGGCGATTACGCCGCCGAAGGGGATATGCGCCAGCGGGTCGCCCAGTGGTGGGATCTGGAGGCACTGGGCGTGCAGATCGCCGAATTCATGGACTACTACGGGAACGCTCTTGCCGATTGGTCCGGCTTGGTGGGCGGGGATCCGGAGACAGCCCTGGCAGAGTCTTCGCCGGAACTGCGCAGGGACGCCTTCCGTTACTACGTGCCGATGCTCACGCTGTGGCGGCGCCTGCCGTATCGCGATCCCGGTCTGCCTTTGGAGTACCTGCCCGAGGGCTGGCAGGGGCCGGAGGCGCGGCGCATTTTCTTCGGAACGCATGATTTGATCGCGCCCCTGGCCGAGGCCCACGCAATGTCGCTGGTCACCAAGGCCGAGGCCGCCTAGCCTCGCGGACAACGCACAGCGGCCCGGCCGGCAGGTAGCCGGCCGGGCCGCTGTGCGCTGGAATCGGTTTTCTAGCGGTCCTGGATGACTGCCACGCCCTGGATCTCGATCAGGGCTTCCTTCTGCCAGAGGCGGCTGACGCCGATTCCTGCCATCGCGGGGTACTCGGTGCCGGCCATCTGGCGCCAGAGCCTGCCGATCTCCCGGCCGTTGGCCATGTAGTCGTCCACGTCCGTGAGGTAGATGGTCACGCTGACCAGGTCCTCGGGGCGGCCGCCGGCCTCTTCCAGGGTGGCCAGGACGTTGGAGAAGGCCTGCTGGAACTGCTCCACGATGCCGCCGGGAACGATGTTCATGTCCTTGTCCAGCGCGGTCTGCCCGCCGAGGTAGACAGTGTTGCCGGCGAGGACGCCATGGGCGTAGCCGGATGGCTTGGGCAGTGACTCGGGGTTGATGGTCCGGTTGCCGACTGCGGTCTGGTTGCTCATTGCTGCCTCCTTGGCATTGGTGTGTCCGGTTTCACAATTTTTCGAAAAATGCTCTGTGCAGATCCTTCCGACCGTGCTACGTTGAGCATATGTGACGGCCGTAAAAAAGTCGACACATCCGAACGAAGGAGATCGAAGCCGTGAAACTGGCCACCTTGCGCACCGGCGCAGCAACAACGACGGCGGCAGTACAGATGGGTGCGGAGACCTACCTGCCGCTGCCCGCCAGTGACGTCGGCAGCCTGCTCGCGGGCCCGGCTTGGCGGGAGCGCGCAGAGGAAACCATGCGCTCCGCCCCGGCCTCCGCCGTCGTGCAGGTTTCCCGCACACAGTTGGCGCCGCTGCTGCCGCAGGCCGGCAAGGTGATCTGCTGCGGCCTGAACTACGGCGACCACATCCAGGAGATGGGACGGGAGCTGCCGGAATACCCCACCCTGTTCGCCAAGTTCGCCGATACGTTGGCCGGTCCAGCAGATGAGCTCACGGTGCGCGGCAGCGGCCGGGTGGATTGGGAGGCCGAGCTGGCCGTGGTGGTCGGAGCCACCCTCACCCGTGCGGATGAAGCCGAGGCCGCCGCCGCCATCGCCGGCTACACCGTGGCCAACGATGTCTCCATGCGGGACTGGCAGAACCGGACGCTGCAGTGGTTCCAGGGCAAGGCCTTCGACGCGAGCACGCCGGTCGGGCCGGTGCTGGCCACCGCCGACGAGTTCGACGGCAGCGGCTTCGAGGTCCGCGGCTACGTCAACGGTGAGCTGGTCCAGCGGGGCCACACCCGGACGCTGGTGTTCGGCCCGGCGAAGCTCCTGTCCTACATTTCGCAGTTCACGACGCTGCGCCCGGGGGACCTGGTCCTGACCGGCACGCCAGGCGGAGTGGGCATGGGGATGAAGCCCCCGCGCTTCCTGCAGGACGGCGATGTCCTCACAACCGAAATCGACGGGATCGGCCGGCTGGAAAACCGCATGCTGATCAACCAACTGGCACTGACCAACTGAGAAGGAGCACGACATGAGCGAGACAGCCACTGAATACCGCACCGAGGGCGACAACTCCATCTATGCCGGAGTCGACGGCAAGGTGGTGCCCGTGGTGACCCGCGGCGGCGCCGAGGACACCAACACGGCCCAGTCGGGGGACTGTGTGCGGGTGTCCGGCGTCAGCATCCAGCACACGCCGGCCACCAAGATCTGGTTCGGCCAGGTCTCCAACGTCCCGGGCTACCGCTCGCTGCCGCATCACCATGGCGAGGCCGAAACCGGCGGCTACGTGCTGCGCGGCCACGGCCGGATCTACTTCGGCGAGAATTACTCCGAATTCATCGACATGAAGGCCGGCGACTGGGTGTTCGTGCCGCCGTTCATGCCGCACGTGGAGGCGAATATGTCGGTCACTGAGGAATTGGTCTGGCTGACTGCCCGCACGCCGGAGAACATTGTGGTCAACCTTGAGGACGTAGCCGACGAGACCCTGGAAGGATATCGCCGGGCATGAACACGATGACGGGCACCTTGACTGCCGAAACCTTCCTGCGCGCCGTCGGCCTGGAGGCCGTCGAGCCGCAGGTCTTCGACGAGGCCTACGAAGCCACCACACAGTACGTCCCGTGGCCCAAGGCCTACGGCGGCGACATGGTGGCCCAGTCCGCGGCCGCCATGATGCGCTCCGTCGGCGCGGACCGCCAGCTGCATTCCATGCACAGCTACTTCATGCGCCCGGTCGATATCGGTGCTGTGGTCCGCTACGAGGTGGAGAAGCTGCGCGACGGCCGCGGCTATTCGACCCGCAGCGTGCGCGGCTACCAGGGCGGTAAGACAGTGTTCGCAGCCATGGGCTCCTTCCAGGTGCCCGAGGAGGGGCCGGAATTCCAGCCGGAAATGCCCGCCGCCGTGGAACCCGAATCGCTGCGCAGCGCCGCTGAAGCACTGAACGGCATCGAGGGCGACGCCGCAGCCTACTGGTCCACCGGCCGCAGCTTCGACATGCGCCACGTTCCCGGCCCCGTGTATGTCGAGGTCGAGGGCGAACAGGTCCCGCAGCAGGCCGTCTGGGTCAAGGCATTCGACCAGCTGCCCGATGGCGACGACCTGCATGCCACCGCAAACCTCCACCGCACGGCGCTGGCGTACGTCTGCGACTACACGATTCTGGAGCCGATCCTGAGGGCGCACGGCCACTACTGGGCGGAACCAGGGCTGGCCACCGCGAGCCTGGACCATTCGATGTGGTTCCACCGTGAGGGCCGGGCGGACGAATGGGTGCTCTACGCCCAGGAAGCCGTTTCCGGACAGCGCAACCGGGGACTGGCCACCGGCCGGTTCTTCGACCGCTCCGGCCGCCTCCTGGCCACAGTCGCCCAAGAAGGCATGATTCGCGCCGCGCGCTGAGCCCTTCGGCGGCATCCCAACCGTCGGTGATGCCGCCCAGGCTCCGCGGCCGCCCATCCATCCCACCGAAAGGAACGCCATGGAACTGTCCCCGTCAGCACATGTGGACTCGTTCACGCGCGACCATCTGCCGCCGGCCGAGCAGTGGCCGGTGCTTGAATTCACCCTCCCCGAACTGCAGTATCCGGATCGCCTCAACGCCGCGGCGATCCTCATCGACGACGCCGTAGCAACCTTCGGCGCCGACCGTCCGGCCCTGCACACGCCAGAGGGTGAAACCTGGAGTTACGGGCTCCTGCAGCAGCGCGCCAACCAGGTCGCCCAGGTCCTGACCGAGGACTTGGGTGTGGTGCCCGGCAACCGGGTGCTGCTGCGCGGCCCGAACAACCCTTGGCTGGTCGCGGCCTGGCTCGGTGTACTCAAGGCCGGCGCCGTCGTCGTCACCACGATGCCCGTGCTGCGGGCGAACGAAGTCGCCAAGATCTGCGAACTGACCCGACCGGTTGTCGCCATCTCTGACCACCGCTTCGTGGCTGACCTGCCGCATGCGCTGAGTGCGGACACCGCCGTCGTTACCTATGGAGCTAACGACGACGGTGACCTCACCGCCCGCTGTGCGTCGAAGAGCGGACGGTTCGACAACGTGGCCACCGCCGCCGACGACGTTGCCCTGCTCGGACCGACGTCGGGAACCACCGGCACGCCCAAGATCACCATGCACTTCCACCGGGACATCCTCGCCAACGCGGATACTTTCGCCCGCCACATCCTGAAGCCGACGGCCGACGACGTCTTCGCCGGCTCGCCGCCGCTGGCCTTCACTTTCGGGCTGGGCGGACTGGTGGTCTTCCCGCTGCGGTTCGGTGCCTCATCCCTGCTGACCGAGCGGGCGACGCCGGTGGAGCTGGCCCGCCAGGCAGCGGCAGCAGGGGCCACTGTGCTCTTCACCGCCCCGACGGCCTACCGGGCCATCCTCAAGGAAGGCGAGGCCGACCTGCTCGAGGGCCTGCGGCTGGCAGTGTCCGCCGGCGAGCACCTGCCCAAGGAAACCTGGGAAGCCGTCCACACAGCCACCGGGCTCTCCCTGGTCAACGGCATCGGCGCCACGGAAATGCTGCACGTCTTCATCTCCGCCGCCGGAGCGGACATCCGTCCGGGCGCCACCGGAGTGGCAGTGCCGGGCTTCCGGGCCACGATCCTGGACGCGGACGGCAACGAGGCCGCGCCCAACGAGCCCGGCCGGCTCGCCGTCATCGGTCCGACCGGCTGCCGGTACCTGGATGATGAGCGCCAGCTCAACTACGTGCACAACGGCTGGAACATCACCGGGGACACCTTCGTGCGCGATGAGGACGGGTACTTCTACTACCAGGCGCGCTCGGACAACATGATCGTCTCTTCCGGGTACAACATCGGCGCCCCCGAAGTGGAGTCAGCGATCGACCAGCATCCGGACGTCGTGGAGAACGCCGTCATTGGCCGGCCGGATCCGGAGCGCGGGAGCGTGGTCTGCGCATTCATTGTGCTGCGCGAGGGCGTGGAGCCCGACGACGCCAAGCGCAAGGAGATCCAGGACTTCGTCAAAGCGACCATCGCCCCCTACAAGTATCCGCGGGACGTGCGGTTCGTGACCGAATTGCCCCGCAACCCCAGCGGCAAGCTGCAGCACTTCAGGCTGCGCGCCGCGCTCGGGGACGAATCTGCAGAATTAGCCGGCGCCGGCCAGGGCCGTTGAAAGGACTAACGACATGAAGATCGCAATTATTGGTGGCGGACCTGGCGGGCTGTACTTCGGTGCGCTGATGAAGCAGCTGGATCCGGCCCACGAGGTGACCGTCTGGGAACGCAACGCCGCCAGCGATACGTTCGGCTTCGGCGTCGTCTTTTCCGATGAAACCCTCGGCGGGATCGGGAATGCCGATGCGGTAGTGGCCGACTACATGAGCCGCCGCTTCGCCCGCTGGTCGGATATCGACATCCACTTCAAGAACGAGACCATTACCGTGGGCGGACAAGGTTTCGCGGCGATGAGCCGCAAGGAACTGCTGGAACTGCTGCAGCGCCGCTGCACCGAACTCGGCGTGGACCTGCGCTTTTCGACCATGGCCCCGCCGGTGGAGGAACTCGAGGCCGGCTACGATCTGGTGCTGGCCGCGGACGGAGTGAATTCCCAGATCCGCGCCCGGTACGCCGACTCCTTCGGACCGGACCTGGATCCGCGGCCGAACAAGTACATGTGGCTGGGCACCGACCAGGTGTTCGAGGCCTTCAAGTTCTTCGTCAAGGAGACCGAGTTCGGCGTCATGCAGATTCACGGCTACCCCTACTCGGACGCCGGCTCCACCTTCATCGTGGAGATGCACGAGGACGTCTGGCGCGCGGCCGGTTTCGACGAGACCGCCGACACCATGTTCCCGCCCGGGGTCTCCGATGAGAAGGCCATCGCGAAGATCCGGGAGATCTTCGCTGACGAACTCGACGGGTACGACGTGCTGGCCAACAACTCCAAGTGGCTGAACTTCACCACCGTGCGCAACCGCAACTGGCGGCACGGCAATGTGGTGCTGCTCGGCGACGCCGCGCACACCGCGCACTTCTCGATCGGCTCCGGAACAAAGCTCGCCATGGAGGACGCGCTGGCCCTGGCCGCCTGCCTGCACGAGCAGCAGGACCTGGAATCCGCCCTCGCCGCCTACGAACTTGAGCGGCGGCCGGTGGTCGAATCGACGCAGCGGGCCGCGCAGGCGTCGCTGGAATGGTTCGAGCGGATCGGCCAGTACAAGGACCAGCACCCCACCCAGTTCGCCTTTAACCTGCTCACCCGCAGCCGGCGCATCACCCAAGACAACCTGCGCCTGCGAGACCCGGAATTCGCCGAGCTGGTGGACCGGCACTTCGCCGAGTCCCAGGGCCTGCAGCAGGTCGCCCCGGCCATGTTCCAGCCGTACAAGATCGGCGGCCTGGAGCTGAAGAACCGGATCATCGTCTCGCCGATGGACATGTATTCGGCGGTCGACGGCGTCCCCGGCGACTTCCACAAGGTGCACTTGGGCAGCAAGGCCCTGGGCGGCGCCGGCCTGGTGATGACCGAAATGGTCTGCGTCTCCGAGGAAGGGCGCATCACCCCGGGCTGCACCGGTCTGTACAACGAGGTCCAGCAGGCCAGCTGGAAGGACATCGTCGGCTTCGTCCACGGGCAATCGACGGCGAAGATTGGGGTCCAGCTCGGCCACGCCGGCCGCAAGGCCTCGACCCGCCTGATGTGGGAAGGCATCGACGAACCGCTCGAATCCGGCAACTGGGAAGCGGTTGGCCCCTCGGCCCTGCCGTACGGCCCGCGCAGCCAGACCCCGCGCGAAATCGACCGCGCGGAGATGGACAAGGTCAAAGCGGACTTCGTCGCCGCCACCCGGCGCGCCGCCGAAGCCGGCTTCGACCTGCTTGAGGTTCATGCCGCGCACGGCTATCTGCTCTCGTCCTTCCTCTCGCCGATCGCCAACAAGCGCACCGACGAGTTCGGCGGCAGCCTGGAAAACCGGCTGCGCTTCCCGCTCGAGGTCTTCGACGCCGTGCGCGAGGCCTGGCCGACAGACCGGCCGCTGACCGTGCGGATCTCCGCCACGGATTGGATCGAGGGCGGAAACACCCTGGATGAGGCCGTCGAAATTGCCAAGGCCTTCGCCGCCCACGGTGCGGACGGGATCGACGTGTCCACCGGCCAGATCGGCAAGGAGGAAAAGCCCGCCTATGGCCGCAGCTACCAGACGCCGTACGCGGACCGGATCCGTCAGGAAGTGGCAGCCCCGGCAGGAATCGCGGTGATCGCCGTCGGCGCCATCTCCTCGTACGACGACGCCAACTCCATCCTGCTGGCCGGCCGCGCCGACCTGATCGCCCTCGGCCGCACCCACCTGTACAACCCGCAGTGGACCCTGCACGCCGCCGCCGAGCAGGAATACAAGGGCGAGGCCGCCGAGTGGATCCCGCAGTTCCGCGCCGGCCGGCGCAAGCCGCCGAGCTCCCGCACCGATGCGGTCCGGCCCCGGCTGTCCCTGCTGCGCGAGGCCGAGGACGAACAGTCGCCCAGCCACCTGCGGTGGCAGCCGGACACGGCACCGCGGCGCGCCGAGCCGGCGCTGGCTAAGTAATCTTGGCTGGAAAGCGGTTCACCTGAATTCCTGGCGGGAGGCAGCGTTCGCCTGCCTCCCGCCCTCCTGCCTTGCACCACCTGCTCACTCCAATGACGAAATGAGACCCATGTGGCAACTGCTGCCGTAAACACTTGGAATGTCCCGCCGCGCACCACGCGGCGGGTGCTGTTCTGCTGCTGGCTGGCCATCCTGGCCGAAGGCTACGACGTCGGCGTCCTCGGCGCCGTCCTTCCGGCCCTGGCCGAGTACCGGGCGTGGGACCTGAGCCCGCTGGAGCTCGGCGGGCTTGGCGCGTACGCGCTGGTCGGCATGCTCTTCGGCGCCTTGTTCATCGGCACGCTGAGCGACCTGTACGGCCGCAAAAAGATGCTGCTGCTCTCGATGCTGATCTTTACGCTGACCCAGGCCGGCGCGGCGGTGGCGCCGACACCGGAGCTGTTCGGCCTGTTCCGGCTCATCGGCGGGCTCGGCATGGGCGGCGTGATTCCCGTGGCGGCGGCCCTAACCATCGAATATTCGGCGCCGAACAAGCGCTCCTTCAACTACGGTGTCATGTACTCCGGCTACTCGCTCGGCATCGTCGCCGCCGCCCTCGTGGCGCTGGTCCTGCTGCCCGTGGCGGGTTGGCGCTGGGTCATCGCCATCGGCGCGCTGCCCGTGGTCCTGCTGCCGGTGATCGCCCGGCTGCTGCCGGAATCGCTGGACTACCTTGAGGCCAAGGGCAGGCGGCAGGCGGCCGACCGGCTGGCGAACCGTCTCGGCATCGAGCCGTACATCCCTGCCGTGTCCGCCCCGGCCGCCGGAGCAGCGGCCGAACCGTGGTGGCGGACAATCACCGCGATGTTCTCGCCGCGCTACCTGCGCTCGACTGTGTTCTTCTGGATCTCGCTGTTCTGCGGCATGGTCCTGGTCTACGGCCTGAACACCTGGCTGCCGTCCATCATGAAAGCGGCGGGCTACGACCTCGGCTCGTCGCTGGCCTTCCTACTGGTCTTCAGCCTTGCCTCCGCCGCCGGCGGCCTCGCCTTGGGCCGGGCCGCGGACAAGTACGGACAGAAACTGATCCTGGTGGTCTTCTACCTGCTCGGCGGCCTCGGCATCCTGCTGCTGATGTTCCCCGGCAACATGGTCGTGAATCTGCTCTTCGTGGCCTTCGCCGGCATCGGTTCCATCTCCACCTCGCTGGTGCTCACCGGCTACATCGCCGACTACTACCCGGCCAACGTCCGGGCCACGGCGACCGGCTGGGCACTGAGCTTCGCGCGGATCGGAGCCATCTCCGGCCCCTTGATCGGCGGCTGGATCGGCAGCGCCGCACTGCCTTTCGAATGGAACTTCATGATCTTCGCCGGCATTGCGGCCGTCGCGGCGGCTGCCGTGGCCCTCATTCCGAAGCGACGGGCCACCGAGCCGGAGAGCCAGGCCGCCGGTGAGGAAACCGCCGATGTGACTGCGCGCTGACCGGGCAGCAAACGCGCGAGCAGGCCGGGAAGAGACTCTCTTCCCGGCCTGCTCCATCTGCGTTGTGCGGTGGTCAGGCGTCGCCCGACTGTACCCGCCCCGACTGGTTTACGCCGCGGCCGGCACCGCCGGTTCGGTTGCCACGCGCAGCTCCCCGCCGTCGGCAGTAACGGTGACCCGCCCGCCGTCGTGCAGTTCGGAGCTGACCAGCAGGTCCGCGATCCGGTCGTCCAGCTCGCGCTGGATCACGCGGCGCAGCGGGCGGGCGCCGTACTCTGGCTCGTAGCCGGCGTCGGCGATCCAGTCCACGGCGGCCTCGTCCACCGCGAGGCCGATGCCCTGGGCGGCGAGCCGGCCCTCGGTCCGGCGCAGCTGCAGCCGCACGATCTCGCGCAGCTGCTCCTGGTCGAGCTTGCGGAACAGGACGGTCTCATCGATCCGGTTCAGGAACTCCGGCCGCATGAACTCGCGCACCCGGCCCATGACCCGGTCCCGCAGCTCCTTCTCCGAGCCGAAGCCGTCGGCGCCGCTGTTGGCGGTGAAGCCGAGCGCTCCGCCCTTGCTGGCCAGGAATTCCGAGCCCAGGTTCGAGGTCATGATGACCACCGTGTTCCGGAAGTCAACCGTCCGGCCCTGGCTGTCCGTCAGCCGCCCGTCGTCGAGCACCTGCAGCAGCAGGTTGAACACGTCCGGGTGCGCCTTCTCGATCTCGTCCAGCAGCACCACGGAGTACGGGTGCCGCCGCACGCGCTCGGTCAGCTGGCCGGCCTCGTCATAGCCAACGTAGCCCGGAGGGGCACCGACCAGGCGCGAGACGGTGTGCCGTTCGCCGTATTCGCTCATGTCGAAGCGGACCATCGCGTTCTCATCGCCGAACAGCGACTCGGCCAGCGCCTTGGCCAGCTCGGTCTTGCCCACGCCGGTCGGACCGAGGAACAGGAAGCTGCCCACGGGTCGGCCTTCGTCGCCCATGCCGGTGCGGTTGCGCCGCACGGCCTTGGCCAGCGCGGTCACCGCAGCATCCTGGCCGATGACCCGCTGGTGCAGGTCGTCTTCGAGCCGGGCGAGGCGTTCGCGGTCGCCTTCGGTCAGCCGCGCGGCGGGGATGCCGGTGGCGCGCGAGATGATCTGCGCGATCTCCGCCTCGCCTACCACCGCGGAGGGTGCGCTAACGACGCCGGGGCGTGCACCGCCGTCGTTGTTTTCCGCTACCGCCGGGGTGCTTTGGGCCTCCGCGATCCGGGCGTTGAGCGCCTCGATTTCGTCCCGCAGCCGCGAAGCATCCTCGTAGCGCTCCTCGGCCACCGCGGCGGCCTTGGCCTGCTCCAGCTCCGCGGCCTCGCGGCGCAGCGCCTCCACGTCCACCCGCGGACCGCGCTGCAGGCTCAACCGGGCGCCGGCCTGGTCGATCAGGTCGATCGCCTTGTCCGGCAGGAACCGGTCCGTAATGTAGCGGGCGGAAAGTTCGACGGCGGCGCGCAGCGCGTCATCCGTGTAGGTCACCGCGTGGTGCTCTTCGTAACGGTCCTTCAGCCCGGCCAGGATCTGCACGGCGTCCTCGACGGACGGTTCGCCGACCATCACCGGCTGGAAGCGGCGCTCCAGGGCCGGATCCTTTTCGATCCTGCGGTACTCCTTCAGAGTGGTGGCGCCGACCAGGTGCAGTTCGCCGCGGGCCAGCCGGGGCTTGAGGATGTTGCTGGCGTCCATGCCGCCGCCTTCCCCGCCGCCACCTGCACCGACCACGGTGTGCAGTTCATCGACGAAGACAATCAGTTCGCCGCTGCGGGCGCTGATCTCCTCCATTGTCTTGGTCAGCCGTTCCTCGAAGTCGCCGCGGTAGCGGGTGCCGGCGAGCATGCCGGGCAGGTCCAGGGCGATGACGCGCTTGCCGCGCAGCTGCTCCGGGACATCGCCGGCGGTGATCGCCTGGGCCAGGCCCTCGACGACAGCGGTCTTGCCCACGCCGGCCTCGCCGATCAGCACCGGGTTGTTCTTGGTGCGCCGGGCGAGGATCTCGATGGTCTGCTCGATCTCTTCGCCGCGGCCGATGACCGGATCCAGCTTGCCCTCCTGCGCGCGGGCCGTCAGGTCGATGCCGAACTGGTCCAGCATCGGGGTCTCACTGTTGGACTGCGCGCCGCCCTGGGCAGCCTCTGGACCAGAGTGGCCGGACTGGCCGTCCTCGCGGGAACCGGCCTGCTGCAGCGACTGCGGATTGACGCCGGCCGCGGCTAGGATCTGTCCGGACGGAGTCTCCTGGTTCAGCACGAAGGCGAAGAACAGGTGCTCCGGATCGATATAGGTGGAACCAAAAGCCCGCGCCACCTGGTAGGCGTCCAGCAGGGCACGCTGTGCGGACTGCGTGAGCGACGGCGGCGTATCCACCTTCTCGGCAGAGGCCCCAGGGAGTCGCTCCTCGGCAGCCTGCGCAATCGCGGCAGGATCGGCTCCGGCACGTCGGATCTGCTCCGCCATCGGTTCCTGCTGCGCGATGGTGCGCAGGATGTGCAGGGCATCGACCTCGGTGTGCCCGAGGCCGGCGGCGAACTGCGCAGCATGGCCGAGCATCTCGTGCGAGCGGCGACTAAGCAGTCGCGTCATGTCGACAGGACGGCCGGCGCGCGCGGCGCGCTGGCCCTGCAGATAACGGGCCAGGAATTCGTCGAAGGAGCCGCTGCCGGAACCTGCGGGTCCGAAGAAGATAGGCATATGACCTCCTGATTGCTTGAGTGCCTTCGACTCAAGTTAACGCTTCGTGCTGGAGATTATTCCGCATCCGATGAAACTTGAGCAACTTCCGCTCAAGTCAACGTTTGGTCTGCACGTTTATTCCCGGTGGGCGGAAGCTGGACCGTTCGTCGACCTGAGGGTGAACTCCGGCGAGATGAGGTTCGGCTGGGGACTGAAGCGTGCATACTTATGCTCAAGACGGGCACTGACGCCGCTGCTGAGAAGCACGTGCCCGGGTGCTGGCCCAGCGGTAGCTTTCGACCGGGGTCGTCTTTCGTGCGTCTGGACTGGAGGTGCCGCACCATTCTTGCGGCACGATCAGAAGGGTGGTGGTTCGGGGTTGTCGAAGGGGTTTGGTGGCGGCGGTGGTGGGGGTTGGACGCCGTGGCTGATCCAGGATCCGTCGGGGTAGCTGGTGTAGGCGTGGCGGGATCTGGTTTGGTGGTGGAGTTCGCCGTTGTCGCCTTGCCAGACGCGGCCGCCGTCGGCGTGCTTCGACAGATGATCGGATTTGCAGCGCAGTGCAAGATTATTCAGTTCGGTCTTGCCGCCGTGCTCCCACGCGAGGGTATGGTCGAGCTCGCAGTCCTTCCAGTGGGTGCGGCAGCCCAGTCCCCGGCAGGTCCCGTCGCGGAGCCTGACTTCGCGTTTGAGCCATTCGGGCGGGTGGCGCATTTCGCGGGCGACCATGACGGCCTTGCCGTGTTCGTCGGTGATGACCGGCAGCCAGGTTTTCGCCAGTTCGGCGAGCCGGCGGGCCATGTCGGCCGGGATTTTCCCGTACCCGTCGAGTTCGCCGGGTTCGTCGCCGCCGGCGGCG
>NZ_ANPE02000197.1 GCF_000328305.2 Arthrobacter crystallopoietes BAB-32 | reverse complement strand
CAGCCGGCCCCCACGAGCAAGCCAGCTCCGACGACCCAGCCCGCGCGGCCCCGACGACGGACGCACCCACCACGGAAGCGCCGCCCACGGAGACGGCCAAGCCGCGCCAGGTCATGGCGGTCCAGAACACGGTCGCCCCCGCGGTGACCGGGAAAGCCGTGCTCGACCAGACCCTGACCGCGAACCCCGGCACGTGGACCACGGGAGCAGCGTTGAGCTACCAGTGGCTGCGCGACGGCCAGCCGATCAGCGGCGCCACCGCCGCCACCTACAAGGTCACCGCGGCCGACGCCGGCACGCGGCTCAGCGTGCGGGTGACGGGCACCAAGGCCGGCATGACCTCCACGACCGTGACGTCGGCCGCCACGGCTAGAGCGGTCCTGGGCACAGTGGCCAACACCGTCGCCGCCTATATCAGCGGCAGCGCGCACGTCGGCAAGACGCTTACCGCGAAGGGCACCTGGACCACCGGCGCCGTCCTAAAGTACCAGTGGCTGCGCGACGGCCTGGTGATCAGCGGGGCCACCGCCGCCACCTACAAGGTGAGTGCGGACGACGTCGGAATGAAAATCTCCGTGCGCATCTACGCGACGAAGACCAACTACGCCTCCAAGACGGTGACGACGCCGCAGACCGCTCCCGTGACCTACCCGCCGGCACCGGGCAACCTCACTTACCAGACCTACAAGGCGCCGAACGGCCTCACGGGGCAGTACCACGTGTACGGCAACAACGTGGACCGCTCCCAGCCGGTGGGCGTGCTCTTCGTCTTCCACGGCGACTACAGCTACCCGGCGCAGTCCTACGTGCACCATCCCACCGGCGCGGTCATGAAGGCGATGGCGGCCGAGGCGGCGAAGAAGAACATGATCATGATCCCGGTGATCACGCCGGACAAGAGCGGCGGCATCACCTGGTGGGAGGAGACGGACCGGAACGGCGACTACTTCCGTGCGCTGTCCGCCATGCTGATCTCCAAGTACGACGTCGATGCGAGCCGGGTCTGGTTCCACGGCTATTCCGGGGGTGCTGAATTCGTCAGTTTTGAAGTGCTGGCCGACCGGCAGAACTGGATCAAGGGCGGCGGCGCGACCATCGTGGGCGGGGGCGGCTGGCGCAGCATGCCGACCACGCCGTCGGCAGAGGTGAAGGCGCTCAACCTGAACTGGATCGCGGGCAGCCTCGATGGCCTCGGCGGCACGACGCTTGCGACCTGGTCCGCATTGGGCACGGCGCAGAACGCGCAGAAGCAGTATGCGAGCAGGGGCTTCACCAAGACGACCATGACCGTGCTGCCCGGCGTCAACCACTACACCTACGACATGCCTGCCCTGCTGGCCCGGGACCTGCGGGTCATGCCGGACCGCCTGCCGCCGGCCAACAAGACCGCCAAGGTCCTCTCGGGCGACATCACGGCGATCGCCGCCGACGGGTACCTGTACGTCTACCCGTCCGCGAAGGGCGGCGACCTTGCCCGGCGAACGTTCGTCTCCGGCGGCTGGCAGACCGCCCTCAACGTCGACGTGGCCGACTGGAACAAGGACGGCATCCAGGACCTGGTGGCAAACTGGAGGTCCGGCCGGCTGACCGTGGACTACGGGCTGGCCGCCGGCGGGTTCCGGCGTGCGGAAGTCGGCCGCAGCGGCTGGCAGGGGTACGAGATCCTGGTGGCCAACTGGCGCCGCGCCGACCAGTTCCCGGGCATCGTGGCGAAGAATGTCCGCGACGGCAAGCTCTACGCCTATGCCAATCCGGCCGGCGCGCGGCACGGCGCAAGGACGCTGATCGGAACCTCCGGCTGGCGGGACCTGAAGCTGATGGCCATGGACTACGACCGCGACCAGAAGATGGATCTGGTGGTCAAGACTCCGGCCGGGCAGCTCAAGCTCTACCGTTCCAACGGCTCCGGCAGTTTCCTCGCCGAGACGCGCAAGGTCGTCGGCCGGTCCGGCTGGAACACGATGATCCACCTCTCGTCGATCCCGGACCACGTGACCGCCGGGCAGCCCGGCATCCTCGCGGGCGACCGGTACGGCAACCTCTACCACTACGGTGTGGGCACCAACCGGATCAACAAGCGCATCATCATCGGCCAGGGTGGTTGGGAAACGCTGCGCCTCGGCTCCTGATAGATCAACGAAAACAGCTGGATCAGCGAAAACTGCATACGGTTCATGGGGGACAAATGACGGCAGGGGAGAGGGCCGCTGAACAAGCGCGCCAAGCCACCGAACGCGCGGCAAAGCTGCGGCGCCAGGCGGAGGCAGCCGAACGGACGGCGAAGTCGTGGGCTGCCGGCGCGGACAATCGTGGTGTGCCGCTCAACCGCTATGCTGCGGAGCTGCTGACCAGTTAACGCAATTGCTTCAGCGTGAACATCCTGGGCGACTATAGACGAAACGGGTGGCCGGCGCTGAAGCCGGCCACCCGTCGTCGTACTTGGAAACTGCGGCTCAGACGTGGATCTTGACGTCCGCCTTGGCGCGCAGGTCCTTGGCGAGGGCCTGGACAATCTCGCCTTCCTTCTGTGACTTGAGCTGTTGCTCGAGCTGGGGCTTCGACTCCTCGAACGAGGGCATCTCGGCGCCCTGGCCGCCCTGCTGGGCCATCTGCTCCTGCTGCTTTTTGGCCTCCTCGTAGGCGGCCTTGAGTTCCTTGTCGGTGGGCTTGGTGTCGCCGGCTTCCTCGGCGATCAGCTTCTCCACCATGACCTGGTTCTTGAGCTCTTCGGTAACCTTGGCCTCGTCCATGCCCTGCTTTTCCATGGCGGCCATGAACTCGTCCTTGGACTTGAGCTGGTTGGTCTTGACGATCTCGTCCAGGGCCTTGTCGGTTTCCTTCTGCGACGCCTCAAGGCCGCGGTTGCCGGCTTCCTGGATAAGCAGTTCGGTGCCGACGATGCCTTCGGCGGTCTGCTTCTTGAGCTTCTCCTGGTCGACTTCCTGGCCCATCATCTGGGACTGCATGGCCATCTGCTGGAACTGCGCCTCATACGCAGTCGTGAAGTCTTCCTTGGTGATTTTGGTGCCGTTTACTTCGGCAACGACGTCGGGAATTCCGTTCAGGTCCGGCTTCGGCATTTCCTGCTGGCCGGCTGAGGGGTCTTGGGCTTGGCCGCTTGCACCGGGCGACGCCTGCTGCGTCTGGCCTGCACTGCCGGCTTCGGTTGCTCCGCCGCAGGCCGTCAGGGCCAGGGTTCCAGCTACGACGATTGCCACTAGCCATTTGTTGCTCGACATAAAGTCCTTCCGTTTCCGGCTGAGTGACCGAGGCTAGCAGGTCAGGCGGGGCGAGGTCACACCGGGTTACCCGCTGGGAACTCCCTGTGAATTACAGTGCGGCGATCAGGAGAAGGGGTTGTACGTCGAGAAGCCGTAGCCGATCTGCTTGGATGCGGCGACGCGGTCAGCGGGGAGTTCGTAGTAGC
>NZ_ANPE02000198.1 GCF_000328305.2 Arthrobacter crystallopoietes BAB-32 | reverse complement strand
AGCAGCCCGGCGTGCCGGTGGTGCGGAAGGATCGCGGCCGGGCACCGGTGCGCCGAGTGCGGCTCGCCCCGCCTGCGGGCGTTGGTGGTTGGAGCGGCGCGGACAGCGGAAGAACTGGGCCGTGCCTTTCCCGGAGCCGCTGTGGTTTCCTCGGCGGGCGAACACGTCAAGCAGAGCATCAGCACGGGTCGCACCCTGGTGGTCGCCACCCCAGGTGCGGAGCCCGCGGTCGAGGGCGGCTACGCCGCGGCGTTGCTGCTGGACGGCAACTCCATGCTCGCGCGGGAATCGCTGCGTGCCAGCGAGGACGCACTGCGCCGCTGGTTCACCGCAGCGTCACTGGTCCGTCCCGCGGAGGAGGGCGGCGTCGTCGTTATTACCGCGGAGCACGACGCCGTGGTCGGCCACCTGGTGCGCTGGGACCCTGCCGGGGCCGCGTCCCGTGAGCTCCAGCTGCGCCGCGAACTGCAGCTGCCTCCGGCCGTGCGGATTGCGGCACTGACCGGCGCGGCCTCGAGCCTGGAGGTCTTCCTGGAGGGCCTTGACCTGCCGGAGGATATCCGCACTGTGGGCCCGGTGGAATTGCCGCAGCCGGGTTCCGCGGGGACCCATCGGCTGCTGCTGTTCTTCAGCTACCGGCAGGGCAATACGGTCACGCAGGCGCTGCGGGCACGAAAGGCGGCAGTGTCGGCCCGCCGCCTGGCCGAACCGGTGCAGGTCCGCTGCGACGGGCTGGACCTGCTCTGACGGCTGACCTGGCTATGCCGGGCCTCCTCTAGCCTCCCGCCTGCCGCCGCTGCAGGACTTCCTCGGCCATGGCCACCAGCTGGGCGGCAGAGTGGTCCCAGCTGAACTCCGCGGCCCGCTGGGCGCCTTCCTTGCTGGCCCGGGCGCGGCGGTCCGGATCCTCCAGGGTACGCACGGCAGCGGCGAAGGCCGCCGGGTCGTCCGGGTCCACGTGGAGGGCGGCTCCTGCTGCGACTTCGCGGAAGATCGGAATGTCGCTGGCGATCACGGGCGTGCCCGCCGCCATGGCCTCGATCAGCGGCAGGCCGTACCCCTCGTCCCGGGATAAGGTGACCAGCGCGGTGGCGCGGTGCAGCAGGTCCCGGTACTCGCCGTCGGACACCCCATGGTGGAAGACCAGCTGCCCGGGGTCGGCGGCAGCGGCCGAAAGCTCTGCCGCGCGGGCATCCGGCAGCGGGCTCAGCAGATGCAGCCGGTAACCTGGCAGCAGCGCCATTCCGACGATGAGCGTCTCGACGTTCTTGTACGGCATGTAGGAGCCCATGTAGAGCAGCTCCCTGTCCGCCGGAGCATGCGGATCCCGGGGCGCGTCGGGGGAGTGCGGCGCATTGGAGACAATCCGGATCTGGCGCCGGGTCAGCCGGGTCTGCTCCAGGAGGGACTGCGTGGTCCGGCTGATCGTGGCGACCATGTCGGCGCGGTTGAGCAGCATCCGCTGCGGCCAGTACGCCTTGTGGTAGAGCCGCCACAGCCACTGGACCGGCAGCGGCAGGAAGCCCGGTGGCTTGGGGTGCCGGTAATAGATCAGGTCGTGGATGGTCAGGATCAGCCCATAGCGCCGGCCGAAGCTGCCCATGGTCTGCATCGGGCAGAAGACGACGTCCGCGCCCAGCTTGTTGATGCGCCCGGCCACGAACAGTTCGGCGGGGGAGAGCGGGCTGTTGATCTTCACCCACGGCACGTCGGGCAGGAACTGCAGCTGCCGCTCGTCGTGGATGAGCATCCGCACATCCGCGAGTCTGGCCGCCGCGGCGATCAGGTTGGCCCCGTAGCGGCTGATGCCGTCGAACTGGTCGGTGCGCGTGTAGCGGGCGTCGATCAGCAGCTTCACAGGGCCCGCTCCGCCAGGAACCGGCTGACCATCCCGGCGGCCGCCTCCGGCGCCTCGTAGTGGATGAGGTGGCCGACGCCGTCGATAATTTCCAGCTGGGCGTCCGGCATTGCCGCGGCGAGATTCTGCTGGCTCGCCACCGAACCCAGGTCGTCCTTCGCGCCGGCGATCAACAGCACCGGCAGTGACAGGGCCGGCGCCGCTTCGAGCACATCGTGGGAGATGGAGGCGCGGAACGACTCCAGCACGACCGACCGGTTCGCGAACGCGCTGAAGTAGGCGTCATGCTGCGCGTGGATGAAGCGCCGCAGTTGCGGGTCCCTGGTCTTGGCCATCATCATGCTCATCACCCGCACGATCGCCGGATGCTTCAGCAGCTGCAGGCCGGCCCGTTCCGGCAGTCGTGCACCCAGGAAGTAGTACAACTCGGCCAGCCGGGACGCCACCGCCCGCGGACCCTTCAGCGCCGGTTCGCTGATCGGGTTGACCAGCACCGCTGCCGCGAAGGAAGCCGGCTGCGCCGCCAGGTAGTGCGCGGCGATGATCGAACCGAAGGAGTGGCCCAGCAGCACCGCGTCGGGGCCAAGCTGCAGCGCTGCGGCGAAGTCATGCACGAAGCCGGCATAGTTCTCCACGCTGTGCTCCCGGCTGGCGAAGGGCGCGCAGACGCCGAAGCCGGGCAGGTCCGGGGCGATGATCCGGTGGCCCGGCAGCGCCGCGGCCAGCAGTTCCAGCCCGTGGTGGTCGCCGCGGAAGCCGTGGATGAACAGCAGGTCGGTTCCCGCCCCGGGCTCCTGCGCCGGGTACTCCCAGTAGCTGACTTCGCCGGTCTCCAGCGCGGCGGTGCGGGCGATGGCCCGGTCCTTGGTCGCCGTCACGGCCTAGTTCACCTCATCCGGATGCGAGCCCAGGCGGCCATTGCGCTCCAGGCCGGCCACGCACTGCATGGCGTCGTCGTCCAGTTCGAAATCCCACACCCGGAAATTCTCCCGCAGCCGCTCGCCGGAACTTGCCTTGGGGATGGCAACGTTGCCCAACTGCAAATGCCAGCGCAGGATGATCTGCGCCGGCGTGCGCCCGAACCTCGCGGCAAGTTCTTCGATGACCGGATCCTGCAGGACGGACCCGCGGCCCAGCGGGCTCCAGGCCACCGTCCGGATGCCGTGCTCCTGGTGGAGCTCGCGCAGTTCGCGCTGCTGCAGCCACGGATGCAGCTCCACCTGGTTGACCGCCGGCACCACCTCGGTCTCCGCCAGCAGTTTCCGCAGATGCGCCGGCTGGAAGTTGGAGACGCCGATGGCCCGGACCCGCCCTTCATGATAGAGCCGCTCCAGCGCGCGGTAGGTCTCGCTGAACAGCTCCCGGTCCGGCAGCGGCCAATGGATCAGGAAGAGGTCGGCGTACTCCAGGCCCAGCCGGTCCAGCGATTCCTGGTAGGCATCGAGCGCAGGCTGGTAGCCGTGCCGGTCGTTCCACAGCTTCGTCGTGACGAAGATGTCCTCGCGCCCGACCAGCGGCTCTTCGGCCAGGAACTTCATGACCGCCTCGCCGACGCCCGCCTCGTTGGCGTAGAACGCGGCGGTGTCGAAATGGCGGTAGCCTGCCTCCAAGGCCTGGTAACACAGGCCCGCAGCGTCCGCCGACGGCACCTTGTAGAGGCCGAAACCCAGCTGGTCCATATGGACGCCGTTATTCAGTGCCACCTTTTGAGCTGTTGCCATAGCAAAGACTCTACCGACCGAGGGCGGCCACCGGAGACAGTCTTCCGCGGGCTGCTCATTGACCGGCACTGCGCCGGCCGCTAGGTTCGAGCCCAACAGATTGCGCCGGCGCGGTGGCGGGCCGGCAGGACAGCGAAGGTGGGGCATGCCCGGTTACGTACTGGCCATTGACCAAGGTACGACGTCGTCACGCGCCATTATTTTCGACCGTTCCGGCAGCATCGTCTCCAGCGGTCAGAAGGAACACCGGCAGATCCTGCCCAAGGCCGGCTGGGTGGAACACGACGCCGTCGAAATTTGGGACAACGTGCGCGAGGTCGTGGGAACCGCGCTCTCGCGCGCCAGCCTGACCCGGCATGACATCGCCGCGGTGGGCCTGACCAACCAGCGCGAAACCACGGTGGTCTGGAGCCGCTCCACCGGACAGCCGGTCGGCAACGCCATCGTCTGGCAGGATGTGCGCACGCAGGCCATCTGCGACGAGCTGTCCGCCGGGGTTGGCCCGGACCGGTTCAAGGAAGCCACCGGGCTGCCGCTGACGCCGTACTTCGCCGGTACCAAGCTGCGCTGGATCCTGGACAACGTGCCCGGCGCGCGCGAGCAGGCGGAGGCGGGCGAGCTGCTCTTCGGCACGATGGACAGCTGGGTGGTCTGGAACCTCACCGGCGGCACCGACGGCGGCCGGCACGTCACGGACGTCACGAACGCTTCGCGCACGCTGCTGATGGACCTGCGGACCCTGGAGTGGTCGCCGGAAATACTGGCGGCGTTCGATATTCCCGCCGGGATGCTGCCGGTGATCAGGTCCTCTTCCGAAACCTACGGCACGGTCCACGGTTCGCAGCTGCTGCGGGAGGTGCCGATCGCCGGGATCCTGGGCGACCAGCAGGCCGCCGCTTTCGGGCAGGCCGCGTTCGGACCCGGCGACGCCAAGAACACCTACGGCACCGGCTGCTTCGTGCTGGTCAACACCGGAGACCGGATCGTCTCTTCGGCCAACGGCCTGCTGGCTACCGTGGCTTACCGTCTGGGGGAGCAGGCGCCGAGCTATGCGCTGGAAGGATCGATCGCCGTCGCCGGTTCCCTGGTCCACTGGCTCCGCGACAACCTCGGCATCGTCTCTTCGGCCGCCGAAGCCGAGGAACTCGCAGGTTCGGTGCCGGACAGCGGCGGGGCCTACTTCGTCCCGGCTTTCTCCGGCCTCTTCGCCCCGTACTGGCGGCCGGATGCGCGCGGCGCCTTGGTCGGCCTGACGCGGTTCGTCACCAAGGCCCACATCGCCCGGGCCGCGCTTGAGGCCACAGCCTTCCAGACCCGCGAGGTGCTGGATGCAGTCAACGCGGATTCCGAGGTGCCGCTCAAGGAGTTAAGGGTCGACGGCGGGATGGTCGCCAACGATGCGCTGATGCAGTTCCAGGCGGACATCCTGGGCGTTCCGGTGGTCCGGCCGCGGATCGCGGAGACCACCGCCCTGGGCGCGGCGTATGCGGCGGGACTCGCGGTGGGCTTCTGGACTGGGCAGGAGGAACTGGCCGCCAATTGGGCCGAGGGCCGCAGGTGGGAGCCGGCCCTGCCCGGGCCGGAGCGGGACCGGCGGATGCGGCTCTGGAAGAAGGCCGTCGCCCGGACCTTCGACTGGGTCGACGAAGACGTGCGCTGAATCCTCCCCTTCCGCCGATCCGCCGGCGGGCAGGGCGGGCCGGGGAGCGGCCTTGATCTGCGCTAAAGTAGACCTATGTCTGCACTTGAGCTTAGCCAGCCGCGCTGATTCGGAAGATCCGATCCCCAGTGCGGCCGCCCCTCCCGTGACGAGGGGCTTTTGTGTGTCCGGGCGCTGTCCGGCAAGTGCACCGCAAACCAAGAGGACGAGGGCAAGTCAACGTGAGTACGCACGCTGGTACGGAACAGAACGAGTACAGCTTTTCAGCGATGGAGGCCAAGTGGCCTGCAGTGTGGGAAGAGCTGGGCGTCTTTAACGCCGCCGACGACGGTTCCAAAGAGCGCCGCTATGTGCTCGACATGTTCCCCTACCCCTCGGGCGACCTCCATATGGGCCACGCCGAAGCCTTCGCCATGGGCGACGTGGTGGCCCGCTACTGGCGGCTGCAGGGCTACGACGTCCTGCACCCCATCGGGTGGGACTCGTTCGGGCTGCCGGCCGAGAACGCCGCGATCAAGCGCAACGCCCACCCGTCCGAATGGACCTACGCCAACATCGACACGCAGGCTGCGTCGTTCAAGCGCTATGCGATCAGCGCCGACTGGTCCCGGCGGCTGCACACTTCGGATCCCGAGTACTACCGCTGGACGCAGTGGCTCTTCCTGCGTTTCTACGAGCGCGGCCTGGCTTACCGCAAGAATTCGCCGGTCAATTGGTGCCCGAAGGACCTGACGGTGCTCGCCAATGAGCAGGTCGTCAACGGTGCCTGCGAACGCTGCGGCACTCCGGTGACCAAGAAGAGCCTGAACCAGTGGTACTTCAAGATCACGGACTACGCGGACCGGCTCCTCGAGGACATGGAGGAGCTCAAGGGCCACTGGCCGGAGCGTGTGCTGGCAATGCAGCGCAACTGGATCGGCCGCTCGGAGGGCGCCCACGTCAACTTCCGGATCGAGGCCGCCGACAGCCGTCCCGACCACGAAGTCACGGTTTTCACCACCCGGCCGGACACTCTGTACGGCGCCACCTTCTTCGTGGTCGCCGCGGATGCCCATCTGGCGTTGGATCTGGTCACCGCTGACCAGCATGACGCGCTGATGGACTACCGGGAGAAGGTTAAGGCGCTCTCGGACATCGAACGGCAGTCCACGGAACGCGAGAAGACCGGCGTCTTCCTGGGCCGCTACGCGATCAACCCGCTCAACGGCGAGAAGCTGCCGGTCTGGGCTGCCGACTACGTGCTGGCAGACTACGGCACCGGAGCCATCATGGCCGTCCCGGCGCACGACCAGCGGGACCTGGATTTTGCCCGTACCTTCGACCTGCCCGTTCGGGCGGTCCTCGATACCGGCGAGGAGGACCCGGCTGTCACCGGGACCGCGACCGCGGGCGAGGGAACGCTGGTCAATTCCGGCGAACTGGACGGCCTGTCCAAGGCCGAGGGCATTGCGAAGGCGATCGAGATTGTCGAGGCCGCAGGTACCGGCGAACGCGCAGTGAACTACCGGCTGCGCGACTGGCTGCTCAGCCGCCAGCGTTTCTGGGGCGCGCCGATTCCGATCATCCATTGCGACGAATGCGGCGAGGTACCGGTTCCAGACAGCCAGCTGCCGGTCCGCCTGCCGGACGATCTGCGCGGCGAGGCGCTCTCGCCGAAGGGCACGTCCCCGCTGGCGGCGGCCGTGGACTGGGTCAACGTCGACTGCCCAAGCTGCGGGCGGGCCGCGCGCCGCGACACCGACACGATGGACACCTTCGTCGATTCGTCCTGGTACTACCTGCGGTTCGCCTCGCCCAACTACACCGGAGGCCCGTTCGACACCGAGGCCGTCAACCGCTGGCTGCCGGTGGGTCAGTATGTCGGCGGCGTCGAGCATGCCATCCTGCACCTGCTCTACAGCCGGTTCTTCACGAAGGTCTTGAAGGATCTCGGCCTGGTCGATTTCGACGAGCCCTTCAGCGCGCTGCTGAACCAGGGCCAGGTGCTCAATGGTGGCAAGGCCATGAGCAAGTCGCTGGGCAACGGCGTGGACCTGGGCGAGCAGCTGGACAAGTTCGGCGTGGACGCCGTCCGCCTGACGATGGTCTTCGCCTCCCCGCCGGAGGACGACGTCGACTGGGCGGACGTGTCGCCCGCGGGCAGCGCAAAATTCCTGGCCCGCGCCTGGCGGTTGGGCCAGGACGTAACCTCCGCCCCCGGCGTCGACCCTTCCACCGGTGACCAGAACCTGCGCGGTGCAACCCACCGCACCGTCGCTGACGCCGCGAACCTGCTGGACCAGCACAAGTTCAACGTCGTCATCGCCCGGTTGATGGAACTGGTGAATGCCACCCGCAAGGTCATCGACAGCGGAGCCGGCGGGGCGGATCCGGCAGTGCGCGAAGCTGCCGAAGCGGTCGCGATCATCCTGGGCCTCTTTGCCCCGTACACCGCGGAGGACCTGTGGGCAGCACTCGGCCATGCGCCGTCGGTCGCCAACGCCAGCTGGCCCACGGTGGACGAAAAGCTGCTGGTCCAGGCGACGGTCACCGCCGTCGTCCAGGTCCAGGGCAAGGTGCGCGACCGGCTGGAAGTGCCTGCCGATATCAGCGAAGAAGAGCTCAAGGCCCAGGCCCTGGCATCCGAGCAGATCATCAAGACCCTGGCGGGCCGCGAAATCCGCACCGTGATCGTGCGGGCGCCGAAGCTGGTCAACATCGTCCCGGCCTGAGGAACAAACCAAGGTGACGTGGCTGGAGGAGCTCATCCGGCGGTCCCGGTCGCTGCTGAACCAGCCGGTCCGGCGCCCGGGCTCCAAGCCTGCCCGTCCGCGGGTTGCTGTGGTCACGGACTCCGCTGCTGCCCTGCCGGCTGCCTGGACGTCCGATCCGGCCACGGCCCTGTGCCTGAGAGTCGTACCGATGCCGGTCATGATTTCCGGGCAGATCTACGGTGAAGGGGTCGACGACGTACCGGCAGCGCTGACCTTGGGCCTGGCTGAGGGCAAAGACCTCAAAACGTCGCGTCCTTCGCCCGGTCTCTTCCGCAAAGTCTACGAAGAGCTGGCAGACGAGGGCTTTGAAGCGATCGTGTCCGTCCACATCTCGGGGGAGCTGTCCGGCACGGTGGAAGCGGCTTCGCTCGCGGCGGCCAAGGTCGGTATTCCGGTGGAGGTCATAGACACCCGCACGGTAGCGATGGCCGAGGGATTCGCCGTCGTCGAAGCGGTGCTGGCGGCGCAGGCCGGCAACCCTGCGGAGGACGTGGCCGAAAGCGCCCGCGGGGCCGCCGGCGC
>NZ_ANPE02000199.1 GCF_000328305.2 Arthrobacter crystallopoietes BAB-32 | reverse complement strand
GCCCGCCAGCGGCAGCTGCAGGCGGCCAAGGCGGCGTCGGTGGCCAAGGCGGTGGAGCAGGTGCTGGCCTGGCTGGACGTCTCCGTCCAGGCCGCGGCGATCGAACGGGACGCAGCCGAGGAGGTCCGGGCCGAATGGGAGCAGGAGCTTTCCGCCGTCCGCGGCTCCACCGATGCGCTCGCGGCCGAACTGCGCGAGCTGACCGATTCGGTGCACAAGGACGAATTGGCCAGGGCCCAGCAGCGGCTGCGGATCGAGGCGCTGGAGAATCGGGCCATCGAGGAACTTGGCATGACGGCCGACCACTTGATTACCGAGTTCGGACCGGACCAGCCCGTGCCCGTGGCCACCGCGGCGTCGACGGACAAGTGGGCTGAGCTGCGGGCGGAGGTGGACGAAGCCGGCAACCCGGTCGTCGAAGGTGTGCCCTTTGTCCGCGCCGAGCAGGAGAAGCGGCTGAAGAAGGCCGAGCGGGACCTCTCCGCGCTGGGTAAGGTCAACCCGCTCGCGCTGGAGGAATTCGCCGCGCTGGAGGAACGCCACCAGTTCCTCAGCACCCAACTGGAGGACCTCAAAGCCAGCCGCAAGGACCTGCTGGACATCATCAAGGAGGTGGACGAGCGGGTCGAGCAGGTGTTCAGCGAGGCCTACCGCGACACCGCCGTGCAGTTCGAGCGGGTCTTCGGCCGGCTCTTTCCCGGCGGCGAAGGGCGGTTGGTGCTCACGGACCCGCAGGACATGCTGACCACCGGCATCGAGGTGGAGGCCCGTCCGGCCGGCAAGAAGATCAAGCGGCTCTCGCTGCTCTCCGGCGGGGAACGGTCGCTGACCGCCGTCGCGCTGCTGGTGGCGATCTTCAAGGCCCGGCCGTCGCCGTTCTATGTCATGGACGAGGTGGAAGCCGCCCTGGACGATACGAACCTGGGCCGGCTGATCACGATCTTCGAGGAACTGCGCGAGTCGAGCCAGCTCATTGTCATCACCCACCAAAAGCGGACCATGGAAGTTGCGGACGCACTGTACGGCGTGACCATGCGCGGCGATGGCGTCTCCACGGTGATTTCGCAACGGCTGGCCGCCCAGGCGTGAAGCCGCCACCCGCCGTCGTCAGTGCGGGTCAGGACGCGTAGCGCCTGACGAAATTGGCCATGATGCGCTGGGGCACGTGCACGTCGTGGCCGCGGATGGACGCGACGACGTCGTCCGCCTCGGCCGGCGGGAAATAGCCGGCGTTGCGGTAGACCGAGATCCGCGTGATGAGGCCGGCCTCGTCCAGCTCGGGGTGGAACTGGGTGGCGTAGACGTTGCTGCCCACCCGGAACATCTGCACCGGGCACGCGGCGGAACCGGCCAGCCGGACGGCGCCGGCAGGCAGCACCGAGCAGGCCTCCTTGTGCCCGACGAAGGCTTTGAAGCGCCGCGGCACGCCCGACAGCAGGGGATCGGCCGCGGCGCCGTCCGCCAGTTCCACCGCCACCGCGCTGATCGGCTCACCGAACTGCCCGTCCACGCGGCCGCCGCGGATCCGGCCCAGGGTGCCGATGCCGTAGCACGCGCCGAAGAACGGAAAGTCCGCCTCGACCACGCGGTCCACCAAGGCCATCAGCTCGGCCTCAACGCGCAGCTGTACGCCGGACTTGCCCTCCGGCGGATCACTGGACGTGAACGGACTGCCGCCGAGAATGATGCCGCTGTACTGCTCCAGATCGACGGCCGGAAGCGGCCCCGCCTCAAGCCGGACCCGGTGCAGCTGGCCACGGGCGAGGCCGCCGCAGCGCAGGTAAGCGGCGTACTCCTCGTCGGCCGCCGTGTCCTCGGCGCGGGTAGCCAGCAGCAGGAAGGGCTTCATCCTCCGATGCTACCGAGCAGGCCCGAGGGAACAGGCCGGCCCTCGTCAGAACGTGGTCGGGAAACGCTTCCAGTGGCGCCAGAACTTCCTGGCCGAGCGGGCAGCCCTGGCCTCCTCGAGCGCGTGCAGCCGCCCGTAGCTGAAGCCGTTTTCATGCTGTCCGAAGGCCTCGGCACCCATCTTCCGCAGGAGTTGGCGCGCCACGAAGCTGTCCTGGTGGTCGCCCAGGACCTGCTGCATCCCGTGCGCGGCCTTCTCCAGCTTGGCGGCGCGCTTGCCGCTGACCGGTGCTGCGACCTCGCATGCGTAGCGCAGCCGTTTGGCCGTCTTGCGAGCCTCATGCAACGCCGCATCGGCGAAGTCCGTTCCCCGTGCCCGCTTCGCTTCCTTGACCGCCCGGCGCACGCGCTTGAGGTCACGCCCGACCGATCGTGCGATGACGGCCTTCGCCGGCTGGTGTGCCTCCTGGGTCAACGGCGGATCCGCGAGCAACCCCTCAAGTGCGTCGAGGAGGCGGAAATAGCGCTTCTGCTCCAGGGCCTTCAAGACCTTGTCATGCGCAGTCTTGTATGCGCTGCCCAGCTCGACGTCGAGCCGCTGGTGGACCGGGCCGAGCACCAGGTCCACCGGTTCCTCGCCCAGCAGCGAGCGCAACCGCTCATGCAGGACTTCGGCATCCCGCGCGTCCCCGAGGAGACCGGCGAGCCACGTCAGCTCTTCACGGATTGGGTCGGTCCGCACGCGGTCAAGCACGCGCCGGTGGGTGGCGAGCGCCGACCGTAGCCGCCTCGTCGCGACGCGCATCTGGTGCACGGCGTCCGGCGCGTCCTGCCGTACCCGGGGGTCCTGCGTCTTCAGCAAGTCCATCTGGGTGCGCAGGTAGGAAAGCACGACGTCGGCGGCGCTCACCTTCCGCTGGGGTTCCGCAGCAGCGGGTGCAGCCGGGGCGGCTGGGCCCAACGCCTCATGAGTTTGGAAGCATGGCCGGCCGGCCGGCCGCCGGCAGCCGTGAAAGGCCCTTCGGCAGCGTCCAGCAGCCCGCGCTGCCCGTCCGCGAGCTCGATCTCCCATTCCCGCCAGCGCGAGGTCGAACCGTCAGGCACTAGCGCCTCGGCCTCCACCTGGTCATCGCACACCTCGGCAAGTACGCCGTCGGGGCCGTTCAACCGGTGCACCAGGCGCCTGGTCCTCAGCCGGGCGACCGGGACCAAGGGCTTTTCGCGGATCTGCGCGCGCACCAGCCGCAGCAGCGGAAGCGGGACTGTTTCCGGGTCCTTGCCCAGCGGCTCGCGGAATTCGAACCGTTCGTCGATGTCCGACGGCATTTTCAGGTGCCAACCGTCGTCGTCTCCGCCCGTCCGCCGGCGGCAGGTGATCCGATGGGTGGCCAGGGCCAGGTCCTCGGTATCGAAATATGTGGCCTCCAGCCGGTGCTCGACCGGCTGGTCCACCGAGTCGACCCCTGGCAGCAGATGCAGCAGCGGCAGGGTGGCCGACTCGTCGGCGTCGTACTTGCGTTCGATTTCGACCGTCTTGTGCATGGCGGGGTGATTCGCTTTCGTCATGGCTCCTCTTTTGAAGGCATGCTGCAGGCAGCTATCCGGGCGGACAGCGCGTTAACACGCAGTTCACATCGCCGCCATAGGGTGGGACAAGGCGCCAACCGTTGGAGGGACAGCGATGGAAACCGCAGAGATCGAGCAGTGGTGGGGAAAGCTGGAACCGGGCATCCGGGAATGGCTGATGGACAACCCGGGGACGGTCATCCTCCCGCGGACCGTTGCCAATGCGATCAACACTTCGGTGGGGGAGACCACGGACCAGGACCGCTATGAAGTCTCCGAGGCGGCCCGGTCCTTCATCCGTGCCAAGGCGGAGGAACGGCGCAACCGCCCGATCGAGTGATTCATGACGGCGGTGCTTTCCTTGACGGACTGCCCCGAGAAGAGCATGTCCTGTCCACTGCGCTGCAACCATGGATTGCTCCCGGACGTCCGACGGCGTGGATTTGCGTCACATTCTAGACCGGCGGTGTGAACGCCGCATGAACAAGGCCGCCCCGCCGCCCCCAGCGGCAGGCCACCCGGGGACACGGCGACCTCGGGTGGCGGACGCTGTGAGAAGCTAGGGTCTGTGAACGACGTAACCCTCATCATTGTGTACGCTGTCATCGCCATAGCCGTCGTCGGAACCGTAGCCATTCTGCTGCTGAAGGGCCGCAAGACCCCGCCGGGCACCTACACCACTACGCGGGATGCCAATGACCAGGCTCCCGCGGCGGGGCAGACCGCCGGAACGGATGTGCTCGAAACTCCGCCGGCCGCGCCCCCGGCGCCCGAAAAGGACGTACCGTCGACCGAGGTCGAAGTCGCCGACGACCTCTCCGGACTGGAAACCGTCCCGGTGGAGACCCCCGCCCCGGTCCAGGGGCGCCTGGCCCGGCTGCGCGCGCGGCTGGTCAAGTCGAACAACGCGTTGGGCAAGGGCCTGCTGGCGCTGCTGTCCCGCGACGACATCGACGAGGACGTCTGGGACGAAATCGAAGAAACGCTGCTGCTGGCCGACCTGGGGACCGAGCCGACCATGGAATTGGTCGACGCACTGCGCGACCGGGTCAAGGTGGAAGGCAGCCGCGATCCCGAGCGCGTCAAGGCGATGCTGCGCGAAGAGCTGGTCAAGCTCGTCGACCCCGGCATGGACCGCTCACTTGCCGTCGACCGCCACGCCGACCGCCCCGCCGTCGTTATGGTGGTGGGCGTGAACGGCGTTGGCAAGACCACCACCGTCGGCAAGCTCGCACGCGTGCTGGTCGCCGAAGACAAGGACGTCCTGCTTGGCGCGGCGGACACCTTCCGCGCCGCGGCCGCCGAACAGCTGGCGACCTGGGGCCAGCGGGTGGGGGTGCCCACGGTAAAGTCCGACGTCGATGGCGCCGATCCTGCCTCCGTCGCCTTTGAAGCGGTGAAAGCAGGTATCGACCAGGAAGTCGACGTGGTCATGGTGGACACCGCCGGCCGCCTGCAGAACAAGGTCGGCCTGATGGACGAACTTGGCAAGGTCAAGCGGGTCATCGAAAAGCAGGCCACCGTGGACGAGGTGCTGCTGGTCCTCGACGCCACGACCGGCCAGAACGGGCTCAACCAGGCAAAGGTCTTCTCGGAGGTCGTGGACATTACCGGCATCGTGCTGACCAAGCTGGACGGCACCGCCAAGGGCGGCATCGTGGTCGCCATCCAGCGCAGCCTCGGCGTGCCGGTGAAGCTGATCGGCCTGGGCGAGGGCGCGGACGACCTGGCTCCCTTCGAGGCAGAAGGCTTCGTCGATGCGCTGCTGAACTAGGGGCAAGTGCACGGGAGCGGCAAGCCGTTCTCGAAGCTGCGAAGGGCGCCGTCCGGAACCTGCCGGACGGCGCCCTTCGTTATGCCGGCGCGGGTGCTGGCGGAGCGGTGCTAGGTCAGCGTCCAGGAGCGCTTGGACAGGCCGTACCAGAAGCCGTCGATGGCCGTCTTCGCTTCGATTCCGCTGGAGCCGTAGGCGGCGCCGAGTGCGACGTAGAGCGGAGCCCAGTGCTCGGAGCGCGGATGCGCCTCGCGGGCGGCCGGTGCCTTGTGCAGGAAGTCCAGGATGGAATCCACGTCGCCGCGCGCCATGGCTTCCTCGGCCCAGTGGTCGAACTCGCTGGAGGCGGCCGGCGGCGTGGTGTCCGGGCCCGCCGCAGGGTTGAACCAGCGCAGGTTGTGCGTGGTGAAGCCGGAGCCGACAATCAGCGTGCCGCGCTCGCGGAGCGGGGCGAGGGACTTGCCGAGTTCGAACAGGCCCTGCGGGTCCAGCGTCGGCATGGACATCTGGACCACCGGCACATCCGCTTCCGGGAACATCTCGACCAGCGGCACGTAGGCGCCGTGGTCCAGCCCGCGGGCTTCGTCGCGCTCGACATGGTGGCCATGGCCGGCCACGAGGCGGTCGACTTCGGTGGCCAGTTCCGGGGCCAGCGGTGCGTCGTAGGTGACGTCGTAGTACTTCTGCGGGAAGCCCCAGAAATCGTAGACCAGGTCCGTCTTGCGTTCGGTGGCGCTGAGGGTGACCGGCGCGTTCTCCCAGTGGGCGGAGACCATCAGGATGTCCTTGGGCTTTTCGAACCCCGCCGACCAATCGGCCAGCTGGCGGGTCCAGGTGGCGTCGTCGGCCAGCGGGGGAGCACCGTGGCTGAGGAAGAGTACCGGAGGAACATTGCCTGTCTGAGTCATGCCTCCAGTCTAGGGCATTTTATTGAAGTTTCAAGTGTTCGGTCTGTGCCGATCCGCACAGCGGGGTTGCGGACGCCGACGGCGGATCAACCGTCCGGTTGGGCGGGCTTAGCGAGTGTCTCGCGGCCGAAGAGCTTCCACAGCAGCGCCGCCGCCAGGGCCACTGCTCCGGTGACGGCGAAGGCCCAGTCATAGCCGATCCGGTCGGCCAAGGCGCCGGCCAGCACCGGGCCGATGATCGCACCGCCGTCGGTCGCCATCTGGAAGACCGCAAGGACTTTGCCTCCGCTGCGGCTGCTGCCGATGATGTCTGCCACGGCGGCCTGTTGAGCCGGTCCCAGCAGGCCCGATCCGAAGCCGGCCGTCACGGAGGCTGCCACGAACAGCGGAATGGAGTCGGTGAAACCGATGGCTGCAATGGACAATCCGGCGACAACCAAGCCCGCGATGACCAGCGGGCGGCGGCCAACGGAGTCGGAGAGCCTGCCGGAGAAGGTCAGGGCGAGGGCATTGCCGACGGCGAAGACCGCGAGCGCCAGGCCTGCGGTCTCCGGGCCGGCACCCAGGACGGCAGCGGCAAACAGCGGGATCAAGGCCATCCGCACGCCGAAGGTGGCCCAGCCGTTCGCGAAGGCGGACACGACGGCCGCCCGGTAGCCGGGATCGGCCAGCGCTTCACGCAGGTCCATCGGTTCGGGAACGGCGACCTCATCCCCGGTGGCCGCCGAAGGCTTCTTGAGCATGATGGCCACCACGGCAGCGGCGATGAGCAGCGCCACGGCGTAGACGACGAACGGCATGCGCAGTCCGAACCCGGCCAGCAGGCCGCCGACCACGGGGCCGAGGATGCCGCCCATCAGGAACGTTGAGGCATAGGCTCCGGAGACGCGGCCGCGGCTGTCCGGCGGAGCCAGCCGGAGGATCAGGGCTGCGGCTGAGACGGTGAACATGGTGGAGCCGGCGCCGCCGAGGCCGCGGAACAGCAGCAGCTGCCAGTAGTCCTGGGCGACCGCGCAGGCCCCGGTGGAGATTGCGACGATCAGCAGCCCCACCAGATAGACGCGGCGTTCGCCCCATTTGCCCACCAGCGCGCCGCCTGCTGGGGCGAAGACAAGACGCATAAAAGCGAACACGCTGACGATGATGCTGGCAGCTGCCACACCGACGTCGAAACTGGCAGCGAACTGCGGCAGGACCGGTGCGACGATGCCGTAGCCCAGCGCAATCACGAAGGCGGCGGCGATCAGGACCTTGATGTCCCGCGGGATGGGGGACAGGACGGCTTTCTCCCGGGTGCCTCCGGCGGCACCCGTCGCGGACGCCGAACGGCGGAAAAGGGGCATGGCATCCACCCTAGCCGGGCTCGAAACACTGCCGAAACACGGCCGACGCCCGGGTTTTACATTTCTGCCTTGCTTGTAACTTGACCGCAATCAGGCTTCCCATCGGCGGAAACACGGCAGCGGCAATCTTGAGGCAGAAGCGGGAACCGCCCGCCCAGGGACGAGAGGACGTGAAAATGGATCTGTCAGCAGGTCACGTCTGGGTAATGATTTCGGCAGCCCTCGTGCTGCTCATGACGCCGGGCCTGGCGTTCTTCTATGGCGGCATGACCCGTGCCAAGGCTGCCTTGAACATGATGATGATGAGCTTCATCTCCATCGGCCTGGTCGCCGTGGTCTGGGTGCTCTGGGGATTCTCCATGAGCGGCGGCGATTCAGTGGCGCAGCTGTTCGGGAACCCGTTCGCGGCCTTCGGCATGGAAGGCCTCCTCAATACTGAGGACCTGATCGGCGCCGGCTATGGTGCGACCTTCGCAATCATTACGGTGGCGCTCATCTCCGGCGCCATCGCGGACCGCGCAAAGTTCAGCTCGTGGGCCATCTTCGTGCCCGTCTGGGTCACGCTCGTCTACTGCCCGCTGGCTTTCATGGTCTGGGGAGGCGGCCTGCTCAGCGCTGAGGGAGCTGTGGGCTCCTGGGCCGGTGAAGCCATCGATTTCGCGGGCGGGACGGTAGTCCACATCAATGCCGGTGTCGCAGGGCTGATCCTGGCGCTGATCCTCGGCAAGCGCAAGGGCTTCGGTATGGATCCCGCCCAGCGCCCGCACAACATCCCGTTCGTCATGCTCGGCGCAGCGCTGCTGTGGTTCGGGTGGTTCGGCTTCAACGGCGGTGCCGCCGGGAGCGCGGAGGAAGCAGGCCTGATCTGGATCAACACCATGGCCGCCCCGGCCGCTGCGATGCTGGGCTGGCTGGTCACCGAACGAATCCGCGACGGCCGCCCCACCTCCCTCGGCGCCGCCTCCGGTGTCGTATCCGGCCTCGTGGCCATCACCCCCGCCTGCGCCAATGTGTCCCCGGTGGGTGCGATCAGCCTCGGTCTGGTTGCGGGCGTCTTGGCCGCCCTGGCCGTTGGACTGAAATACAGGCTCGGATATGACGATTCGCTCGACGTCGTGGGCGTCCACTTGGTCGCGGGCATCGTCGGGACACTTGCCCTGGGCTTCATCGCCCTCCCGGTGGATGGGGCCGGCGGCGGGCTCTTCTATGGCGGCGGCTTCGCGCAGCTGTGGGCCCAGGTTGTGGCAGCGGTTGTTTCGGTCCTCTACTGCGCCATCCTGACCGTCGGCATCGGGCTGGCCATCCACAAATCCGTCGGCTTCCGGGTCAGCGAGGAAGAAGAGGTCACCGGTGTGGACCTGACGCAGCACGCAGAGAGCGCCTACGAATTCGGCGGCCTGGGCACCGGCGGCGCATTCGTTCCGCATCCGGCCACCGACCGCAGCGCCCACAACGGCTCCCTGGAAGGGATCAAGGCATGAAACTCGTGACCGCAATCATCCGGCCTGAAAAGCTCGAAGCTGTCCGCAGCAGCCTGGAAAGCTACGGCGTCCAGGGACTGACCGTCAGCCAGGCCAGTGGCTACGGACGGCAGCGCGGCCACACGGAGGTCTACCGCGGCGCCGAGTACACCGTCGACCTGCTGAAGAAGATCCGGGTCGAGGTGCTGGTCGCCGAGGAATGGGCCAACGACATCGTGGACGTGCTGGTCGCAACGGCGAACACCGGACGCGCCGGCGACGGCAAGGTCTGGCTGATCAACGTCGAGGAAGCCGTGCGGGTCCGCACCGGCGAACGCGGCGAAGCCGCTATCTAGCCGACGCGGATCCGATCGGGAACTGAAAAGCAGCCCCGGGGCAGCGGCCATCTGGCCGATTGCCCCCCGGGCTGCTTTTCAGTTCCGGGCCAGAGGCCGGTCCTCGCGGGACGTCTCCCACCCGGACGGGCCGCTGCTGCCGGCGGCATACTCCTCCAGCGGTACCTCGCCGGCATCCCAAGCCCGGAGCACTGGTTCGACGATCCGCCAGCAGTCTTCGGCAATGTCGCCGCGCACCGACAGCAGCGGGTCGCCGTTCAGCACCCCTTCCAGGACTTCGCCGTAGGGGAGCAGATCCGGCGCGTGCAAGGCTGCGGCCATCACGGCACGGTCGAGGGTGAAGATGTCCCCGGGGCTGTTCACATCGACTTCCAGCTCCAGGGTGTCCGGCCCGAGTCCGATGCGCAGGCGCGTGGGTTCGTCGACGCCGGTGAAACCTGCCGGGACTTGGACCGGCTTGAAGGTGACGATGACTTCCTTCTGCCTGTTGCCCAGGGCCTTGCCCGAACGCAGGACGAAGGGAACACCGGCCCAGCGGCTGTTGTTGATGGACACTTCGATTTCGGCCAGCGTCTCGGTGTTCCGTGACGGGTCAATGCCTTGTTCCTCTGTGTAGGCAGGTACCGTGCGGCCGTCGATCGTGCCAGCCGTGTAGCGGGCACGCCGGGTGCTCTTGGCATAGTCCGAATCGACCGAGCTGGCACGCAGGACGCTCCCGACATGGTCGCGCAGGTCTCGCTCGCTGAGCGTGGCCGGAGCATTCATCGCGGTTAGCGCCATGACCTGGAGCAGGTGGCTCTGGATCATGTCCCGCAGGCGCCGGCCTTGTCGTAGTAGCCGGCCCTGCCCTCCAGCGCCAAGGATTCGTCGTAGAAGATCTCGATTTTTTCGATGTGCAGGTTGTTCCACAGCGGCTCCAGCAGCCGGTTGGCGAAGCGCAGGCCGAGGATGTTGAACACCGTCGCCTTGCCGAGGAAGTGGTCCACCCGGTGGATGTGGTCTTCCGGCACGAGGTTCAACAGCGTCCGGTTCAGCGAGGCGGCCGATTCGCGGTCCGTGCCGAAGGGCTTCTCCAGGACCAGCCGGGTGCCCTCCGGTATGTCTTCCGGTTTGAGCAGCTCGCAGGCCTTCTGGCTGACGGCCGGCGGCAGCGCGAAGAACACGGCTGCCGGCGGCTCCACCGAAGCCAGCAGCTTGGCCAGGGCGCCATCGTCGGTCACGTCCACAACGTGGTACTCCGCACTCTGCTGGACCCGGTGCAGTTCCTGCGCTCCGGCGTCGCTGGCATTTGCGGTGCATCCGTCAAAGGCAGTCTGGACGCGCTTGCGCCAACGCTCGCCGTCCCAATCGCCGGGTCCGGCGCCAATGACTTTCAGGCCGCGGGTGCGTCCTTGGGCAATCAGCTTGCCCAAACCGGGCAGCAGCAGCCGGCCCGTCAGGTCGCCCGAAGCGCCAAGAATCAGCAGCGTTCGGATCAGTGTCTTGCCGGAGTTCGGTTCCGTCGTCGAATCGCTCATCTGGGCCGTCACAGTTCCACCTTGCCATCCAGGGCCCCGGCTGTCGCCCCTTCAACCCACCTGGACTGCACCGGGATGCGGATTGCTGGAACAACGGCAAGGCCATACTTGGTACTCTGGAAAAGCTGTACTCCGGCCCTGCCCGCCGGATCTGACCGAAGATCGACGAAAGAAGTGCACGGCACGTGTTCAATTCACTCTCTGACCGGTTGGCCTCAACCTTCAAGAACCTGCGCGGCAAGGGACGCCTGTCCGAAGCCGACGTCGACGCCACCGTCCGCGAGATCCGCCGCGCCCTGCTCGACGCCGATGTGGCCGTTTCCGTGGTGCGCGAGTTCACCGCCCATGTGAGGGAACGTGCCCTCAGCGAGGAAGTTTCCGCCGCGCTCAATCCGGGCCAGCAGGTCGTCAAGATCGTCAACGATGAGCTGGTGCGGATCCTCGGTGGCGAAACCCGGCGCATCCGGCTGGCCAAAAATCCGCCGACGGTCATCATGCTGGCCGGCCTGCAGGGCGCCGGCAAGACCACGTTGGCCGGCAAGCTTTCGAAGTGGCTCAAAGGCCAGGGCCACAGCCCCATCCTGGTCGCCGCCGACCTGCAGCGCCCCAACGCCGTCACCCAGCTGCAGGTCAATGGCCAGCGCGCCGGCGTGCCCGTTTTCGCCCCGCACCCGGGCGTGCAGTCGGACTTCGAAGAGGTCACCGGCGATCCCGTAACAGTGGCCCGCGACGGCGTGGCCGAGGCACGAGCCAAGCTGCACGACGTCGTTATCGTCGACACCGCAGGCCGGCTGGGCATCGACGCGGAGATGATGCAGCAGGCAGCGGACATCCGCGCTGCCGTCAATCCGGACGAGGTCCTGTTCGTCATCGATGCGATGATCGGCCAGGATGCGGTCAACACCGCCCAGGCCTTCAATGAGGGCGTCGACTTCACCGGCGTCGTCCTCTCCAAGCTCGACGGCGACGCCCGCGGCGGCGCGGCCTTGTCCGTGGCCTCGGTGACCGGCAAGCCCGTGATGTTCGCCTCCACCGGCGAAAGCCTCGACGACTTCGAGATCTTCCATCCGGACCGGATGGCCAACCGCATCCTCGACATGGGCGACATCCTGTCCCTGATCGAGCAGGCCGAAAAGTCCTGGGACAAGGGCGAGGCCGAGCGGATGGCGAAGAAGTTCGCCGACCAGGAGGACTTCACCCTCGAGGATTTCCTGGCCCAGATGCAGCAGATCCGCAAGATGGGCTCGATGAAGAAGATGCTCACGATGATGCCGGGCGCGGCAGGCATGCGGCAGCAGCTGGAGAACTTCGACGAGCGGGAAATCGACCGGGTCGAAGCGATCGTGCGCTCCATGACCCCGCACGAGCGGCTGGCGCCCAAGATCATCAACGGGTCCCGGCGTGCCCGCATTGCCCGCGGCTCCGGTGTGCATGTTTCGGAAGTCAACGGCCTGCTTGAGCGCTTCGGCCAGGCCCAGAAGATGATGAAGAAGATGGCCCAGGGCGGCGGAATCCCGGGCATGCCCGGGATGGCCGGTCCCGGCGGCTTCGGCGGACCCCGCAAGGCAAGCAGGTTGCCAAGGGCAAAAAGAAGGCCCGTTCGGGCAACCCGGCAAAGGCTGCCCAGGAGCTCCGCGAGGCCGAAGAGCGCCGGGCCAATGCGCGGCAGGCGCTGCCCACGGGCGCAGCCTTCGGCCAGCAGCAGGAGGACTTCGATCCGTCGGCGCTGAACCTGCCGAAGGGGTTCGAAAAGTTCCTCGGCAAGTAGCCGCAGTGCGCAGGGGCCGGCCGCGGTGCCGGCCCTGCCGCCTTGCTCCGGAGCCGCAGCGAGTTTGGAGGGCAGTTGTGACCAAGCACCATCTGAGTGGATTCTACGGTTCCGTCTGGAAACGTCCCGCCACGGTGGCTGTCATCGTCCGCACGGTGGCCGGCTCCGTCCTGCTCGCCCCGGATGCCGACGGCCTCCCTGCCCTGCCGGCAGGTATGGTCAAGACCGGCGAGGACCCGCGCGAGGCCGCTTCCCGCATCCTGCAGGCCACGACGCTCGAGCTGCCGCTGGGCCGGATCCTTGCCATTGACTACCAGCAGACACCGGACTCGCCCTCAGAGGCCATTACCTTTATTTACGACGGCGGTACCTACGACGGCGGTGAGCTCGCCGCCGCGGCCGGCGGGCAAGCGGACTTTCTCGACTTCCAGCTGGCATTGCTGGAACTCAGCCGGACCCAGGCGGCTCAGCTTAAGGCCGGCATGGAGGCCCACGAGCTTTTGACTGTCCTCGAGCTGCGGGATGGGCACCGGTTGGACACCGTCCAGCGGGATGTGCCGCGGCGGGACCTCCTCAGCGGCTTCGACGAAACGCTGACCCCTGGCAGCTAGATTGGCCCCCTTGGTTGCCGGCAGCGACAAACCGCGCGTGGTCTTTGTCCACGGGCAGGGCCGTTTCGGCGCCGCAGCCTGGCCCTACCAACACCGGCTGGCAGGGCAGTTCGACTGTCTGTTCCTGCGCCGGCACGGGTACGCCCCGACGGCGGCGCCGCTGCCCACGGACTTCCAGGCGGACATGCACATCGTGCTCGAGAACCTCGGCGGCGGCGGTCACGTCGTCGCTCATTCCCGCGGCGCCATTTCGGCCATGATGGCTGCCGTCGAACGCCCGGAGCTCGTACAGTCTTTGACGTTGTTCGAGCCTGCCTGCCTCTCGCTGACTGCGGACCTGCCGGCAACCCGGGCGCACCGTGAACGCCTTGCATCGCTGTATGCGGCACGCGCAGAGTTGACGGACGAGCAATACCAGCATGAATTTTCGCGCCTGATGTTCGGCTCCCAGGCCGGCCCGCTGCGGACGCGCGAGGAACGCCGGGCAGCACGGAGGCTGCGTCTCCAGGAGGCGCCGTGGACTGCGCCGCTGACCATTGTGCCGGGCCTTCCCACCCTCGTCGTGACCGGTGGCTGGGAGCCGCTGTACGAGGAAGTCGGTGAGTACCTGGCCACGACGGGTGCCACCCACCGGCATGCTCCAGGGCACCATCGCCCCCAGGACAGCGCCGAGGGCCACCGCATGCTGCTGGAATTCCTGCGCAGGCATCAGCAGCAGTAGGTGCATCCGCGGCCGCTCTTGCTAGCGTGGGACCATGAGCGCATTTGGCTGGAAGCCGGTATCGGGACAGCTGTGGTGGCCGTGGCCGCTGGATGAATCCGGCGCCCGGGCGCTCGTCCGGGAATTCGCCGACCGCACCCTGCTGGGTGCTTTCGCCGGCGGGAATCCGGCAGCCGGCCAAACCGTCGTCGAATTCCTGCTGGCACGCGACCCCGAAGGGCGGGTGGCCGTGCTTGATACCGATGGGGCGGCAGTTGCCGGACCCGACTACCGCATGCTGGCCCAGAGCCTGTCCCTGACCGCAGGCGCCGCCGTCGACATCGATGGCTTCGAGTATGAAGCCCCTGCAGCGGATGCGGCCTTCGAACTGGATCCCGCAGCAGCCGAAACCGGTCTGGCGGCCGATGAAGCGGCGGATCCGGCGGTGTTGCGTACCGTGATGGTCGGGCAGTTCCGCCGGGAGGATCTGCTGATGTTCGGCGCCCTTAATGCGGTGCCGCTGGACGTGCTGAGCGACGACAGCAAGCCCGGCCGCCGGATCGTCGTCGTCCATGGGGGAGCCAGCCCGGGACTCTACAACTGGCCGGAATCAACCAAGCCGATCGCTGCCTTCATGAACCTGGACGGGCTGCGTGCCTTCGAAGCCTGGCTGCCCGGATCCCGCAAGGACCCCGCTAACAATTTCTGGCATGCGTGGCAGCCGCAGGCCAAGCCGTTTCCCAGTACTGACCGGGCTTCCGCGGAGGCGCTGCGGTTGCTTGGCACGCTCATCCGCGCGGCCGATCCGCACACGGATGCGCTGGCTGCCGTCTTCGGGTTGGATCAGTCGGCTGAGGCCCGGCTCTCGGAACTGCTGCGGGGCGAGGACTCCGAAACGGTGCTGGCCCAGACCGCTGGCGCGCTCGGCCTGCCCCGGCTGGCGGGGGAACTGGCCGAATCCGGCCAGGCCCATGGCCACTCCACCGAGCATTTTCCGGTGCTGCCAATTGGCAAGGCAGTTCTGGAGCTGCTGGCAACTCCGATGACCGGCAATTCCCCGTTGGCCCGCTGGCACCGCAAGGTCCTCGCGCATCCGGAATTGCTGGCGGGCAGTGCCGCAGTGGCCGCAGGAGCGGCAGCAATGCTCCTGCGGTCTGCAGGCCGTCCCGCCGGCCGCCCCAACGGCTTCCTGCGAGCCGGTGCGCTGACGCTGGCGGCCGAAGCGGCAAGCGAGCTGGCGCTCTACGGCTATCTGAAGTTCCGCCGTCGCTGATCTGCCGCTGCCGCTACCGCTTCGCCCGGCGTCCCGCCGCTGCCGTCGCGCCGCTGCCGT
>NZ_ANPE02000200.1 GCF_000328305.2 Arthrobacter crystallopoietes BAB-32 | reverse complement strand
CCAGGCGCGACAGGATTATTCCGACTCAGACGGGAGACTGTCGAGGTCACGGGCCCGCCCTCGCACCAAATCCGAATAACCCGAGAATCGGAACAATCGATGTTATTCCGAGCTCGGAATAATATCGATTTGCTGTTCTTCCACGTTGAGCAGCTGCGCTATTACGTGTTCGAACTGAAGACTGGCCGCTTCCAGCCCGAATACGCCGGCAAGCTCAACTTCTATGTCGCTGTCGTTGACGATGTGCTGAAACGTGACGCCCACAACGAGACGGTGGGGATCCTGATTTGCGGCAGCAAGAACGATCACACGGTCCGCTACACATTGGGCCGTTCAGCGTCGCCGATGGCGGTCTCTGCCTATACGTATGAGCAACTTTCGGCCGAGGACAGGTCCCTGGTGCCAGGGGTCGATAAGCTAACTGCCGCCATGGACCAGCTGCCCGACGACGGGTAGGAGCGACCTAGGAATGTCAGAGGGGACGCCTACGCTGGGGAAGAAAACTAGATGGTTGGCGGCTAACGCGGAGGTGTGAATGGGCGCGATGAACGACCTGTTGGGGCCGGCCGAGATCGAGGCGCTGAACCGGTCGCTCGTGCAGGCGTCCGGTCAGCGTTCGTGGCCGGCGTTGGCAGCAGCCGCGGACCGTCTTGAGCCCTTGTCGCTGCGGGCCCGGGCAGACCTGTTGGCCGAGGCTATGCTGGTGGACCTGGACTCCGGCTACGACAGGGCTGCCGCCGTCTTCCGCTCAGCGTTGGAAGACGATGCCTTCGCCGGCTGGATCATGTGGCCGGTCGGCGAGGCCGCCGTGACACTGGCGCTGCAGGACGGCCACAGGCGTGTCTTCGATGACGCGCTTGCTCTGCTCGCGGAACTGACGCCGCGGCTGACCAGCGAGTTCGCGATTCGCCGCCTGCTGATACAGGACCTGGACCGGTCGCTGGACATCATTCGCGACTGGACCGCTCATCCAGATGAACACGTGCGCCGGCTGGCGAGCGAGGGGACCAGGCCGTACCTGCCGTGGGCGATTCGGGTCCCGGAGATCATTGCCAGGCCGGAGTCAACGGTCCCGTTGCTCGATGCCTTGCACCGCGACGGAAATGAGGTGGTCCGGCGGTCTGTGGCCAACCACCTCAACGACATCGCGCGCCACGCGCCGGAGTCCGTCGTGAAGACGGCGCAGCGGTGGAACGCGGAGCCGGGCGACCACACCGCCTGGGTGGTGCGGCATGGGCTGCGTACCCTGGTGAAGAAGGCACACCCCGGCGCGCTCGCGGTACTGGGCTTCACCTCCGGCGGCATCTCCGTCTCGGCCCCGGAACTGGACCGCCCCACGGTGACACTGCCCGGGGAACTGGAGTTCGCCGTCGTTGTGAGGAACGAATCCGCGGAGCCGGCACGAGTGGCAGTGGACTACCTGGTCCACTACGTGAAAGCCAACGGCTCGCTCGCCCCGAAGGTGTTCAAGCTGGCCGTCGCGGAGCTGGCACCGGGGGAGTCGCGGCAGCTGCGCAAGACCCATGCCTTCCGCCAGATGACCACGCGCGTCCACTACCCCGGCCGGCACCTGCTCCAGGTGCAGGCCAACGGAACGCTGTCCGAAAAGGCAGCATTCGACGTCGTTACTTAGCCGGGCGCGTCAGTCCAGCTTGGTCTCGGTAGTGGTGTGCCGGTGCCCGCTGCCCTCGGCCTGCAGTTCACCGGTCAGCTCATGCAGGCCTTGTACCGCCGCGACCAGGGAAAGGTCCGGCTGCTCCACGATGAACGGCAGCAGCAGTTTGTTCTCCTTCTCCAGATGCAGCGCGAACAGGCGCTCAAGCGCGCGGGCCATCGCGGCCGCGCGCACGCCCTGCAGCCCGCGCAGCTCCTCCAGCGAATTCACGATCGTCCGGTGCTCGACCAGCATCCCGGTGACCAGCATGGAGGCGTCGGGCCGTTCCCGCGCCATCTCGTACAGGAACTTCTCCTCGGCCAGCGCGTGCGGGAGCAGATCGTTCTCGCACCACTCCACCAGCGTGTTCTTCGCGTCATGCGCGGCGGAGCTGTCGCCCCGCTCGACGGCGTCCGCCAGTGTGTCGGTCAGCTGCGTCATCCGCTGCAGCATCTGTTGGTGGTGGTGTTCGACGGCGGCCTGCGCGTGCCGATCGCTGGTTGCGTCCTTGCCTTCGTTGACCATGGTCCGTTCCCTTCAACGGCTGCGGCGGCTACGTCCCCATAGTCCTGCATGGCGGCGGCAGCGTCCAGCCTTTCCGGCGACCGGAACCGCTCCAGGAGGTGTCCGCCGTCGTTATTGGATAGTGACAGGACCGGGATAACGACGGCGTTTCCAAGCCGGCGCAGGCGGCGTATTCTTCCGATTGGGGGCGCGTACCAGCCGCTGAAGCCTGGGCACCCAAGGAGGACACCATGCCGGACAAGTCGCCGCATCAGCACGAGCAGAAGAAGCAGTCCAAGGGCCTGACCATCAAGCAGAAGAGGGCCGTGAAGAAGGCTAAACACACCGCCGCGGGGCCGGAAGACCCGGTGGCGCACCTGAAGAAACGGGCCTGAACCAACAGGGCGGCCGGCCGGCGGGGCGTTCCGCCGGCCGGCCGTTTGCCTGTCGCGCTGCGCTCCGGGCGCAGAAAGGGCTCCCGGGCCGGAAGGTCAGCTCAGGAACGCGAGGTAGAAGACGTAGATGCCAACGCCGGCGGCCCACCCGGCGATCACCTGGGGCCACGTGTGGTCCTGCAGCTGCACCCGCGACCAGCCGACGGCCAGCGGCAGCGCCGCCCAGAGCAGGCCAATCGGTAGGGCGGCCGAAGCGAGCATGGCGGCGAAGAAGGCGGCCACTGCGGCGTGGACGGAGAGCTTCCAGACCAGGTTGACCGCCATCGAGAGCGCGAGCCCCAGCAGCACGGTGAAGATCAGCCGGTGGAAGGCCAGCGGGGCCTGCATCAGCGAGAGGATCCACAGGCCGACGATGATGGAGACCCCGGCGAAGGCCATGACGGGGCCGCGCTGGCTTCGCATGCCGACATGATGGTCGCTCAGCTTGCCGCGCCGGGCCAGCACGAACACGGCGCTGAACGGCAGGGCGGTGACGAACAGGATTGCCACGGCCGTCTGCGCCAGGGTGACATCGGGCAGGATCAGCGGCGAGGCGATGAGCACGAGCGTGACCAGCACCGTCGGCGCAAAGACCTCGGTGATGATGCGGGCCGCCAGGGGCAGCCGGGCTGGTACACGCGACACTTTCAAGCGTAGCGCCGCCGGTTCCCTGCAGGCACTGCGGCGCGGCGTGTCAGTTGGCGCCGGCCGCGCGCAGCAGTTCCGCGACGGCGCTCTGACCGCGGGCTTCGGCGTGCTGCAGGGCCGTAACGCCGTTGGCATCCGGAATATCGAGGTCGGCCCCGGCGTCGATGACCTGCTGCACAACGTTCTGGTAGTCCGCGCTGCCGGTGCCGAAGACAACAGCTTCGAGCAGGCAGGTCCAGCCGGGCGTGTTCACATGGTCCACGTCCACGCCGGCGGCGAGCAGGATCCGCACGGTTTCCACATGGGCGTGCTCGCAGGCCGGAATCAGGGCAGTGCCGCCGAACCGGTTGGTGCTGGCGAGGTCCGCGCCGTGGTCCAGCGTCAGCTCGAGGATCTCGTTGAACCCCTCCGCGCCGGCATAAAGATAGGCCGAGTCCTCGATGTCGTCCTTGGCATTCACATCGGCGCCGGCCTCGATCAGCGTCCGTGCAGCCTGGACATTGTTGGCCTTGGTGGCGGTCACGAGCGGCGTGCGTCCGTCGTCGTTCCTTGCCTCAAGGTCCGCCCCGCGCTGCAGCAGCACCCGGATCCGGTCCGGGTCATTGTCCGCGGCGGCTAGCTGAAGCTGTGTGTTGAGGCGTGCGAGTTCCGCGGCGTCCGGGGTGCGGGGAACGGACGACGGCGGCGCTTCCGCGGGTGAACTGGCCGCGGTTGCGGAGGTGGTGGCGTGCGGCGACGCGCTCGCGGGCTGCTCCGGCGCCTCCGGAGTGCACGCCGTCAGCAGGATGCTGGTGGCCAGCGCGGTGAATGCCGCCGCCGTGCGGAGGCGCTGCTTGGCTGACACGGACTCGTGCATGGAAGCCAGCGTAGGCCGCGGCATTGCCCGGCGCCAGCGCCGCCGGGCGCACACCGCTCTGCGAATATGCGGCAAAATAGTGCTTCTGACTGAAAGGGGCCTGGCATGACCGTCGAGCTGAAGCCGGCGCCGCTGCTGTCGAAGACCTACCGGGCCACCACCGCCGGCATCTTCGCGCTGGCTTTCCTCTCCGCCTTCGAAGCGATCGCGGTAGCTACGGTGATGCCCGTGGTGGCGCGCGACCTGGACGGACTGGCGCTGTACGCCATCGCGTTTTCCACCCCGCTGGCCGTCCTGGTGGTGGCCACCGCGATGGCCGGCGGCTGGATCGACGCACGCGGGCCGG
>NZ_ANPE02000201.1 GCF_000328305.2 Arthrobacter crystallopoietes BAB-32 | reverse complement strand
GGAACCGGTGCCGACCTTGGCGCCGGCGGGCAGGCCGGCCAGGTCGAGGCCGTCCCGCGCGCACAGCGCATCGCGGACATCGACGCGCTCCGGGTAGGCAGCGATCTGCAGTCCCTCGGCTATCCCCGTGGGCAGGTCCTTCAAGGAATGCACGGCGATATCGCAGCGGTCATCGAGCAGCGCCTCGCGCAGGGCGGCGACGAAGACACCGGTGCCGCCGATCTGGGCCAGCGAGCCCTTCAGCACGTCACCCTCGGTACGGATCCGGACCAGCTCGTAGTCCAGCCGGCCACCGGCGGACAGCGCCTCGGCAACGGTCGTCGTCTGGGTCACGGCCAAGGCGCTGCCGCGGGTTCCGACGCGGATGTTCCCAGTCACTGCGCGCCAGTCCCCACGGTGGAATCCATTCCGGCCACGGTCGGTTTCTCGCCCCGCCGGTTCGCGCAACAGTTCGGCATGCAGACATCCATCCACGGGCCAAGGGACGTCGTCGCCGGACGCTCGGCAATGTTGTTTTCGACCGTGCGTTCGCAGACCATGTCCACCAGGCCCTCGACGAACTTCGCGTGGACGCCGGGCGTCGGCACGCGCTTGGCGGCCAGGCCGAGGGCCGCACAGGTCTGCAGCGCCTCCGTATCGAGGTCCCAGACGACTTCCATGTGATCGCTGACGAAGCCCAGCGGCACAATCACTACGCCCCTGATGCCCTTGCCCGGCAGTTCCTCGAGGGCGTCGTTGATGTCCGGCTCCAGCCACGGCACGTGCGGCGCGCCGGACCGGGACTGGTAGACCAGCGACCATTCGACGCCGGCGGCTTCCGGCACCCGGTCCAGCACCGCCTGCGCCGTGGCCAGATGCTGGGCAACGTAGGCGCTGCCGCCCTCGTACTCCACGCCGCGCGGGCCGGCTGCTTCGGCGTCGCCGATCGGGATCGAGTGGGTGGCGAACATGATGTGCACCGGAGCGTCCGGCTCGCCCTTGGCAGCCAGTTCGGCACGGACGGCGGCAAGCCCCTCGGCCACACCTTCAACGAACGGTTCGACAAAGCCGGGATGGTCGAAGTACTGGCGCACCTTGTCCACTTCGAGCTTGCCGGCCAGACCGGTCTCGACCAGTGCCATGCCGAAGTCCTCGCGGTACTGGCGGCAGCTGGAATAGCAGGAGTAGGCGCTGGTGCTTAGTGCCAGCACGCGGCGGTGCCCGGCGTCGTAGGCCTCGCGGAAGGTGTCGGCGATGAACGGCGCCCAGTTGCGGTTGCCCCACAGGACCGGCAGGTCGATGCCGCGGCGGTCCAGCTCGGCCTCGAGCGCCTGCTTCAGTGCCCGGTTCTGGGCGTTGATCGGGCTGATCCCGCCGAACGAGCGGTAGTGCGTGGCGACTTCCTCGAGCCGCTCATCGGGGATGCCGCGGCCGCGGGTGACATTGCGCAGGAACGGAATGACGTCCTCCTGGCCTTCGGGTCCGCCGAAGGAGGCCAGGACGATGGCGTCGTAGCGCTTCGGTGCCATCCGGCCGTTCTCATCCACTCCGGCCAGGGGATCGAGGCCGGAACCGGCGGTGGTCACCGCAGCACCTCCGCAATCTCCGCAGTGCTGATCCGGCGGCCGGTGTAGAACGGGATCTCCTCGCGCACATGGTTGCGGGCGTCGGTGTAGCGCAGGTGGCGCATCAGGTCCACCAGGTCGATCAGCTCCGGGGCCTCCAGCGCGAGGATCCATTCCCAGTCGCCCAGCGCGAAGGACGCGACGGTGTTGGCCCGCACCTGCGGGAAGTCGCGGCCCAGCAGGCCGTGGTCGCGGAGCATCTTGCCGCGTTCCTCGGCCGGCAGCAGGTACCACTCATACGAGCGGACGAACGGGTACACGCACAGCCAGGACTGCGGTTCCTCGCCGCGGGAGAAGGCCGGACTGTGGTCCTTGGAGAATTCCGCGTCGCGGTGCACGCCCATCGCCGACCACACCAGGTCCGTCTCTTCGAACAGGCCCGTCCGGCGGATGGTGCGCACGGCGGCCTGCAACTGGTCCGGCTCGGCGCCGTGCAGCCAGATCATCACGTCTGCATCCTCGCGCATGGCCGAGACGTCATAGGCGCCGCGCAGCGTGATTCCCTTGTCGCCCAAGGCGGCAACGGTCGAGTCGAATTCGGCGATGGCCGAATCGGCGATGTCGGCACCGGAGCGCTTGAAGACAGTCCAGAGGGTGTAGAACAGGGTTTCCTTCTGCTGGGTTTCGGTAGCGCTGGCTGATCCGGACGGGGACGTTTCACTCATGTTTAACAGTCTGCCTTCTGAATAGTTGTTAGTCGAAAACGGCAACTTCTACACATTGTAGAAGCTTTTGCGGAGATTACGACGGCGGTGCGGCCAGTTCCGCGGCCAGCTGACGCGAGCGGGCGCGGGCATCGGTGACGACGGCGACCAAGCCGGTCCCGGCCAGCCAGGCGCCGGCCAGCTGGAGGCGTTCCCAGGTGCCCGCGAGTTCCCGCACCGCGGCAACCCGGTCGCGGTGCCCCACGGTGGCCGAGGGCAGTGCCGCGGTCCAGCGGACGACTTTCCAGCCGAGGATGTCCGCGTCGGCAACCGGCACCCCCATCAGCTCCGTCGCGTCCGCGAGCGCCTGCCGGTACAGCGCCTCGTCCGCCCATCCGGTGAAGTCCTCGCCTCGAGCGGATTCCGGCTTTCCGGTGGCGCGGCCGTAGGACAGGCGCAGCACATGCGTTCCGGGTCCGGTCTGCGCAGCCAGCCAGGGCCACTTGGCCGTAGCGTGGGTGAGGGCCTTCGCCCGGATCCGGTCCGCACCGGCAGCCACCAGCAGGCCGGTGCCGCGCGGATGGGCGTCCAGCTCCGGCTCGTCGAGGACCAGCGTCACCAGCGCGACAGCCGGCCCCGGTTCAGGGCGAAGTCCTTCAAAACCCGGCAGGCCGGGCGCCAGGAGGTCGACTGCGCTCCCGCCGTCGGCCGCGATCACGAGGCCCTGCGCCTGGAAGGTGCCGGCCGCAGACTCCACCCGCCACTCGCCGTCGTGCTTGGAAACGGCGGATACCCGGGCCTTGGTCCGCACGGACACCCCGCGCTGCGCAAGGTCCGCCAGCAGCGCCTCTGTGAGGCGGCCCATGCCGCCGTTGATGCCGGCCACCGCGGAGCCGGCCGGTGCCGCTTTGCGCATGGCGCCCACGGCAGCCTGCAAGGAGCCGTGGCTCGCCACCGATGCGCGCAGGCCCGGCGCCACCGAGTCGACATCCAGCACATCCGGATCGGCGGAGTAGACACCGGCGGCCACCGGCGTGACCAGCCGTTCGAGCACCGAGTGGCCCATCCGTGTCCGGACGAGCTCCCCCAGGCTCAGGCGGTCCTTTCCCAGCAGGTTCCCCAGCGGAAGTACCTTGTCCGCGGCGGCGCGCAATGCTGCCGCCCGTCCTATCGCCGCAATGACCCCTGGCTCCATCGGGTCCGCCGGGATCCCCAGGATGCCGCTCTTGGGCAGCGGCCGGGCGGACTCGGGCAACTGGAGCCAGGCGCCGGCAGGGTCCGGCTGGACCAGCTCGTCCCCCAGGCCGAGTTCCTCGGCCAGGTCCGAGACGGCCTTGGACCGGGTGGCGAAGGATTCGGCGCCGGCGTCCAGCAGGAAACCTGCCACATCATGCCGGCGCACGCAGCCGCCGCAGTGGCCGGATGCTTCGAACACGGTCACGTCGATGCCCTGCAGGGCCAGTTCCCGTGCCGAAACGAGTCCGGCGATGCCGCCGCCGACCACGACTGCGGTCGCGGCCTTGGCCTGCCCGGCGTGCTGGCGGTTCGGCATGGCTACGGCGCCACCGAGTGGATCAGCTCGACAACCCGCGTCAGCACGGCCGGATCCGCCTCCGGCGGCACACCGTGGCCCAGATTGACCACGTGGCCGGGGGCGGCTTCGCCGGCGGCGAGTACTTGGCGGACATGAGGTTCGAGGACTTCCCAAGGAGCCGCCAGCAGCGCCGGATCGATGTTGCCCTGCAGTGGCGTGGTGCCGCCGAGGCGGCGGTTCGCTTCGTCCAGCGGCAGGCGGTAATCCACGCCGATCACATCCACGCCGACATCGCGCATGGCCGGCAGCAGCTCCGAGGTCCCGGTGCCGAAGTGCACCAGCGGCGCGCCCAGTGCGCGGACGTGGTCCAGAGCGCGCTTGGAGGCCGGAGCGACATGCTGCTGGTAGTCAGCCACCCCCAGCGATCCCGCCCAGGAATCGAACAGCTGGCCGGCGCTCGCACCGGCTTCCAGCTGCGCCCGGAGGAACTTGCCGGAGGCGTCGGCCGCCCAGTTCGCCAGGGCACGCCAGGTGTCCGGTTCCGCGTGCATCATCGTGCGGGGACCGAGATGGTCGCGGGACGGCTTGCCTTCGACCATGTAGGCCGCCAGCGTGAACGGCGCACCGGCAAAGCCGATCAGCGGCTTGCGTCCAAGCTCGGCCACGGTGAGCCGGACAGCTTCCCGGATCGGCTCCAGCGCCTCGTCGTCCAGGACCGGCAAATTCGCGACGTCCGCGGCGGTGCGGACTGGGGTGCCGAGGACGGGACCGACGCCGGGGACAATGTCGACGTCGACTCCGGCCAGCTTGAGCGGTATCACGATGTCGGAGAAGAAGATGCCGGCGTCCACATCATGCCGGCGGACCGGCTGCAGGGTGATTTCGGCGGCCAGGTCGGGCTTGAGGCAGGAATCCAGCATCGCGATTCCGCGGCGCAGCTCACGGTACTCCGGCAGCGAGCGTCCGGCCTGGCGCATGAACCAGACGGGGCGGCGTTCGGGCTTCCCTCCGCGGTAGGCAGTGATCAGGTCCGAGTCCGCGGTGCGGCCATCCATCAACGGGTGGGAAGCGTTCAGAGTCATGCTCCGATTCTGCCTTGCCCTCCGCTGTGAAGGCCAACGCGGGGTCCGGCGGACGGCCTGCGGCAGCAGCCGGGATCGGGCGGAGTGGCTAATATCACGACGTTAACCCAGCGAAAACACAGGGTGAACAGGGCACCCTAAGAAGTGCTGCTGCAGGGCAGCCGCTAAGATAGGACACGCTGTGGTTTTACTTTCTCTCGTTGCGACGCACTCCGATCTGGACCTGGAAACGGTAGCCCGCCTCAGCGCCGGCTCCTCCGAGGTCGCTGCCAACGTGCTCGCAGACGGGACCCCGGTATCCGGAGCCGTCGTCCTGGCCACCTGCAACCGTGTCGAGTTCTACTGCGAAACAGGCTCCGACGCCACCGTTGAGCCGGCCCGTTCCGCCCTCGTCGCCGAGATCGCCCGGCAGTCCGGGCTGGACCAGCAACTCGTCGCACAGTCCTTCGCCGTGAACACCGGACCCGATGTGGCACGGCACCTCTTCGCAGTCGGCGCCGGCCTGGATTCAGCCGTCATCGGTGAACGCGAGATCGCCGGCCAGGTCCGCCGTGCCTTGAACGTGGCACAGCAGGCCGGAACCGCCAGCGGCTCCCTGGTCCGGCTTTTCCAGAGTGCCTCCCGGACGGCCAAAGACGTGGGAGCCCAGACCGCCCTCGGCGGACGCGGCCTCTCCATCGTCTCGGTTGCGCTCGAACTGGCCACCGATCTTGCCGAAGACCGCAGCTGGACGGACAAGAACGTCGTCGTCTTCGGCACCGGGGCCTACGCCGGGGCAACGATGGCCCTGCTCCGGGAGCGCTCCTGCGCGAACGTCTCCGTCTATTCCTCCTCCGGCCGGGCGCGCACCTTCACGGCGACCCGCGGCGGCACCCCGCTGACGGATGAGTCGCTGCCGGCGGCCCTGGCTGCAGCAGACGTCGTCATCGGCTGCAGCGGCAGCGACCACCAGGTCAGCGCCGCCGAGGTCGAAGAGGTCCGGCGGGAAGCCGGCAAACCGCTGACGATCATCGATCTGGCCCTGACCCACGATTTCGATCCGGCTGTCGGCGACCTGGACGGCGTTGACCTGATCACGCTCGAATCCGTCCGGCTGGCGGCACCCGAGGAGCAGGCCGAATCCGTCCGGCAGGCCGCGGAGATCGTCTCGCATGCCGCCCGTGCCTCGAAGAGGAACAGCAGGCCCGGTCCATCGACTCCGCCATCGTTGCGCTGCGCCGCCACACCATGCAGGTGCTGGAAACGGAACTGGAGAAGGTCCGCACGCAGCACGGCTGCACCGGCCCGGCCCAGGAAGTCGAGTTCGCCATGCGCCGCATGGTCAAGCAGCTGCTGCACCTGCCCACCGTGCGTGCCCGCGAACTCGCCGCCAGCGGCCGGCAGGACGAATATGTCGCCGCCCTGGAGGCGCTCTACGGCATCAGCGTCGAAGAGCCGCGGCCCGCCGTGTCGGAAGACAGCTGCCCGGTGACGCATGAAGCCGGCCTCGGCGAGGCCGCTTCCGCCTGACGCCGCCGGCGTCAGTACACCGGCTTCTCCGGCTCCACGTCGCGCACCCACGCCAGGATTCCGCCGTCGAGATGGCGCAGCCGGGTAAACCCCCGGTCCAGCAGGTCCTGCAGGACCTCGGCCGAACGCGCGCCGCTCTTGCAGTGCAGAATGAGCTCCTTGTCCCGCGGCAGTTCCGCCACGGCCTCGCCCGACAGGATCCGACCTTTCGGCAGCAACGTCGCCCCGGGGATGCTGACGATCTCGTACTCCCCCGGTTCCCGGACGTCGATCAGCTCAAAGTCTTCGCCGCCGTCGGCCTTGGACCGCAGCAGCCGCGCCAGCTCCGCCGCGCCCACCGTATGTTCCGTGTCCACGACGGGCGCAGGGCCCACACCGCAGAACGCTTCATAGTCGGCGAGCTCAGTGATCGGCTCCCCCGACGGGTCCTTGCGGACCTTCAGCTCGCGCCAGCTCATGTGCAGCGCGTTGAAGATAAGTACGCGGCCGAGCAACGTCGTCCCGATCCCGGTGATGAGCTTAATGGCCTCGTTGACCATGACGGAACCGATCTGCGCGCACAGCACGCCGAGCACGCCGCCTTCCGCGCAGGACGGGACGGAACCGGCCGGAGGCGCCTCCGGATACAGGTCGCGGTAGTTCGGCCCGTACCGGTCCCAGAAGACGCTGACCTGGCCGTCGAAGCGGAGGATGGACCCCCAGACGTAGGGCTTGCCCAAAATCGCCGCCGCGTCGTTCACCAGGTACCGGGTGGCGAAGTTGTCCGTCCCGTCCAAGATCACGTCGTAGCGGGAGAAGATGTCCAGGGCATTGGCGGAATCCAGCCTCGTCTCGTGGAGTACGACGGCGGTGCCCGGGTTCAGCTCCAGGATGCTGTCCCGTGCGGATTGGGCTTTGCTCCGGCCCAGGTCGCCGACACCGTGGATGACCTGCCGCTGGAGGTTGCTCGCCTCCACCACGTCGTCATCGATGATGCCGATCGTGCCCACTCCTGCGGCAGCCAAATACAACATCGCCGGCGATCCGAGACCGCCCGCTCCGATGACCAGAGCTTTGGCGTTCTTCAGCCGCAACTGCCCCGTCAGCCCCACCTCGGGAATGATCAGGTGCCTCGAATAGCGCTGCATCTCCTCCGGGGTCAGTGAAGCTGCGGGCTCAACGAGCGGAGGCAGCGCCACGGATTCCTGCGTACTCATAGTGCCAATCTACGCCGACTGCACGGAATCGGGACAAAAATGAACGCTGTAGGCTACCGGCGGTAAACTTGCGGATTGATAGCTGATTTTTCCGCAGATGGCGCCGCGGCCCGGAGGCGCCGGTTAGGTTGCGCAGACTGTGAGCACTGAATCCAGGCCGGCAGCCCGGCCCACCAGGCTGCCGCGCGAGGAGCGGCGGCGCCAATTGCTGCAGGCCGCCCACGAGGTCTTCGTGGCCAACGGCTACCATGGTGCGGCCATGGACGAGATCGCGGAAACGGCGCGCGTGAGCAAGCCGGTGCTCTACCAGCACTTTCCCGGCAAACGGGAACTCTACCTGGCCCTGCTGGACAACCATCTGGAAACCCTGACCGCCATGCTCATGGCGGCGCTCAATTCCACGACCGACAACAAGCTGCGGGTCCATGCGACGATGGACGCTTATTACCGCTTTATTGCGCAGGAGAGCCAGGCGCACCGGCTGGTGTTCGAATCGGACCTGAACAATGATCCGGAAGTCAGCGGCCGGCTGGAGGATTTCAACGCCCAACTGGCTTCGGCGATCGCGTCAGTCATCGCCGAAGAGACCAAGCTCAGCGATGGAGAGGCGACGCTCCTGGGCCGTTCCTTGGCGGGGATGGCCCAGATCAGCGCCCGCTACTGGCTGCAGGCCAGCGGCGGACTGGACCGTGAAGCCGCCGTCGACCTCATCTACCGTTTAGCTTGGCGCGGAATTTCACGTTTCCCCAAGGAGACCTAGGATAGATTTCGAAGCGTAGGGATCGTCCCAAACAGGAGGCAAAGCGTGGAAATCAAGATCGGCATCCAGAACGTCGGCCGGGAACTCGTCATCGACTCTTCCGAAACGCCAGACGCAGTCGCCGAGCTGGTTTCCCGCGCGATGAACGGCGGCGCGGAACTGCGCCTCAAGGACGCCAAGGGCAATCTGGTGATCGTTCCCTCGAACGTGCTGGGCTATGTCGAGATCGGAGCCGAGGAACCCCGCCGGGTGGGCTTCGGCGCCCTCTGATCCCGGACGCTGTCTTCGAGCATGGTTGAACTGGTCCTGCTGGTCTTGGCCGCGGCGTCCGTCGGCGCCATCGGCTGGGCCATCGACAGGAACAGGCAGGCGTACGGCGTAATGCTGCTGCCGGCAGTGGGCATCGCCGCGTCAGTCCTGCTCTGGTTCGTGCTCATGGCCGCCGGCCTCGGCTCCGAACCCGGTATCCATTTCCTCAGCTGGCTGCTGCCCATGGTCTTCTCGATCCCGGCGGTCTGGCTCACGGCCTGGTTCCTCGGACGCCGGCGCACCGCAGCAGACCTGGAGCGGCTGGACGCTGCTCTCGGGTCCTGAAGCTGCAACTGCTGCGATTGCTGCGGGCGCAGCCGTAGCTGACGCCGAGTCCGTCAGCCGTCCTCGCTGTCCGGGTGCTCGGTGCACAGGCAGATCCGGTTGCCGTCCGCATCCGTGGCGATCGTCCAGGAGGGCGCGTGTGCGTCGTCCAGCGAAGCGCCCGCCTCCGCTGCGGCGGCGACCACGTGCTGGATGTCGCTCAGCGGATAATACACATCCAGGTGGAGCCGCGATTCCGCCGGCGACTGAGTGTGCTGGAACCAGACGTTCGGGCCCCGGCCGTGCGGGTCCACCAGTTCCCCCTGGCGGCCTTCCTTGTAGCCCAGCGCCGTCTTCCAGATACCGGAAATGCGGGCCGGCTCCTTGGTGTCCGCCGCGATGGCAAAGCTGCGATACTCCTGTGGCCGCACCTCGGCGCCCAGCCGGTCCGCCAGTTCGCTGACCGCCCCTGCCGCCGAGATGTCCCGGGTGGTCACCTCGCCGCCGGCATCATGGGAGGTCAGGCGCAGGAAAACGCGGTTGTACCGCCAGTCCAGGTCCGGATGGTGGTTCGACTCCTCGGCCAGGTCCCCCACAGCGGCGATGAAATCGAGCGCTGCCCGGCCGTTCTCCAGCTTGTAGACAGTCACCAGCCCGCCCTGCCGGTAGCGCCAGTGCGGCAGCGTCCTCAGCTGCTGGTCGATCTGGGTCCGGTTGAGAATATCGTCCGCGCTCATGTTTCCTCCGGCTGTGGGGCTCCAGGCTACAGGTCCGGACGGCCGGCGAAGCTCGACGACGCCAGTGCGTGCCGGCGTTTGGGGATACGGCCGCCCGTAGCGGCCAGCCTACCGGCGATCACGGCGTGTTTGAAGGCCTGCGCCATCCGCACCGGATCCTGCGCCCGGGTCACCGCCGTCGCGAGCAGCACCGCGTCACAGCCCAGTTCCATCGCCAGCGCCGCGTCGGATGCGGTCCCGATCCCGGCATCGAGCACCACCGGGACGCTCGCGCGGGAGGCAATGAGCTCGATGTTGTGCGGATTGAGGATCCCGAGCCCGGTCCCGATCGGCGCGCCGAGCGGCATGACAGCGACGGCGCCGAGGAGTTCGAGCCGGCGCGCGAGGACCGGATCATCATTGGTGTAGGCGAAGACCTTGAAGCCGCGCCCGGCCAGCTGCTCGGTGGCTTCCAGCAGCTCTGCCGCATCCGGCAGCAGGGTTTCCTCGTCCGCGATGACTTCCAGCTTCACCCAGTCCGTCTCCAGTGCCTCACGCCCCAGCTCCGCCGTCAGCACGGCTTCGCGGGCGGTAAAGCAGCCGGCCGTGTTCGGCAGGATCCGGATGCCGTGGCGCTCGAGCAGCTCGAACAGCGACGCGCCGGTGTCCGGGCTGTAGCGCCGCATGGCAACCGTCGTCAGTTCCGTGCCCGAGGCGAGCAGGGCTGCGCCCAAGCCGTCCAGGCTCGGCGCTCCCCCGGTGCCCATGATCAGCCGCGAGCCGAGGGTGACCGAATCGATGACCAGCTCTTCCAATGTCAGCCTCCCTGCACCGCAGTAATCAGTTCCACCCCGTCGCCGTCGGCCAGCATCGTACCGGCCCAGCTCGTGCGCGGCGCCACTTCGGCGTTGAGCGCCACGGCGACTCCCAGCCGGCCGCCGTCGTCCGGCCTGCCCTCGCTGGTCAGGCGGCGGCCGGTCGTGGCCGCCACCAGGTCAAGCAGCGTCGTCCCCGCAGAGAGCGGCTGCCGCGTTCCATTGACCGTGATATTCATCGTTGGCTTCCTTCCATGCTGTTGCTGAACCGGTCCGGGCGGAACTGCAGCAGCTCCGCCGGCACGGTCATCCCATCGATCAGATCGGCACAAATCCTGGCTGCCACCGGCGTGAGCAGGACGCCGTGGCGGAAGAACCCGGTCGCGACCAGCAGCCCGGGCAGGTCGGCACCGCCCACCGTGATCCGGCCCAGCAGCGGCGCGTTGTCCGGTGTGCCGGGCCGCGCCCGGCAGGTGGCCTCTTCCAGCTGGAGTTCGGAGACGGCCGGCACGAGCGCCTGGGCATCGCGCAGCAGCTGGTACACGCCACCCGCGGACGGTGCATCCGATCCGTCTTCGCGCGAGGTGGCGCCGATGACGACGGTCCCGTCCTCCCGCGGCACCAGATACACGGGCAGGCCGCGCACCAGTCCGCGGACCGTCAGCTGCACCAGCGGACGGAGCGCCGGCGGCACCCGCAGCCGAAGGATGTCCCCGTACACCGGACGCAGCGGCAGCCGCACGGATTCGGGCAGTCCGTCCAGCTCCGGCGCTGCCAGCGCGTTGGCCACCACCGTTTCGTCCGCGGCGATGCGGGTGCCGTCATCAAGTACGACGCCGGACACCTCCCCCGTGGGCAGCCTCACCACCGCGGTGGCGCGGCGGCGGACCAGTGCCGCTCCGCCCTCGGCGAGCGCTGCCAGCAATGCCGCGGCCAGCGCCCGGGGATCGATCTGGTGGTCTCCGGAAGCAAGGAAGGCTCCGGCCAGCGCCGGCGACAGCCCGGGTTCCAGCCTCCGCGCCTCGCGGCTGGTCAATTGCTGCACCTGCAGGCCCTGGGCCAGCTGGGCCCGGCGCAGTTCCTCCAGCGCCAGACGGTCCCCCGCATCGAAGCCCGCCACCAGCGTTCCGTTCGTCTGGTGGCCGGTTGGACCGAGTCCCTGCAGGAAGGCCGGATACAGCCGCGCCGATTCCGTGGTTAGCGCCAGCAGCTGCTCTTCCTGGTAGTAATGCTCGCTGACCGGCGCGAGCATGCCGGCCGCTGCAAAGGTGGCGCCGGCTGCCGGGGACGGATCCACCACAGTCACCTGATGGCCCCGCCGGAGCGCCTCATAAGCGATGCCGAGCCCCACCACGCCTGCGCCGATGACGGCAACATGTTTCCGAACAGCCAAGTCCGCAATTCCTTCCCTACGCCGGTACGAACCGGATCAGGTTCAACGGTCGGTGCCCAGCACCCTCTCAGCCTGCCGGCATCGGCACAGGGCCGGATGCCGCGGAATCAGGCTCCCGCAGTGTCGCGACCAGTCTACTCGCTGGCACCGCCCACTTGGGACATCCAATTGGCCGCTGCGCTGAAACCCCTTGGCAGCCTCCAGACGGCGGCGGCCAGGACCGGATTGGCGGTCGAAGCGGTTATGGTGGCAGCTATGGATTTGAGCTCAGCCCGGTTGTACCTGTGCACCGACGCCCGCAAAGAGCAGGGCGATTTCGAACAGTTCCTCGACGCTGCGTACGCCGGCGGCGTGGACATCATCCAGCTGCGGGACAAGAGCCTCGAGGCCGCCGAAGAACTCGAGCTGCTCGGCACCCTGGCCCGTGTTGCCGCGCGGCATACCGGGCTGTGGTCGGTCAACGACCGGGCCGACCTGGCTGCAGTCGCCGGCGCCCCGGTCTTCCATGCCGGCCAGCGCGACCTTCCCCCGGCAGCCGCCAGGAGCCTGTTGGGCGGCGGCACCGCCATCGGCCGGTCGACGCATACCCCGGAACAGGTCGCGGCCGCCCTCGGAGCTCCCGACGTGGACTACTTCTGCACCGGTCCCGTCTGGGCAACCCCGACCAAACCCGGCCGGTCCGCCGTCGGCCTGGAGCTGGTCGCCGAGGCCGCCGCCCAGGCAGCTGCCACCGGCTCCGCCAAGCCCTGGTTCGCCATCGGCGGGATCGGACTGGACAACATCGAAGAGGTGACCGGCGCAGGCGCCCGGCGGGTCGTCGTCGTACGTGCGATCACCGAAGCCGATGATCCGGCCGCGGCCGCAGCCAAGCTGAAGGCGGCGCTGCCGCCGCTGTGAACCGGTCGAGGCTCAGGCAGTCAGGCCCAGCGCATTCATCCGCCGCGAGTGGTTGCGGGTCAGGTCGGCAAAGAGCTCGGCGGTAACGGTCTCCTGGGCACCCGGCTCGTCGAAACCGAGCAGGGCACCCAGGAAGGCCCGCTCGATCCCGATCCGCTGCGCCTGGGTCAGGGCCTCGCCGACCAGCCGCCTGCCCCATAGCGCCAGGCGCGACGCCAGGCGTTCGTTGCCCTCCAGCGCCTGGGACAGCCGGGTCGTCAGCAGCGCCAGCTGCCCGTCGTTCTCCTTGATCCGTGCGACGACCGCGCGGGTTTGCGGGTCCAGCCGGCTGGCAATGGCTCGGTAGAAATCACCGGACACGGAGTCCGCAACGTAGGCCTTCATCAGGGATTCGTACCAGTCCCCCGGGCGCGTCCGCTCGTGGAACGCGTCGATCGAGGCCTGGAAGGGAGCCATGGCGGCCTGCACGTCCACACCCATGCGCGCCAGCTCGGCGCTCACGAGTTCAAAGTGTTCGAACTCAGTCACTGCCAGCCGGCCGATCTCCGCCCGGTCCCGCAGCGTCGGGGAGAAGCGGGCGTCGGAAGAGAAGCGTTCGAAGGCCGAGAGCTCCCCGTATGCCATGACCCCGTACAGGTCGATCACGTATTGCCGGTGGGCTTCTTCCGGACCGGCCGCGAGCGGCGACGGCTGTTGTTCGGTGCTCATGGTTCCAGCGTAACCTGACGGAATCCGCGCCCCGGGACTAGGCTGGGGCTGTGCCGTACCCCCACGTGGATGCCAAGGTCAACGAGTCGCAGCACCTGCTCGCACGGGTGCTGAAGGAGCTGCGCACCGAACTGGAACTGCCCGGCCATTTCACCCCATCGGTGCTGGCCGAGGCGGAGAAGGCCATCGCGCAGCAGCGGCTGCCGGAGCGCGACCTCACCGGGCTGGACTTCATCACGATCGACCCGCCCGGCTCCACCGACCTGGACCAGGCGATGTACCTGGAACGGGACGGCAGCGGCTACAAGGTCTGGTACGCCATCGCGGATGTTCCCTCGTTCATTGAGCCGGGAGGGGAACTCGATGAAGCGACGCGTCGGCGCGGCCAGACCATCTATGCGCCGGACGGGCGCATCCCGCTGCACCCGGAAGCCATCAGCGAGGACGCCGGCAGCCTCCTGCCGGACCGGGACCGCAGCGCGTTTGTCTGGGAGTTCGCGCTCGACGGCGGAGCGAACGTTGCGCAGGTAGCGCTGTTCCGTGCGGTGGTTCGCAGCCGGGCCCAGCTCACGTACGAGGAGGTCCAGCAGGACATCGATTCCGGTACCGCCCCCGAGTACCTGGAGCTGCTGAAAGAGATTGGCTGCAAGCGCCAGGCGCTGGAGCTTCAGCGCGGCGGCGCCAGCCTGAAACTGCCGGAAGAGGAGATCGCCCACGACGGCCGGCACTATTTCATCGTCGCCCGGCCTGCCCTTCCCGTGGAGGATTGGAACGCGCAGATCTCGCTCATGACCGGCATGGCCGCGGCGCGCATTATGCTGGACGGCAACATCGGCATCCTGCGCACCATGCCGGCCCCGGATGCCGAGTCCGAAGCCAAATTCCGCCGCCAGACCAAGGCGTTGGGCCATCCGTGGCCGCAGGACATCGCCTACGGGGAGTACCTGCGCGGCCTGGACACGGCGGAGCCGAAGCAACTGGCGCTGATGAATGCGGCCGCTTCGCTCTTCCGCGGCGCCGGCTATACACCTTTCGACGGCGGTCCGCCCGAGGAGCAGCTCCAGGCCGCTATCGCCGCCCCCTATGCCCATACGACTGCCCCGCTGCGCCGCCTGGTTGACCGGTTCGTCCTGCTGATTTGCGAAGCCCTCGTCGCGGGCAACGAAGTGCCCGACTGGGTGCGCGAGGCCCTGCCCGTCCTGCCCGAGCTGATGGCGGCCTCGGACCAGCTGGCTTCGCGGCTCGAGCGGGCTTCGCTGGACGCCGTGGAGGCCGCACTGCTGAGCCACCGTGTCGGCGAGGAGTTCGACGCCGTCGTCATCAGCGCCCGGCAGAACAACCATGGCAACGGAACCAACAGTAACGGCAACGGCCGCCGCGAAGCCGTGCCGCACGGCACTATCCAGCTCAGCGCGCCTGCGGTCACCGCGCGCTGCGACGGCGAGCTCGAACCGGGAACGTCGATCCGCGCCCGGCTGGTCGAGGCGGACATTGCCAAACGCTCGGTGCGGTTCGAACTCGTCACCGTCCACAGCTGACCGGTCCCGCCCGGGGCAGGACGGGCGTTACCGCTGCCGATTTGCCTCTGCCCGGTAGACTGGGAGACGTAGAACTGGATGCCCGGTCGTTGATTGTTCGAAGACTTTGAGAGTTTCAACTCAACAGATCCGCCCCTACGCGATCTTTTGTTCGCCGGATCGGCCTTGCTTGGCCATGATCCGGCATGCAGTTGTTAGCCCGCGATCGGCTTCCGCTGGATGCGCCTGCAGCCTCCGGGACAGTTCCTGCACGGCTGTGCGCAAGCGGCCGTGCAGTTGAGCACCGGCAGCGCAGGCGCCTTATCGAACGGTTACGTAATTGAACACTGAAAACCAGACCGCGGACCAGGTGCACCTGCTCCACGCGGACAACAGCACCGAAGAGATTGCCGTCGAAGCGACGCTGGCCTCGGACGAACGGCCGCACGAGCTGCCGCAGCAGACCTTCGCCGACTTCGACGTGCGGGCAGACATTGTCCGTTCCCTCTTCGACGCCGGCATTACCCACCCCTTCCCGATCCAGGCCATGACCCTCCCCGTGGCCCTCAGCGGCCACGACATCATCGGCCAGGCCAAGACCGGTACCGGCAAGACGCTCGGCTTCGGCATTCCGGCCCTGCAGCGCGTTATCGGCCCGTCGGATGAAGGCTTCGACAAGCTTCCCGCACCGGGCGCCCCGCAGGCCCTGGTGGTCGTTCCGACCCGCGAACTCGCCGTCCAGGTGGCCCAGGACCTCAAAACTGCGTCCAAGCACCGGGACGTGCGGGTTTCCACCATTTACGGCGGCCGCGCCTACGAGCCCCAGATCGAAGAACTGGGCAAGGGCGTGGAGGTCGTTGTGGGAACCCCCGGCCGGCTGATCGACCTGCACCGCCAGCGGCACCTGAACCTGAAGAACGTCCGGATTGTCGTCCTCGACGAAGCCGACGAAATGCTGGACCTGGGCTTCCTGCCGGATGTGGAGACGCTGCTGGGCGCCACCCCGGCCGTCCGGCAGACGATGCTGTTCTCGGCAACGATGCCCGGCCCCGTGGTCGCCATGGCCCGACGGTACATGACGCAGCCGACGCATATCCGCGCTGCCGATCCCGACGACGAGGGCATGACCAAGAAGGATATCCGCCAGGTCATCTACCGCGCCCACGCCCTGGACAAGGACGAGGTTGTCGCCCGCATCCTGCAGGCCGAAGGCCGCGGCCGGACCATCATCTTCACCAAGACCAAGCGCACCGCGGCCAAGCTGTCCGAGGAGCTCGTGGACCGCGGGTTCGCCGCTGCCGCGATCCACGGCGATCTCGGCCAGGGCGCCCGTGAGCAGGCGCTGCGCGCCTTCCGGAACGAGAAGGTGGACGTACTCGTCGCCACCGACGTCGCTGCCCGCGGTATCGACGTCGATGACGTCACCCACGTGATCAACTTCCAGTGCCCTGAGGACGAAAAGACCTACCTGCACCGCGTGGGCCGCACCGGCCGTGCCGGCAACAAGGGCACGGCCATTACCTTCGTGGACTGGGACGACGTCCCCCGCTGGGGCCTGATCAACAAGGCGCTCGGCCTGGACGTCCCCGAACCGGTGGAAACCTACTCGTCCTCGCCGCACCTCTACACGGACTTGGACATCCCGCAAGGCACGAAGGGCCGCCTGCCGCGCGGCCAGCGCAAGCTCGCCGGCGTCGACGCCGAGGCACTCGAGGACCTCGGCGAGACCGGCAAGAAAAACTCCCGCGGTGGCAGCCGCCCTCGCGGCGGCAGGGGCGGCCAGGGCGGGCGCGCTGAAGGCGGCCGCACGGAAGGTACACGTTCGGGCGCGGGCCGCACCCGCCGTCGTCGTTCCTCTACTGCGGCCGGCGAGGAAACCACCGCGACAACGGCCGAAACCGGTGCAGCAGCCGCGGCACAGGCTGGCAATGAGGACGCCAAGCCGCGCCGGCGCCGGACCCGTACGCGCCGCCGCAACGGCGAAGTGGTCAAGACAACCGGCCCCGCCGCAGCCGAATAGTTGCGCACGTGACCGAGGCTTTCGCTGAGCCGGCCGGGCCGACCTGGACGCCGGAAGGCGGCAACCTGGTTGTCCATGCGGACAACGCCGCTTTTCTGCCGACCCTTCCGGACGGTGCCTTCACGATGATCTACGTCGATCCGCCGTTCAATACCGGCCGGGTGCAGCGCCGGCAGCAGACATCAATGGTGCGCAGCGCCGACGGAGAAGGCGACCGGGTCGGCTTCAAGGGCCGCTCCTACCAGACCATCAAGGGCATGCTGGCCAGCTATGACGACGTCTTCGACGATTACTGGTCCTTCCTCGAACCCCGGCTTGAGGAAGCCTGGCGCCTGCTCGCTGACGATGGCACCCTGTACCTGCATCTGGATTACCGCGAGGTGCACTACGCGAAGGTGCTCCTCGACGCCTTGTTCGGCCGCGATTGCTTCCTGAACGAGATCATCTGGGCCTACGACTACGGTGGGCGGGCCAGGAACCGCTGGCCCGCCAAGCACGACAACATCCTGGTCTACGTCAAGAACCCCAAGGCCTACTACTTCGACAGCACCGAAGTCGACCGCGAGCCGTATATGGCGCCCGGGCTGGTGACGCCGGAGAAGGCTGCCCGCGGCAAGCTGCCGACCGACGTCTGGTGGCACACCATCGTCTCCCCCACGGGAAAGGAGAAGACCGGCTACCCAACCCAGAAGCCGGAGGGCCTCCTGCGCCGCATGGTCGCGGCGAGCAGTCGCCCGGGCGACTGGGTGTTGGACTTCTTCGCCGGCTCCGGCACCCTCGGCGCGGTGGCAGCTGCCCTCGACCGCAGCTTTGTCTGCGTCGACCAGAACCCGCAGGCCATCGACGTCATGCGGCGGCGGCTGGGCGGCTGTGCCGACGTGGCGGGGTTCGAGCCGGAGCTTTCCCCGGCGGGCCCTGCCTAGGAAAGCCGAGCGTGCCGAGGGGCGGATGCGTTGTGCATCCGCCCC
>NZ_ANPE02000202.1 GCF_000328305.2 Arthrobacter crystallopoietes BAB-32 | reverse complement strand
ACACCGGAAGGGTGCTCCTTCGCTAGGCAGAATAACGGTCTCGACAACCACTATTTTCCCAGCTCAGAGCACCCTTTCCCTGCTTAAACACACGTTTTCAAACGCTCACCCATGAAAACCCCGGGCTAAAGGACGCCGGGACGCTGGAGCCGTACCAGATCTCCGTGGGCAAGCTGAACAACTGCCGCGAGGCCATCCGGATCTGCCGGGACGCCCGGGCCATGCTCGGCGGCAACGGCATCACGCTCGACTACTCTCCGCTGCGCCACGCCAACAACCTGGAGAGCGTGCGCACCTACGAAGGCACCGACGAGGTGCACACCCTCATCCTGGGCAACCAGATCACCGGGACGGCGGCCTTCCGGTAACTCCTGCTGCCTACAGGTTCATCTGCTGCAGGATGGTGGCGGAGATTTCCTCGACCGACATGGCCCCGGAGTTCACGTACGGTATGTGGTTGAACCGGTAGGTCTCCTCGGCATTGCGGATCTCCCAGCTGCACTGGGCCAGCGAGGCGTACTTGCTGTCCGGGCGGCGCTCCTGGCGGATCTGGCTGAGCCGCAGCGGCACGGAGGTCAGCCCGAAACATTTGTGCACGAAGGGGCGCAGCGGCTCGGGCAGCGACCGGGTGGCGAAGTCCTCCTCGATGAGCGGGAAGTTGGCGGCCAGGATGCCATGCTGCAGGGCCAGGTACATCGTCGTCGGGGTTTTGCCGCAGCGCGAGGGGGCGATCAGGATCAGCTGCGCGCGCTCTAGCGCCCGGATGGACTGTCCGTCGTCGTGTTCGATGGCGTACTCGATGGCCGCCATGCGTGACTGGTACCGGATGGCGTCGCCGAGGCCGTGGGCCTTGCCGGGCTCCCCGCTGGCGGCCGCGTGCAGCGCATCTTCCAGCTGGGCCATGTGGGTGCCGAACAGGTCCACGAAGTGCCCCTTGCTCTGCGACAGGATGTCGCGGATCTCCCGGTTCACCGCCGTCGAAAAGACGATCGGACGCGAACCCGTGGCTGCAACCCCGTCGATCAGGTCGACGACGCGGCAGGCCTCCACCACCGTGGTGATGAATGGGATGGTGCGGCGCTCGAACCGGTGGTTGGGAAACTGCGTCAGCAAGGTGCTGCCGAGGGTCTCTGCGGTGATCCCCGTGCTGTCCGAGAGGAAGAAGACCACGGGAGCCGGGCTCTGCCCGGCACCCGTGGTCTCCCCGTTGTGCGCGTCAGGCACTCAGACCGTGGAACGCTTGCCGGTGCGGGCCAGGCGCAGCCAGGTGTCGGTCACTGCGTCCGGATTGAGCGACACCGAGCTGATGCCCTGCTCCAGCAGCCATTCGGCCAGATCCGGGTGGTCGCTGGGGCCCTGGCCGCAGATGCCCACGTACTTGCCGCGGGCGCGGCAGGCGCTGATGGCCAGCTCCAGCAGCTTCTTGACCGCCGGGTTGCGCTCGTCGAACGCTCCGGCGACCAGTGCCGAGTCCCGGTCCAGGCCGAGGGTCAGCTGGGTCAGGTCGTTGGAGCCGATGGAGAAGCCGTCGAAGAAGTCCAGGAACTCGTCGGCCAGCAGGGCGTTGGCGGGCAGTTCGCACATCATGACGATCTCCAGGCCGTCCTCGCCGCGGCGCAGGCCGTTGGCGGCCAGCAGCTCGGTCACGCCGCGGGCCTCGTCCAGGGTGCGCACGAACGGCACCATCAGCTTGATGTTGGACAGCCCCATCTCGTTGCGCACAAACTTCAGGGCCTCGCACTCGAGCTCGAAAGCCTGGCGGAACGACTCCGAGAGGTACCGCGAGGCGCCCCGGTAGCCGATCATGGGGTTCTCTTCGTTGGGTTCGAAGGCGGGACCGCCGAGCAGGTTGGCGTACTCGTTGGACTTGAAGTCCGAGAGCCGGATGATCACCGGCTCCGGTGCAAAGGCTGCGGCGATGGACGCGATGCCCTCGGCCAGCCGCTTCACGTAGTAGTCGCGCGGTCCGTCATAGGCCGCGATCTTCTCCCGGATCTGCTCGATGCTGTAGTCGGAGAGTGCGGCGGGGCGCGCGATCTCGCCTTCCAGGGCCAGCAGGGCGTTGGGGTGGATGCCGATCTGCCGGTTGATGATGAATTCCAGCCGGGCCAGTCCGACGCCGTGGTGCGGCAGCCGGGAGAAGCTGAAGGCCTGCTCGGGGGTGCCGACGTTCATCATGATCTTCACCGGTGCCGGGGGCATCGTCTCCAGCGACGTTTCGTGCAGAGTGTAGTCGAGCAGCCCTTCGTAGACCAGGCCCGCTTCGCCTTCGGCGCAGGAGACGGTGACGGGTGCTCCGTCCGCCAGCACCCGGGAGGCGTTCCCGGTGCCGACCACGGCCGGGATGCCGAGCTCGCGGGCGATGATCGCCGCGTGGCAGGTGCGTCCGCCGCGGTCGGTGACGATGGCAGCGGCCTTCTTCATGATCGGCTCCCAGTCGGGGTCGGTCATGTTCGCCACCAGGACGTCGCCCTCCTGGAACTCGGCCATCTGGTCGATCGAGGCCAGCACCCGCACCTGGCCGGCGCCGATGCGCTGCCCGATCGCGCGGCCCTCGGCAAGGATGGCGGAGCGTTCGTTGAGGGTGTAGCGGGAGAGGGTGCCGCTGGCCTTGCGGGACTCAACAGTCTCGGGGCGGGCCTGCAGGATGTAGAGCTCGCCGTCGACGCCGTCCTTGCCCCACTCGATGTCCATGGGGCGGCCGTAGTGCGCCTCGATGGCCATCGCGTGCCGGGCCAACTGCTCGACTTCGGCGTCGGTCAGGCTGAAGCGGAGCCGCTGCTCCCGCGACACGGGCCCGAAGTCGACGGTCCGGCCGACCTCGGCGGAGTCCGTGTAGGTCATCTGCAGGGCCTTCTCGCCGAGTCCGCGCTTGAGGATCGCGGGCCGGCCGGCGGCCAGGGTGGGCTTGTGGACGTAGAACTCGTCCGGATTCACCGCGCCCTGGACCACCGCCTCGCCCAAGCCGTAGGAGGAGGTGATGAATACGGCGTCGGTAAAGCCCGACTCGGTGTCCATGGTGAACATGACACCGGACGCCCCGATGTCGGAGCGGACCATGCGCTGGATACCGGCCGAGAGGGCGACCTCGGAATGCGTGAAGCCGTGGTGGACCCGGTAGGCGATGGCCCGGTCGTTGTAGAGCGAGGCAAAGACGTCCTTGATGGCCAGCAGCACATTCTCGATCCCGCGGATGTTCAGGAAGGTCTCCTGCTGTCCGGCAAAGGAGGCATCCGGCAGGTCCTCGGCCGTGGCGCTGGACCGCACGGCCCAGGAGACCTCAGACTCGTCGCCGTGGCTTTCGGTCAGCGCGGCGTACGCACCGCGCACCTGCTCCTCGAAGCCTGCAGGGAACGGGGCCTGGCGGATGAGGTCGCGGATCTCCGCCCCGGCCTTCGCCAGAGCCGTGACGTTGTCGCTGTCCAGGTCCTTGAGGATGGCTTCGATCCGTTCCTCAAGGCCGGACTCCTGGAGGAAACGGCGGTAGGCGTCCGCCGTCGTCGCAAATCCCTCCGGGACCCTGACCCCAGCCGTGGCCAGGTTGCGGATCAACTCGCCGAGAGAGGCGTTCTTGCCACCAACCTGGTCAAGGTCGGCCAGGCCAAGGTCGGTGAACCAAAGGACGTCGGTCATGTGGTGCTCCTTGTGGGGCACGCGCACAAAGGCGCTGCGGACAGAATGTGGTGATGCCCAAGGCTGACCGTTAGCGCCACCCGGAGGCAAGCAAATGTGATCCACGCAACAAAAGCGACGTAATCAAAGTCTCAAGAAGACGCCACTGGGCAATTCCCGGCGCCGCGCCAAGTACCATCGGCTCCAGCCTGCGCGCTGTGGCTCTTCCGTGCGGTGGTTGGGCGGCTCGATTAGACCATCGAATCGGTGAACCGCTGCCGGTAGGACGTGGGGGTGGTGGCGTAGGCGGCGACGAAGTTTTGCCGGAACCCGACGGTGCTGCCGAAGCCGCAGGTGCGGGCGATCCGCTCGATTGGCCAGGCGGTGGCTTCGAGCAGCCGCCTGGCTTCATCGAGGCGGCGGGAGAGGATCCAGCGGGCCGGCGTGGTGCCGGTGGCTTCGGCGAATCTGCGGGTGAAGTTGCGCCGGCTCATGCCTGCGTGGGCGGCGAGGTCGCCGACCGAGAGGGGCTCGCCGAGGTTGGCGAGCGCCCAGTCCAGCGTGGTGCCGAGGTCGCCAACGCCCCCGGGATCGGGAATCGGCCGCTCAACGTACTGCGCCTGGTCGCCCTCGCGGTGGGGCGCAACGACGAGGTGGCGTGCAACCTTCGCCGCCGCCGCGGAGCCGAGGTGCTTGCGGACGATGTAGAGACAAGCATCGATTGCCGAGGCGGTACCGGCCGAGGTGAGCACGTCGCCGTGGTCGAGGTAGAGGGCGGAGTCTTCCACGGTAACGGCGGGCCGGCGTTGCGTCAGAAGGGGTGCGGAGGCCCAATGGGTGACGGCGGTGCGGCCGTCCAAAAGCCCGCTGTCGGCGACGGGAAACGCGCCAAGGCAGAGGCCGGCGACGGCGGTCCCGTCTGCGTGGGCGGTCCTGATCAGGTCGGTCAGGTTATCGTTCGCGCGGGGCAGGTCGTTGGGCCAAGCCGGGAACACGAGGAGGTCGGCGCCGGCAATCGTTTCCGGGCCGGAAACATCGTGGAGCGAGAGCCCTTCGGCCGTCCGGATGCCGCGTCCATCCTCGGTCCAGGCGGTTGCTTCCCACCCGGCCGCGAGGTTCTGGCGGCCGACTTCGCCGAACACCATGAGCAGGGACGCGAGGTGGAACATGGTGATGCCCTCGAAGGCGTGCACGGCAATCTTCACTTTGGCCCAAATCCATCCATAGTCGTCTTTTGCGCCACTCACGATACCGGATGCCGCCCGGGAGACTGGAATCGGACAAGTAGTTCGACACCAAGGAGAAATCATGACCGCACCCCGCCGCGCGCTGATCATTGTGGATGTCCAGCAGGAGTATTTCGACGGGATCCTCCAGATCCAGTACCCGCCGCGCGAGAAGTCGCTGGCCAACATCCTGCGGGCCATCGATGTCGCAGAACAGCAGGGCATTCCCGTAGTGGTGGTCCAGCACCAGTACCCCGAGGGCGCACCGGTCTTCGCCGTCGGTTCCGAGAGCTGGAAGCTGCACCCCGAGATCGAAGGGCGCATCACCCCGTCCTGGAAGCGCGTGACCAAGGACAAGGCCAGCGTCTTCGCGGGCACCGACGTCGCCCAGTGGCTGGCCGAGCAGCAGGTCGACACGATCACGATCGTTGGCTACATGACCAACAACTGCGACATCGGGACCGCCGCCGCGGCCGAGGAGCTCGGCCTCGCCGCCGAAATCCTCTCCGACGCCAGCGGCTCGCCCCACCTGGCGAACGAGGCCGGCAAGGTCCCGGCCGAGGATCTGCACGAGACCTTGCTCGTCCTGCTCCAGTCCAACTTCGCCGCCGTGGCCACCACCGAGGCCTGGGCCACCGCCGTCGAGACCGGCGAGGCACTGCCCAAGAGCGACCTCGGGACCTCTGCGATCCAGGGTCGCGCCGCATTCGAAGGGACCGCAACTTTGGCCAACGCATAATTCCCTGCCGCCGCGGCGTTGAGGACAAAGCGCCGCGGCGAAGCGGACGGCGAAGGGGGCTGTCCGGCCTGAATGGTCGGGCAGCCCCTTCCGACGCGCACCTTCCGAACGCCTCGAACCAAACAGTTTTACAAGAACCAAGGAGTTTCATGATCCCCGCCCCGCCTTCGGGCACCGCCCCGTTCGCGCTTTCGGTGCTCGACAACGCGCACACCGCCATCGGACAAACCGTCCAGGAAGCGTTCGGCGAGATCATCGCGCTGGCCCAGCTGGCCGAGCGGCGGGGATACCACCGGTTCTGGATGTCCGAGCACCACGCCATGCCCGGGGCTGCGACGTCGTCGCCCCAAATCATGCTGGGGCGGCTGACCGGTGCGACGGACCGGATCCGGCTTGGCGCCGGCGGGGTCATGCTGCCGAACCATGCGCCGCTGGTGATCGCCGAACAGTTCGGCATGCTGGACGCACTGGCCCCCGGGCGGGTCGATCTGGGCGTGGGCCGCGCACCCGGCACGGACCTGCAGACCGCCGCGGCGCTGCGCCGGCATCACGACGCCAACGACGGCTTCCCGCAGCAGGTGCTGGAGCTGCTAGCCTTCCTCGGCAACGACTTCCCGGATGGCCATGCCTACGGGAACGTCCACGCCGTGCCGGGCCCATGGCAGGCCGACCAGAACCGCGTCGCACGCCCGGAGACTGCACCGGAGCTTTGGGTTCTGGGCTCGTCGCCGTACTCTGCCCAGCTGGCCGGGCAGCTCGGACGGCCGTATGCCTTTGCCCTGCAATTCGGTGATGCCGACGTCGACACGGCGATGCAGCTGTACCGGGAGAGTTTCCAGCCCTCCGAGGTTCTGGACGAGCCGTACACCCTCCTCAGCGTCGGCGTCGTCGCGCACGATGACCCAGCCGAGGCCAAACGCCAGGCAGCTTCATCGGCGATGGCCATGCTGCGCATGTTCCAGCGCAAGCCCTACAGCCTGCTCCCGCCGGAAGAAGTCGAGGCCTACTCGGCTACCCTGCAGGAACAGCACATCCTCGACCTCTACACCCGGCGTTTCATCAACGGCACCGGACCCGAGGTGGCCACTGCCCTGGAACGGCTTCATGCCCGGACCGGCGTCGACGAAGTGATGCTCGTGGTCATGGGGCACTCACGCCAGGCCCAGGCGCGGACGGTCGAACTGATCGCCGACCACTACGCACTTCCCGCACACTGAGCACTGCACACACCGGCACGTTCACCCGGCCGCCGGCCCGCTCCTCCCTTGGCTACGGCCGGACGAATTCGCCGTCGGCCACGCGGCCGAGCAGCTCGGTGAGCAGGTCGACGCCGGCGAGCATGTCCTCGTCGCTGGTCAGCTCCTTCTCGTTGTGGCTGATGCCTTCGACGCTGGGCACGAAGAGCATGATGGTCGGGACGATGTCCTTCATGTTGGTCGAGTCGTGGCCGGCGAGGGTGCGGACGGTGCCGTGCGGCAGGCCGAGGGCGTCGGCGCATTCGGCGGCCAGCTTCATGCCGGCTTCGTCGTAGGCCTTGGACGCCCAGACATGCTCGGCGCCGCGCTCGATCTTCACGGCGGCGCGCTGTTCGATGGCCTGGATCCGGCGGTGCAGCTCGGCGTCCGCCGCGGCCAGCACATCGGGGTCGGTGCTGCGCAGGTCCACCAGCAGATTCACCCGGCTGGCCACCACCACGGGCGAATTCGGGAAGACGTTGAACTCGCCGCAGGAGGTGATGACGGCGTGCTCGTCGGTGGAGAACTCGTCGGCGATCTCGCGGGCCGCGACCACCAGCAGCGAGGCGCCGAGCAGCGCGTCATGCCGGTCCGCAATGATCGTGGCGCCGGTGTGCGCCTGCTCGCCGTGCACCACGAACTCGTACTTGTTGGCGCCCCAGGTCGATTCGACCAGGCCGATGGTCAGCCCGGCGTCCTCGAGCGAGCGGCCCTGCTCGATGTGGATCTCCAGGTACGCGGCCACGTCCAGCGAGAAATCACCCACGGTGCCGATGGCTTCCAGCGCCTCGCGGACAGTAGTGCCGTGCGGGTCCGTGGTGGCCAGCACCTGCTCCGCGGGCAGCTTGCCGGTGAAGACGGAGCTGCCCATCATCGAGGGCTTGAAGCGGCAGCCTTCCTCATTGAACCAATTAACGACGGCGATGTTGAACTTCGCGGTCTCGTCGCCTTGGGTGAAGCGTTCCTTGAGCCGGATCGCGGCGTGGGCTCCGGCGAGCACGCCGTAGGCTCCGTCGAACCGGCCGCCGAGCGGCTGGGAGTCCAAGTGGGAGCCGACGGCGATGTACGGGGCGCCGGGGGTGAGTTCGAGCAGCGCGAACTGGTTGCCGACCTGGTCATAGCGGACCTCGAAGCCGTGGCCCTCGACCAGGCCGCGGAACCAGCTGCGGGTCTGCCCGTCCGCGACGGTGCCGGCCTGCCGGTCCACACCGCCGCCGGCGGTCGCACCGAAGGTGCTCATCGAGCGGAAGTCGGCCAGGAAGGCCTCGCGGCCGGCGGCTGCGGTGCGTGCTGCTGAAGAGGCAGTGGTGGTCATGCGTCTGCTCCGATCGGTGCGGTGGGCTGGGTCGAGGTGGCCACGGCGGCCGGTGGGAAGGAGGCGGAAGCCGGGGCGCCGCCGTCGTACGTTGGATCCAGGAGGTTGTGGGTGAACTCGCCGCCGACGATGGTCGCGAGGACCTCCAGGGCGGCAATGTCCGGCGCGTCCAGCGGCGAGCCGGAGAGGACCGCGAAGTCGGCAAGCTTGCCGGTGCGCAGGGTGCCCTTGTCGGCATCGGTGCCGGTGGCGATGGCGGCCCACTCGGTGTAGCTGCGCAGCGCCTCCTCGGGGGTCAGCCCCTCGGCGG
>NZ_ANPE02000203.1 GCF_000328305.2 Arthrobacter crystallopoietes BAB-32 | reverse complement strand
GGCCGGCACGGCCTGCAGCAGCCGGCGGGTGTAGTCGTGCTGCGGCGCACCGAGGACTTGCGAGGCCGGGCCCTGCTCGACGATGCGGCCTTCGGTCATCACGGCCACGCGGTCCGCCACGGATTCCACCACGGCCAGGTCATGGCTGATCAGCAGCATGGCCGAGCCGCGTTCCCGCAGTGCCGCCAGGAGGTCCAGGATCTGGGCCTGCACGGTGGCATCCAGCGCGGTGGTCGGCTCATCGGCAATGATCAACTCCGGGTCCAGCGCGATCGCCGACGCAATCAGGGCCCGCTGGCGCATCCCGCCGGAGAGCTCGCCGGACCGCTGGCCGGCGCGCTGGACCGGCTTGTCCAGCCCCACCTCCTCGAGCAGGGACAGCACCCGCCGGGCCCGCTCGTCGCGGGTGAGCCCGGTGCCCAGCCGCAGCGAATCCTCGATCTCGCGCCCGACCGGCCGCAGCGGATCGAGCGAGACCAGTGCGTCCTGCAGGATGAAGCCGATCCGGCTGCCCCGGACCTGGCGCCAGCGCGCTGGCTCAATCCGGCGAGGTTCCGGCCGGAGAGTTCCATCCGGCCGGCGGTGACCTTGGCGCCCGGCCCGGCCAGGCCGATCAGCGACCGGGCGGTAACGGACTTGCCGGACCCGGACTCGCCGACCAGCGCGAGGCATTCTCCGCGCCGGATCTCCAGCGAGAGGCCGCGCACTGCCGCCACCCCGCCAAAGGCGACCGCCAGGTCCTCGACCCGCAGCACGGCGTCGTTCTTTGCTGTCACCGCAGCGCCACCCTCCGCTGCAGCGCCCGTCCCAGCACCGTGGAGGACGCCGCAGCCAGCACGATCGCCAGGCCCGGGAAGAACGTCATCCACCAGGCCGTGCCCAGGTAGGTGCGGCCCGCGGCGAGCATCGCGCCCCATTCCGCGGCGGGCGGCGGCGCGCCGAGGCCAAGGAAGCTGAGCGAGGACGCCCACACCACCGCCTGGCCCAGGCCGAGCGTGCCGAGTACGAAGACGGGTGCCAGGGCGTTGGGCAGGATGTGCCGGCGCAGCACCCGTGCGGGACTGCGGCCAAGGACGACGGCGGCCTCCACCATCGCGGACGAGCGCACCTGGGCGATCTGGCCGCGGATGATCCGGGCGTAGCCCGGCGCGGTGGACAGGCCGACGGCGACTACCGAGGTAGTGATGCCGGGGCCGGCGATGGCTATGAAGACCAGCGCGAGCAGCAGGCCGGGGAGCGCGAACAGCACCTCGAGGAGCCGGCCGATCCCGAAGTCCAGCCAGCGGCCGCCCAGTCCGGCGGCGGTGCCGAGGATGACGGCGAGCCCAAGGCCGATCGCGGTGGCGGCGGCGCCGATCAGCAGCGACGGGCGGGCGCCATGGACCACGCGGGAGAAGATGTCCCGGCCGGATTCGTCCGTGCCGAACCAGTGCTCCGCCGAGGGGCCCTGGAATGCATCCGCGGGGTTGATGGCCAGCGGGTCGAACGGCGCCAGGATCGTGGGGAAGCAGGCGGCGAAGACCAGGAACAGCGCGACGGCGGCCGCGGCCAGCTCGACCACGCGCAGGCCGGGGAAGTGGGCCGTGAGCACCGGGTCCTGGTGGTTGCGTTGGCTGGAGAAGATGCTCATGCCGTGCGCAGCCTCGGATCGGCCACCCGTTCGGCGGCATCGCTGGCCGCCATCACCAGCACGTAGGCCAGCGCGGACACCAGGGCGACGCCGGTGACCAGCGGGATGTCGCGGAGCGTGACGGCGTTCAGCAGGGTGCGGCCGAGGCCCGGCCGGGCGAAGATGGATTCGACCACGACGGTGCCGCTGAGCAGGTTGCCGAAGGCCCAGCCGGACAGGGCGATCCCGGGCAGTGCTGCGTGCCGCAGTGCGTGCCGGAACAGCACGCCGGACTCGCCCTCGCCGCGGGCCCGGGCGGAGAGCGCGAAGGGGCTGGACATCGCGCCGAGCATGGACTCGCGCATCACTTGGCCGAGGAAGCCGGCCAGCGGCAGCGCCAGCGTGATGACCGGCATGACCAGGCCGTCCGCCGAGCCGGTGCTCACCGGCGGCAGCCAGCCGAGGGAGTTGCTGAACAGCAGGATCAGCACGCTGGCCAGCCAGAAGTGCGGCACTGCGGCGGCAGCGATTTCGAGGCCGGAGGCGACCACGGCCGCGGCCCTGCCATTCAGCGTGGACCAGCCGGCCAGCCCCAGGGCGAGCAGCCAGGCCACCAGCAAGGACAGCGCGGAGAGCAGCAGCGTGCCGGGCAGCTGGTCGGCGATCAGCTCCGCCACCGGCATCCGCAGCGAGTAGGAATCGCCCAGGTCGCCCTGGAGCAGCCGGCCCAGCTGCGCCGCGTACTGCACCGGCAGCGGCTGGTCCAGGCCGTAGTCCCGGCGCACTTGCTCCAGCGCCTCGGGGGAGGCCTGCGAACCGGGCCCGCCGAGGATGGCTTCGGCCGGGTCGCCGGGTATCAGCCGGATGCCGAAGAAGATGAGCGTGGCCACGGCCCAGAGCACGAACACCGCGCCCAGGACCTTGGCCAGCACCCAGCGGAAGGTTTTCAGCTGTTCAACCACGCATCGTAGAAGTCCGGCGTGGAAACCGTCGGCCAGGCCCGCACGCCGGAGACCTCGGAGCGGTAGAGGAAGTGGTTCTGCTGGTCGTACAGCGGCAGGATGTAGTGGCCCTCGAGCACGATCTTCTGTGCCTGCTCGTACAGCTCTTCGCGCTCCGCCGGTTCGGAGGTCTCGCTCGCGCGGGTCAGCAGCTCGTCCAGCTCTTCGGACTTCACCTGCGAGAGGTTCGCGAAATAGCCGCTCGGCGCCGGAACGGTGCTGTCCGAGTGGAACAGGATTCGCAGCACGTCCGGCCCGACCTTGGTGTAGGGGGCGCTGACCAGGTTGTAGTCGTTCTCCGCCAGCGCGCCGTACCAGCTGGACAGGTCCAGCAGGTTCAGCTTGACCTCGAACCCGGCCTCCTTGGCCGTCGCCTGGAACTGCTCGAAGAGCGACTGCTCCGCCGGGATGGACTGGTTGGTGCTGACCGGGAATTCCAGCGTCAGCCGTTCGCCGTCCTTGACCCGGTAGCCGGCCGAATCCCGCTCGCTCCAGCCGGCCTCGCCCAGCAGCCGGTTCGCTTCCTCCGGATCGTAGCCGAACTGGGAGGAGTCCGAGTAGGCCAGCGGTTCCACGCTGGACAACGGCGAGTAGGACCTGGCGGCGGTGCCGAAGAAAAGGGTGGACACGCCGTCGTTCACGTTCACCGAACGGATGAACGCTTCGCGCACCAGCGGATCGTCGAACGGCGCCTTGCTGGTGTTCAGCTCCAGCCGGTTGGACGCGCCCGGCCGCGGGGCATCCAGGTGCTTGATCACGTCGCTGCCCTCGGCCGCCTTGATGGTGTCCGGCTGGGCGTTGTCGATGACGTGCACCTCGCCGGCCTGCAGCGCGGCGTACCGGGTGGCGGACTCGGGAATGAACCGCCAGGTGATGGAGTCCAGGTAGGCCGGCCCGGAGTGGGTGGCCTCGGACGGCGGCGAGACGTACTCCTCGTTGCGCACCAGCGTGACCGATTCCTGCTTGACCCAGTCCTCGACCATGAACGGCCCGGTTCCCACCGGCGCGGCGCAGTTCTCCTCCTGGCTGCGCTCCAGCGCCTTCGGGGACTGGATGGCCACCCACGGCATGCTGAAGGATTCGAGCAGCGCGCTGTCCGGGGAGCTCAGCGTCAGCTTCAGTGTCTGCTCGTCGAGGGCCTCGGCGCTCTCGATCTTGCGCAGCGCGAGGTAGCCGGTGGAGGAGGCAGTGGCCGGATCCTGCACGTGCTCGAGGTTGGCCTTCACGGCCTCGGCGTCCAGCGGCGTGCCGTCGGTGAACTGCACTCCCTCGCGGAGCGTGAAGGTCCAGCTCAGCCCGTCCTCGCTCTGCTCCCAGCTGCTGGCCAGCCACGGGATGATCTCGCCGGCCGAGTTCTTGGACACCAGCGGCTCCAGGTACTGGCTCGAAATCAGCGCCTGCGGGTAGTTGCCGCCCACGTGCGGATCCAGGCAGGTCGGCTCGGCGTCCCCCGTGGCGTAGACGAGGTTGCCCCCGCTGACCGGCTCGGCGCCGTCGTTAGTGGAACCGCCGCCCGCGCTGCAGCCTGCCAAAAGTACGACGGCGGCCACGGCGCCTGCCGCAGTGGTCGCACCCCGGGCGGGGGTGCGGAAAGGGAACGACATGGGTGCTCTTCCTCGACTCACAGCCAATAATCCCCATCAAGCGTAGGCCCTCTCGGCGGCCACTGCACCCGGCGCGGCGGCCGCTGTAACGGAAGTCTCACCGCGGCAGCGTGGGCTACGGGTGGACTGTGCCGCGGGTCTCCGTGGCGGCAGCGTGGGCGGCGGGCAGCTGTAATGGAGGTCTCAATCCTCCGCTGCGATCCGTACTATGGTGCTGTATCCCGCCCGTGCCCTCACCCTGGGCCGGAGCGGCGGTGCCCGGAACCCCTCCCGTGCGCCCACAGCTGACGATTGGAAAGTGGACCCTCGCGTGCTTGACCAGACAACCATTGAGAAGATTGCCGACGAGCTGGTGGAGGCGGGACGCACCCGCACACCCGTGCCCCGGCTGACCGCACGCTACCCGGAGATGACCGTCGAGGACTCCTACGCGGTGCAGAACCTCTGGCGCGAGCGCAGCGAGGCCAACGGCCGGAAGCTGGCGGGGCGCAAGATCGGGCTGACCTCCAAGGCGATGCAGTACGCCACCGGCATTTCCGAGCCGGACTACGGGATCATCTTCGACGACATGATCCTCGAAAACGGCTGCACGGTGAAGTGGGACCAGTACACGCACCCGCGGATCGAGGTGGAGCTGGCGTTCGTGCTCAACCGGGACGTCAAGGGACCCAACGCGACCATCTTCGACGTGCTCAACGCGACCGAGTACGTGGTGCCGGCGCTGGAGATCCTGGACTCGCGGATCGAGATGGAAGGCCGCACCATCGTGGACACCATCTCGGACAACGCCGCCATGGGCGCCATGGTCATCGGCGGCAATCCGGTCCGGCCGCAGGACGTGGACCTGCGCTGGATCTCCGCCATCCTCTACAAGAACCAGACCGTGGAGGAGACCGGCGTCGCCGCCGGCGTGCTCAACCATCCGGCCGCCGGCGTGTACTGGCTGGCCAACAAGATCGCCCCGCACGGCGACCACCTCAAGGCCGGCGAGACCATCCTGGCCGGCTCCTTCACCCGCCCGATGTGGGTGTACGAGGGCGACACCGTCTTCGCCGACTACGGACAGCTGGGAACCATCACATGCCGTTTCGAGTAGAGCCTGCGCCGTCCTTCAAGGACCTCATCCGCGACACGGACCGCACCGTTGCCGGCATGTTCGTCTGCTCCGGCGACGCCGGGGTGGCCGAGATCTGCGCCGGCTCCGGCCTGGACTACCTGCTGATCGACGGCGAGCACGGGCCGATGGGGTTGGAGTCGATCCTCGCCCAACTGCGCGCCATCGCCGGCTACCCGGCGCTGGCCGTGGTCCGCGTGCCGTTCAATGACGCGGTGATGATCAAGCAGTACCTGGACCTGGGCGCCCAGACGCTGATCGTGCCCATGGTCAACAACGCCGAGCAGGCCGAGGCCGCCGTCGCCGCCATGCACTATCCGCCCCGCGGCATCCGCGGCGTCGGTTCGGCGCTGGCCCGCTCCGCGCGCTGGAACCGCATCCCGGACTACCTGGCCCGGGCGGGGGAGACCCTCACCCTGATTGTCCAGATCGAAGCCGCCGAAGCCGTTGAGAACGCCGCAGCAATCGCCGCCGTTGACGGGGTGGACGGCGTCTTCATCGGCCCCTCGGACCTGGCCGCGTCCATGGGCGTGCTGGGCCAGCAGGAGCACCCGGACGTCGTCGACGCCGTGCTGCGCAGCATCCGCGAGGTCAAAGCCGCCGGCAAGTTCGTCGGGGTCAACGCCTTCGTCGAAGCCTCCGCCCGCCGCTACATCGAGGCCGGCGCGGACTTCGTCAATGTTGGCGCAGATGTCGCCATGCTGGCCCGCGGCACCGAGGCCCTCGCAGCCAAGTTCATCAGCGCACCGCAGGACGCCGCCGCCGGCACCCCCGCCAGCTACTGAGCCCCTTCGAGGACCCCCTCCCATCGACTGTTCAGCAGATGCCCCATTTCGACGCGAATCGGGGCGTCTGCTGAATAGTCAATCCGTGAGGACCGGCCAGCTGGCCTCCGGGCGAGGGGCGGCGGTGCCCGGCCGGTCAGGCGAGGTAGGTCTTGGCCTCGAGGTTGAGCGTCCGCCGCTTCACCTCGATGGCCTTGGCGTAGTAGCCGATGAGCTGCTCGCAGAGCACCGGCCAGGTCCGTCCGCGCACGGAATCGCGGGCGGCCCGGCCGAAGGCGCGGCGCTTGGTGTCGTCGCCGACCAGGTCCAGCACGTAACCGCGCAGCTCATCCAGCGCCCCCGGCGTGTAGAGCCAGCCGGTCCGCGACGGGTCCACCAGGTCCAGCGGCCCGCCGCGGCCCACGGCAACCACCGGAACGCCGGCCGCCTGCGCCTCCTGGATGGTCTGGCAGAAGGTCTCGGATTCGCCCGGATGCACGAAGAGATCGAAGCTGGCCACCATTCGCGCCAGATCCTCGCCGCCCTGGAATCCGGCGAAATGCGCCCCGGGCAGCTTCTGCCGCAGCGACTCCTTCAGCGGCCCGGAGCCCACAATGACCAGCCGCGTGCCGGGGACATCCGCCAGCACCGCCAGGTCCTCGACCTGCTTCTCCGCCGCCAGCCGGCCCACAAAGCCGATGATCCGCTCACCGTTCGGCGCCACCGAAGCCCTCCACCCGGCGTCGTACTTGTCCGGGCTGAACCGCACGCTGTCCACGCCCCGCCGCCACAGATGCACCCGCGGCACCGAGTGTTCGTGCAGCTGGTTCATCGCGAAGCTCGACGGCGCCAACGTGACGGTGGAAAGCTCGTGGATGTTCTCGACGTGCTGCCACAGCAGCTGCTCCAGCCAGGGCGCCCCGTAGCGCGACGCGTAGGCCGGAACCTCGGTCTGGTAGATGGACACGGCCGGCAGGCCCAGCTGGTGCGCCGCCTGCACCGCCCGCCAGCCGAGCACGAACGGCGAGGCGACATGCACCACGTCCGGCGCGAAGTCGGCGAGGATGCGGCGGATCCGCGTGACGGTGCCGGCGGCAACGCGCACGTTGGGGTAGCCGTGCAGCGGGATGGACGGCAGCCGGTGGACCGGGTAGCCCTGCACCTCCGCCGGCGCCTCGTCATCCAGCCAGGACGACGCCGGGGCGATGACCAGCGCGTCGTCCCCGCGGCTGCGCAGGTGCGAAATCACCTGGAGCAACGAGTGGGTGACGCCGTTCATGTGCGGCAGGAACGATTCAGCAACGATGGCTACCCTCACACCCCCAGCGTGGCGGCGCCGGGGAGACTCCCGGAGAGCACCATGTGACGTGATGGTGAACACTGGCCAAAGACTGACGACGGCGGTGCCCGCCCGGCGCGGGTGCGCGGCGGTTTTCTGCGTAGCCGCAGGGCCGGTTTAGGGTAGGTCGGTGACTATCGGGCTGCTGGGCGTGATCCTCGCAGCGATCTTCCTGGGCTCTGTAGCCCAGCGGATCGCCGGCGTGGGCTTTGCGCTGCTGCTCTCGCCCGTCCTGGTCATGCTGCTCGGCGCGCACACCGGCATCATGATGATCAACATCTGCAGCGTCGTGTCCTGCGGCCTGATCGTGCCCCGGGTCTGGTCCGACATCGACTGGAGCATGTTCCGCTGGCTGACCGTCCCGGCACTCGTGGGCACGGTGGCCGGCTCGATCCTGGCCGTGAACCTGCCGTCCGCGCCGCTGGTCATCGCGGTGGGCGCCGTGGTGATCGCCGCGCTGGCATTGTCCTTGCTCTTCCATCGCGCCTCCGTGACGGTCAGCGGCAATCCGCCGAAGGCCATCGCCGGCCTCGGCTCCGGATTGACCAACTCGCTGGCCGGCGTCGGGGGCCCGACCGTCAGCGCCTACGCCGTCCTGGCACGCTGGCCGCAGCGCGAGTTCGCCGCCACCCTGCAGCCCTACTTCTTCCTGTTGTGCCTGGCCACCGTCGGGGTCCGCGTCTGGCTGGACCCAGGCGACCTGCCGCAGCTGCAGTGGTGGATGTGGACGGCGCTGGCTGCCATGATCGTCGCCGGGATCTACGTGGGGGAGAAGCTCATGCGGCATATCAAGGACGACCACGCCCGGGTGGGCGTCATCGTGATCGCCTTCATCGGTGCCGCTGCCGCCCTGGTCAAAGGCGTGCTCGACCTCAGCGCCTGACCCGCCGGCCGGGCGTGGGCACAATTCCTGCCCCGATTGCAGCGGCGAAATCTGCGGCCGCCTCCTGCCCTGACATGGGCTTTCTTTTGAGCACTGGCATTTATTTTTTTATCGGGTATGGTGTGGATTTACTGAATGTAGTTCTTATCTGAAGGAGCTGGAATGTCAGGAAAGTCCCCGCGCGGAGCTAATACCAAAAAGCAAGGGAAATCCGTCAAGGAAAAGCGCGCCGACAAGCGTGCGAAGGCAGCTACCGAGGAATTCCTCCCGAAGCGCCGCAAGGACGCCCGGTAGTCCGGGAGCCAGGCTGCATCGCCCTGGGAGGATTTGCAGCCTGCATTGAAAACGGGCGGGGAATCTCCGATGCCTTCCGCGGACAAAGGGGTGCGCGTTGATTTTCCGGAGAGGTTTTTCCGCCTAACAGGGCGGCTGGTTTTCTTTTTCCTTGGAGAACCAGCCGCCCTTTCCAATTCCCAGGCATTTACCGGTTTTTCCGTGCTGCCGATTTCCTGGTTGGGTCACTGGGCATTGGCGGCGGAAGCCGGGTCCGGGGAGGTGCCGCGCAAGGCTCAATTTTGGTCATGGCCGCCGGCAGCGGGACGGGCGTAGCATCTGAAGCGGGTGGCCCGCTGTACTCAAGGAGCTCTGCCATGCAATGGGTCCGGCCGGACGACGCGGGCTACGACGAGGCGCGCACTCTCTTCAACGCGATGATCGACCGCAGGCCGGCAGTCATCGCCCAATGCACGGACGCAGCGGACGTCCGCGAGGCGCTGGCGATGGCCCGCAAGCATGGCCTCGAGGTGGCGGTCCGTTCCGGCGGGCATTCCGTGGCCGGGATGTCCATGATCGACGGCGGCCTGGTCGTCGACGTGCGCCCGATGAAGCGGATTTCCTTCGACGCCGAAAGCCGGACGGCAACGGTCGGCGGCGGCGTCACCTGGGGCGAGTTCGACCGTGCCGGCCAGGAGCTTGGGCTGGCGACAACGGGCGGGCGCGTCACCACCACCGGCGTCTCCGGCTTTACCCTCGGCGGCGGCTCGGGGTGGCTCGACCGCGCCTGGGGCCTGGCCTGCGACAACCTGGTGTCGGTGGACCTCGTGACGGCCTCGGGCAACGAAGTGACCGCGAGCGCCACGGAGAACCCGGAGCTGTTCTGGGCGCTGCACGGCGGCGGCGGGAACTTCGGCGTCGCCACATCCTTCACCTTCAACCTGCACGATGTCGGCCCGGAGGTGTTCTGCGGACTGCTGCTCTGGCCCGCCGATGCCGCCCGCGATGCAGCACTGGCCTTCCGCGACTACGTGCACTCCTCGCCCGAGGCGCTTGGCGCCAACCTGGTCGGCGTGATCGCTCCGCCGGAGGACTTCGTGCCCGCGCAGATGCACGGCAAGCCGGCACTGGCCATGGTCATCGTCCACGCCGGCAGCGTCGAGGAGGGGCGCGAGGCGGTCCGCCCGCTGCAGGAGCTGGCGCCGGCGGCGGACATCCTGGCGCCGCGGCCCTACGCGGAGTTCCAGGGCATGCTCGACGACGAACCGGGGCAGTTCAACTACTGGTCCGCCGACTACCACGACCAGTTCCCGGACGAAGCGGTCGACGTGTTCCTCGACTACGGAAAGACGTTGCCGCACGAGTCCTCGCAGCTGCTGCTGGCACCATGGGGCGGCGCCGCAGCCCGGGTGGATCCAGCCTCGACACCGATGGCCCGGCGGACCTCCCGCTGGGTATCCCACCCGTTCGCGCTCTGGCGGGACCCCGCGCAGACCGAGGAAGCGATCGGCTGGGCGAGAGGGTTCCGCCGCGACATCGCCGCCTTCACCTCCGGCGGGGTCTACCTGAACTTCATCGGCCACGAAGGCCAGGACCGGATCAAGGCGGCTTTCGGAGCGGAGAACTACGCCAGGCTGGCACGCCTCAAGGGGGAGTACGATCCGGAGAACGTCTTCCGCGGAAACCAGAACATCCAGCCTGCCACCGCCGAACCCGCCGCCCCCTGACCGCACCCGCAGGAAAACGGGGGCACCGGCGTCGTACTTTCCCCCCTAGCCGCCCGCAGGTCCGGCGCGTACGGTGGGACACAACCCCGCCGGCAAAGGGGCCGTGGCGCCCCGCGGATCATTCACAGGAGTCCCTGGCATGAAAGCACTGACCTGGCAAGGCAAGCGGCAGCTGAGCGTCGAAGAAGTGCCGGATCCGCAGATCCAGGAGCCGACGGACGCGATCATCCGCGTGACGTCCACGGCGATCTGCGGCTCGGATCTGCACCTGTACGAGGTGATGGGGCCGTACCTGAACCGCGGCGACATCCTGGGCCACGAGCCGATGGGAATCGTGGAGGAGGTCGGCAGCGCCGTCACCAACATCAAGCCCGGGGACAAAGTGGTGGTGCCGTTCAACATTGCCTGCGGCGACTGCTTTATGTGCAACCTCGGGCTGCAGTCCCAGTGCGAGACCACGCAGGTGCGGGAGAAGGGCTCGGGCGCGGCGCTGTTCGGCTACACCGAGCTGTACGGGTCCGTCCCGGGCGGGCAGGCCGAGTACCTGCGCGTGCCGTTCGCCAACTACGGGCCGGTCAAGGCCACCAATCCGGACATTCCGGACGAGCGCTACCTCTTCCTCTCCGACATCCTGCCCACCGCCTGGCAGGCCGTGGACTACGCCAGCGTGCCGGACGGCGGCACCCTCGCGGTCTTCGGGCTCGGCCCCGTCGGGCAGCTGGCCAGCCGGATCGGGCGGCACCTGGGCCACCGGGTGATCGGGATCGAACGGGTTCCGGAGCGCCGTGCGATGGCCGAACGGCACGGCATCGCCACGCTGGACTGGAACCGGAACTGCGCCGAGGACCTGCGCGAAATGACGTCCGGCCGCGGTCCGGATGCCGTGGTTGACGCCGTCGGCATGGAGTCCCACGGCTCGCCCGTGGCCGCCGCCGCCCAGGCCGCCGTCGGAGTCCTGCCCCATCCCGTGGCGAAGCTGGCCATGAGCCATGCCGGCGTGGACCGGCTCGCCACCCTGCATACCGCGATCGACGCCGTCCGGCGCGGCGGCACGGTCTCGCTTTCCGGCGTCTACGGCGGGGAGGCGGATCCGATGCCGATGATGAAGATGTTCGACAAGCAAGTCCAGCTGCGGATGGGCCAGTGCAACGTCCGGCGTTGGATTCCGGACCTGCTTCCTTTGGTGGAGGACGACGGCGATCCGCTGGCTTTGTCCGATCTGGTCACCCACCGCGTGCCGCTGGACCGGGCGCCGGAGATGTACGGGATCTTCCAGAAAAAGGAGGAAGGCTGCATCAAGGTGGTGCTCCACCCTTAGCCTGCCGCTTGCCTCCCGCAGCTTGCCGGCCGCAGACCCGAGTCGCTGAGCGGCCCGGGCGCCCGGAACTGGCACGATGGAAGCGATGAAACTGACATGGCGACCGGGTGCCCAGAGCGGCCTGCCCATGCCCCTCTGGCTGCAAGGGGCTTTCGAGCTCTTCCAGAGCGCCCTGCTTTCGGCCATCGTGGTGCTGCTGCCGCTGGTCGGCGTATGGTTCGCGGACGGCTTCGAGGACCGCAGCTTCGAGTCGCTGGCGCGGCTGGGCGGCCAGGCGTGGCTGCTGATCCACGGCGTGCCGTTGCAGCTGGAGATCGTGATGGGCGCCAGCTCCGCCGACACGGAGCGGGGGACACTGTCCCTCATACCGCTCGGGCTGACCCTGCTGCCGTTCTTCCTGTGCTGGCGGGCCGGCCGGCGGCTGGCCAGAGCCTCCTACACGGACCAGCTGTGGCAGGCGTTCCTCGGTGCCCTCGGCATTTATGCCTTCGTCGGCGGCGCCACGGCTTACCTGGTGCAGACGGACGAGGTGCAGATCTCGCTGGTTGCCGGCGCCCTGATTCCGCTGATTCCCGCGGGGGCCGGGCTGGTGACCGGCGCCTACCGGGAAGCGAAGTCCTGGGGCCGGCTTATCGGCGTGGACGCGGCGGCCTGGGTGGCGAAGACCAGCCAGCACTCGCGCTGGGCCGGCTCCTATGTCTGGTCAGCCATCCGCGCCGGCCTCCTCGCCGCCACCGCTGCGGTGAGCCTTTCCGCCGCGCTGCTGGCCGCGGCCATCGCGCTGCACTGGGCTGACATCATCGAGATCTACCAGGAGCTCAGCCCCGGCATCGTGGGCGGGGCGGTGCTGACGGTCGCCCAGCTCGGCCTGCTGCCTAACCTGGTCGGCTGGACACTGGCCTGGTCCAGCGGCGCGGGCTTCGCCATCGGCACGGGCAGTTCGGCCACCCCGATGGCCACCACCGTGGGACCGATGCCTGCCTACCCGCTGCTCGGGGCGCTGCCGACCGGCGAGCTCACCTACGGCCTGGCCGCGCTGTCCCTGCCAGTCGTCGCGGGGATCCTGGCGGGCTGGTGGTTCCTGCGCGAGGGCGAGAACCACTTCGACGAGTGGCTCGCCATCAAGATCCGGGCCCGCTGGTTCACGGCCTCCGCATCGACGCTGCTCCTCGGCGTCCTCGTCGGCCTTGTTGCCGGAGCCGCAGCGGCGGGCCTGGCCTGGCTCACCGGCGGCTCGCTGGGCATCGGGCGCCTGGTGGACCTCGGCCCCGACCCGTTGTGGACGGGAGTCTGGGTCGCTTGCGAAGTCGCCCTCGGCGTCGTTATTGGCTACGCCCTTGGACCGTGGCTGGAGCGGGAACCGCGCCGCGCCAAGGCGGCCAAGAACAGGAAGTAGCCGCTCAGTCCTGCGGATTGAACAGGTTGTTGTACTGCATCAGCCGGTCCGAGTAGTCCTGCGTGCACGCTTCCTGCGCGGATTGGGTCACGGCCAGGCGCGAGCACTGCTCGTACTCGGAGGTAATCGGCCAGAACACGATCTGGGCCAGGCTGGTCAGCAGGAAGAAGCCCGCGGCGATCAGACCCAGCACGAACGTGATCCGCATCGTGCCCGGCATCCCCAGCCGGACCACCTTGACCAGTCCGACGACGGAAACAACTCCCGTAACCAGGGCCAGGACCGTCGTGGCAGCCTTCCACGGCAGCGGGAGCGAGGAGGCCAGCAGGGTCGCCATCATCAGCAGCAGCACCACCCGGAGATAGCGGCCGGACGTCTTGAGCTGTTCTTCGGTTGGCCTCGGCCGGGTCTGCTGCATGGGTTTAAGCCTAGGCGAGCCCGGAGCATAAAGTTGAACGCATGCGCATCGTGGTACTTGTCTCCGGCTCCGGCACCAACCTCCAGGCCGTCATCGACGCAGTCAAGGCTGGAGAGCTCGACGCCGAGATCCTCGCCGTCGGATCCGACGTGCCCGGGTGCCTCGGACTGGAGCGCGCAGAGAAAGCCGGAATCGAGACCTTCACCTGCGCTCCTGCAGACTTTACCAGCCGGCCCGAATGGAACCGGGCGCTGCAGGCCCGCGTCGCGGAGTATGCATCCGACCTGGTCCTGCTGGCCGGTTTTATGCGGATCCTCGATGCCGAGTTCGTCGAGGCCTTCGAAGGCCGCCTGGTCAACACCCACCCCGCCCTGCTGCCATCCTTCCCCGGCGCCCACGGTGTCCGCGACGCCCTCGCGCACGGCGTCAAGATCACCGGCGTGACCGTCCACCTCGTCGATTCCGGCGTCGATACCGGCCCCATCCTCGCGCAAGCCGCCGTCCCCGTGCTCGAGGATGACACCCAGGAGAGCCTGCACGAACGCATCAAAGTCGAGGAGCGCAAACTGCTCGTCCAGACCCTCAACGCGCTCAGCGCCAGCATCGGCTAACATCGGCGTTTCCCGCATCGTCCGAATAATTTGGTCCACTTGCCCGTCCTGGGCTGTGGATAAGGTTCCCGCTGGTTAAACGACTGCCTAGACTGGCGCATAAGTCTCAGCAGCCAACTCAGTCGGGAGCCCTGAACCCCATGTTCCGCATCGACGCACGCCCCCGCGCCCGCATCGCAGCCGGCGCCCTCCTC